>JBEPWT010000338.1:0-2520 GCA_041642275.1 Desulfopila sp. | reverse complement strand
CTCTACGACCCTATCTGCAAGTAACCGTAGCGACCATTGGGCATGACCTTCTGGTGGATCGCTGCAACTAAGAGCAACAAGGTGTGCCTCAAAATCACCATCGGCCTTACGCCTGTAAACTCTTTCACCCTTGCGCCCATTGAGCGCAACATCGAGACCTTCTTCCACAAATCGCTGCTTGATTCGGTGAATCTTCATTGCACTGACCTTTAGAACGTTAGCGATTTCCTGCTCCCCTAAAGTCCTCGGGTTGACAGCATCCTCGTCGTAGTTCAGAAGAATCAATGCATTGAGCACTTTCTGGGAGTTGTGCTTTCCTTTGGAAACAACGGCCTCAAGTTCGTTACGTTCTTCTTGGTCCAGTGAAAACCTATACTTAATTTTGGGCATGGTCTTCTCCGTTTTTATTGACCATACCATTTTTAAACTAACTTTTCAAGTGTGACATGACACTAGCCCGGATATTTTACAAGTTGACCCCATCCGTAATCACCCTGAAATATCCATTAACTGATTAATATTTATGGCTATATTTAACGGTCTCTCTGTTTTTCTGTCAAGCATTATGTCTAGCGGCGGGCGGCCTATACAGCGTATTCTTTTTCCAGCAGCTCGGTGCTCAGATAGCGCTCTCCGGTATCCGGCAGGATGACGACAATGGTTTTGCCGCTGTTTTCCGGCCGTTTAGCCGCCTGCAGGGCGGCATGCAGGGCCGCGCCGGAGGAAATGCCGCAGAAAACACCTTCGAGACGGGCCAGATGTCGGGCTGCGGCAAAGGCCTCTTCGTTGCTGACCGTTGCCACCTCATCGATTATGTCCCGGTTGAGAATTTCCGGCACGAAACCGGCGCCGATCCCCTGGATCTTGTGGGGACCGGGTTTGCCGCCTGAAAGGATCGGCGAATCCGCGGGCTCGACGGCGATTGTCTTCATGGCCGGATTGTGTATTTTCAAAATCTCCGAAACGCCGGTTATGGTTCCCCCCGTGCCGACGCCGGCAACGAATATGTCGACGTGCTGGCCGCTGTCCCGCCAGATCTCCAGGGCCGTGGTCTGCCGGTGAATTTCTGGGTTGGCCGGATTTGCGAACTGGTCGGGCATAAAGGCCTTATCCTCTGCGGCAAGTATTTCCCTGGCTGCGGCGATAGCACCCTTCATGCCCTCCGCCGCCGGAGTCAGCACCAGTCGAGCGCCCAGGTGGGCAAGCATCTGACGGCGCTCGATACTCATCGACTCCGGCATGGTCAGCACCAGTTTGAGCCCCTTGGCGGCGCAGACGAAGGCCAGCCCCAGGCCGGTGTTGCCGCTGGTCGGTTCGACTATCACCGTCTTCCCATCGATGTGCCCATCTCTTTCGCCCGCCTCGATCATGGCCACGGCGATCCGGCACTTGACGCTGCCCATGGGGTTGCGCGATTCCTGCTTGCCCAGAATCGTCGCCCCCGTTGTGCCCGAGAGTGCGGATAGTCGCAGAAGCGGGGTGTTTCCTATTGTTGCCGATATATGTTCAGACATGGTTTTGCCTCATGAAGTGGTCGCCGCTTTTGTTGCTGCAGCGATTTTTCCCTCTGCCGGCGGCATGATCAGCTTTTGGGTGAACCGGTATAGATGAGCTCCGGTTTTTTCAAAAGTACCTTGGTGCCGGCAGCGACGCTTTCCGTAAGCCAGATATTGCCGCCGATCACCGACCCCTCGCCGATGACCGTATCGCCGCCGAGGATGGTGGTGTTGGCGTAGACAATGACATTGTTCTCGATGGTGGGGTGCCGCTTCTTTTGGTAGAGCTTGTCGCCGGCATCGCGCGGCAGTGACAAAGCCCCCAGGGTCACGCCCTGGTAGATGCGCACCCCCGTGCCTATGATCGTGGTTTCACCGATAACCACGCCGGTGCCGTGATCGATGAAGAGACCGGGGCCGATGGTGGCTCCGGGGTGGATGTCTATGCCTGTTTTGTGGTGGGCGTATTCGGTCATTATGCGCGGAATGATCGGCACCTTGAGCTTGAACAGTTCATGGGCCAGACGAAAGATCGAGGTTGCCAGCAGGCCCGGGTAGCAGAAAATGACCTCGTCCGGACTTTTGGTGGCCGGGTCGCCCGCCAGCGTCGCCCGGATATCTTCGGTCAGCAGGGCGGTGACCTGCGGCAGCCTCTCGATGAATGAATAGGCTATGCTGTGGCTCAGCTGCTCGCAGTTGGTGCAGGGCAGCACGTTGCGGCGGCAGTCATGGCGTATGGCCATGCTGACCTGCTCGACGACCATTTCATAGAGGGTTGTGGTTTCCTGGCCGAGGAAGTACTCCAGGTTGGATTGGTGCAGTTTGGCCTCGGTGAAATAGCCCGGGAAGAGTATGGATCTGGCCTTATGGATTATTTCAACCACCCGGTCGTTGGAGGGCAGCGCCACCGGAGAGATATGGTCGAAGTATTCTTCGGTCTTCCAGGCATTCACCAGTTTCTTGACCACCGGCGGTATTTTGTCGTGCCGGCTGCAGATTGGTTCGCCTTCGTTGTTGCAGAGCG
>JBEPWT010000337.1:0-2524 GCA_041642275.1 Desulfopila sp. | reverse complement strand
ACCATCACCGCCGCCACCGCTGCCAGGGCAGCATAGAGCCCCAAAAACCCCGGAGCACGTTTTGCAGCCGTCGCCTCCAGACTCAAATCGACTTTGGCCTGCAGCCCCGGAGGCAGCGGCTCTTTTGCCATCGCCTTGAAAAGAAGGGCATCGAGATGCTCATCGACATGAAGTTTTTTCTGGCATTGCGAACATGAAGCCGCGTGTTTCATGGCCTTGTCCGCCACCGAAACATCATGGGTATCCCTGCTTTCGAGCCATCGACAAAATTGCAGACAATCCATACCGCCCTCCTCAACCAAACAGCCCTGCAATGGGAACAATCTTGTTGACCGAAGACGTTCCCTTGAGGCGCTGGATCAATTCGTTTTTCATATATTTCTTGCCGCGGGAGAGACGGGACATCACCGTACCGAGGGGAATATCGAGATATTCGGCAATCTGCTGGTAGGTCATCTCCTCCATGTAATAGAGGATGAGCACCGACTGGAATTTTTCCGGAAGCCGGGACAGCGCCGCATGCACCTGCTTTTTATCGACGCGTTTTTCATATATGCTGGCTGTTTCCGAATCCCTTCCCATGGTAACGTTTTTCAGGTAGCCATCGCCGTCATCGAGATAGGGTCTTTTGACCCACTGCCGTCTTTCCTTGAGGAAATGGCTGCGGAGAATCATGAACAGCCATGACCGGCATTTACTCTCCTCCCGCAGCTGCGAAAATTTGCGATAGGCGGTATACATGGTTTCCTGCACCAGGTCTTCGGCGTCATAGGAAGTGCCGGAATATTTATACGCCACATTGTAGAGAAACTCCAGATGCGGATAGGTAAGTTCCTTGAATCTTTTCTTGTCAACCCGTCGAAATCGTCTCATTGTCTGTTTCCCCCAATATCCCTCCCCCGCCGCGCCTTCGCTTCCGTCTGTCTTTATGAGTACGGACGAAGATAAACTATTCCCCCCTTTCTTTCGCCGCCTCCTTTCCAGCCCGCGCAGGAACCGCAGACGCCGCGCTTTTCCTCAACCGCTCTGGCGCCTGGCAATCTCAAAGGTATTGCTCTCAAATAACAAAATACTATCTTCTAACTAACAAAATCATAACGTGTTGTATTTGCGTAAATTTGTTAGTGCTTGAATTTGGCCCGGCACCGCCCGGGTGGTACGCTGATTACCAATGAAACTCAGCTACGCCGCCTAAGGGACCGGGTTGCTCATTTCACGGGACGCCATAAACCCGTCCATGGGGGCTTGGCTGCAGCCGTCCTGGCTGCAGACACCCGCGAAATGAGCAACCCGGCCCCCTTGCTAGAGGCCAGGCTGAGTTTCATCGGTAATCGGTAAGTTATTTCACTTCGACGACGTAGCCGCCCCGACGCGGGTCGCCCGCCCCTTCACAGCCGGGAATGACGGCATGCACGCCGCCGAAATAGACATCGGCGGCCTGCCAGACGTTCATTTCTATCCCCAGAGAGCGCAGCGTCTTGCTGTCAAAACCCGGTTCGACCTGCAGACACTCGCCGTCCCAGTAGAGCCTGGGGGCGACCACCGCCTGCTGCAGGCCTCTGTCGAAATCCAGCACCTGGCTGAGCACCTGGGTAATGGCGGTACGGATACGCTTGGAGCCGCCGCTGCCGAGCACCAGTTTGACACCGTCCTCGTCCATGAGCATCGACGGCGCCATCATTGAGCCCACCCGTTGACCGGCAGGCGCTGTGTGAAATCCATCGGGATGCAGATCATCTTCCCCCATCATGTTATTGAGCATAACGCCGGTGCCCGGGGCGAACCAGCCGCAACCCTCGCCGTTGGAACAGGTCATGGCGGCGCAGTTCCCCTCTTTATCGGCTATGCTGATATGGGTCGTGCCCCTGGGAAACAGCCTGACGGCGGCAAGACTTGCCGCCACCTCCGCCGCCTCGTGGGACTGCAGGTGCTCCGGCGAAAGTATGCCGCGCCGGCGCAGTCTCTCAACCTCCTGCATTATGGTCACGGTCTGCAGCAGATGCTCCCTGCTGCCCCAGGCAAAATCCGGCCGACTGCAGGCAGCATAAAGCTCGAGAGACAGGGCGATAAGAGAGCCGCCCATGGAGGGCGGCGGGCAGGTATGAAAGATGCTGTGGCGATACTTCACCTTCAGGGGCCTGCGCTCGATTACCCGGTAGTTCTCCAGGTCCTCGGCTGTCAGCAGCCCGCCGTTTTCGCGCATCTCTTTGACCATGGCGGCGGCGACGTCGCCGCGGTAGAAGCTCTCGCCTTGGTCTTCGACCAGCGTTTCGAGAAAAGCGGCGAGTTCATGGTTTTCCAGACGATCGCCCTCGCCGACGAAGGTATCCCTGCAGCCGTAGAGTCTCCGCCCCGTCTCCGTCTGGGTGACGATGGGCTGCAGAAGCCTGAGAAAGCTGGCCTGGAACCGGTTGAGTTCGTGGCCGCGGGCATAGTCTATGGCCGGCGCCGCCACTTCCCCCAGTGGCATGCGGCCAAGCCGTCGGTGAATATGGAGCAGGCCTTTGGCAACTCCGGGGACGGC
>JBEPWT010000336.1:0-2531 GCA_041642275.1 Desulfopila sp. | reverse complement strand
GAAGAGGTCGTCTTGCCTCCCGAACGAGACATAACCGGGGAGGAGGCCAGGGTCGGTGTCATTGTCTGCCACTGCGGCGCCAATATAGCCGGTACCGTCGATGTCGAAAAGGTTGCTGAAGAAGCTGCCACGAGAGAAGGTGTGACCCATGCCGAAACTATTCTCTATGCCTGCGCCCCCGACGGACAGCAGAAGATTCGCGATCTGATCAAGGAAAAGAACCTCAATCGCGTTGTCGTCGCCTCCTGCACGCCGAGGACGCACTCACCGCTTTTCCAGGACACCATCCGGGAAGTCGGCCTCAATAAATTTCTTTTTGAACTGGCCGATATCCGTGAACAGTGTTCCTGGTGTCACTCCGACAACAAGGAAAAAGCCACGGAAAAAGCTATAGATATCGTCAATATGAATATCGCCAAGACCAGGCTGCTTGACCCGGTGAGCAGTCCTTCGGTGGAGGTGACCCACTCGGCCATGATTGTCGGCGGAGGCTTGGCCGGCATGACGGCGGCCATCTCTCTTGCCGAGCAGGGGTACGGCGTCTATCTTGTCGAAAAAGAAAAGAAACTGGGGGGGCTGCTGCTCCAGCTCCGCTCCACTCTCGAAGGGGACGACATCCAGAGCCACCTGCAGAATCTGATTGCCGCCATAGAAGAAAATCCGGCGATCAGTGTTCATCTCGGCACGACGGTCAGCGAATCGGACGGGTTCGTCGGTAATTTCAAGACCAAACTCACCAACGGTCAGATCATCGAGCATGGCGCCATTCTCATTGCCAGCGGCGGCGTCGAACATACCCCGGAGGAATATGCCTATGAAGAATCCGAACGCATTCTCACCCAGAGGGAGTTCGAACAAAGGCTTGTAGACCAGCCGCCCGGCGCTGAAGAAACGGTTGTCATGATCCAGTGCGTCGGCTCGCGGGAGGAGCCTCATAATTACTGTTCCCGGGTCTGCTGTCAGGATGCTCTCAAGAACGCCATTGCCGTCAAGAAGAGTTCCCCGGAGACCACTGTCGCCATTCTCTACCGGGACATGCGCGCCTATGGCCTCAGAGAGAAATACTATAAAGAGGCACGGGACAGGGGCGTTCTCTTCTTTCTTTTCACCCCCGACAACAAACCTCAGGTAGAACCTGAAGAAGATGGCGTAACGATATCTTTCGAGGACAAAATACTCCACCGGCAGATGGAAATCAAGGCCGACTACCTGGTTCTGTCCGCGGGCTTACGTCCCCATCCGGAAACGGAGAATATCGCCAAAGCCTATAAACTGACCTGCAATACCGACGGTTTCTTCCTCGAAGCCCATGTCAAACTCAGGCCCGTCGACTTTCCCAGCGAGGGATATTTCCTCGCCGGCCTCGCCCATGCTCCGAAAAATATAGACGAAACAATCAGCCAGGCACAGGCAGCGGCCGGCAGGGTGGGGTCTTTGCTGTCGCAGGAAAAGCTCACCGTTTCCGGCATTATTTCCAAGCACAACCGCGATATTTGCATGTCCTGTCTCGCCTGTTTCCGGGCCTGTCCGTTCGGCTCGCCGTATATCGACGAGGAGGGACGGGTGAGTCACAACGAGATCAAATGTACCGGTTGCGGTATCTGCGCCGGAGTCTGTCCTGCCAAGGCCTTTCAGGTTAACTTTTTCAGAGATGATCAGATCAAGGCGATGATTGATGCCGCAACAGAAAGAGGGTGAACATCTACGAGGGTATAGACTATGTCACAGGATGATCGACAGACGGGAGAAAAGCGAACCAGTCCGGAAAAGGCGGCGCAGCCGCCGAAGGACTGGCAGGCGAATATCATTGCCTTCGCCTGTCACTATTGCGCCTTTGCCGCCGCCGACCTGGCAGGCGTTATGCGATTGAGCTACCCTTTCAATGTCAAGGTGGTGAGGTTGCCCTGTACCGGCAAACTCGACCAGTCCTACATTCTCCGCGCCTTCGAAAGGGGGATCGACGGGGTCTTCGTTGCCGGCTGACTGGAAGGACAGTGTCATTTCCTGGAAGGAAATCTCAACGCCAAGAAACGGGTGACCAAAGTGCACGCCCTGCTGGAAATCGTAGGCATCGACCCAGAAAGACTGCAGTTCTACAATCTCTCTGCCGCCATGGGTCCGCGATGGGCGGAAATCTGTTCCGAATTTACCGAGAAAATATCAGAGCTGGGCCCCTCCCCCATACATCGCGCCTTGCAGGACAAGGCCGATCTCGAGTCGAAGAAGCAGGAGGCCTGAGTGGAGCGTCACGCTGCACCACTATTCAACAAGGAGCATATCAGCCATGATCGTAGGTGAGCAGAAACCTTTTGAAGAAATCTGGGAGATGATCAAGGATCACCGGCAGCTGACGGTATTCGGCTGCAATACCTGTGTTGCCGTGTGTCACCAGGGCGGCAACAAAGAGGCGGAAATACTGGCTTCTCTGCTGCGCATGAAGGCAACCCAGGAGAGCATCGAACTCGATATCATCGACAGCGGCATCGAGAGACAGTGTGAGCACGAATTCTTTGATTCGCAGCAGGAACTGC
>JBEPWT010000335.1:0-2538 GCA_041642275.1 Desulfopila sp. | reverse complement strand
GGGTTTGTGCCGGGCCCTGCCAAGTATGCTTAACTGTAGAACAGCGGGAAGAAAAAGCCTTTGACCTAGGTCAAGAAGGTGAAATTTTCCTTCATTTTTTCGGTTTTCCCTGTTTCTCAGACATCTTCTCTTGGAGTAATGCAGAAAGGCGAAATGACAAGGAGCTCAGAAGGAGGCATCGACCAGAAGGGTGGTGGCGCCGGGGGCGTAGGGGGCGCCGTCGAAATCGGAGTGGAAGTTGATGTCGGTAAATCCGCAGTCGTGCAGGAGCGACTGCCAGCAGGGCAGCCGCGGGGCGAAGAGGGTGAGGACGTGGCGCAGATCTCTGTTGACCGCCGCCGGTGTCTGCGGGCGGTCTCTGTATCTTTCCTCAAGGGTGAGAAGCTGGCGGCTGCCGTCGTAGCTCTTCAGCGTCTCCTTGATGAGCTTGCCGCCGTCGGGCAGATCATGGATGGCGAACTGGAAAAACCTTTCGCCCGCCGACTCGAGGATTTTGGCATCGGGGTGATAGAGATGAAGAAGCAGCCTGCCGCCTGCGGCAAGATGATCGCGGCAGAGCCGGAGACAGGTGCGGGCGGACTCGGCGCTGCCGATGAGGTTGAGGGTGTTGTAGGGGATGACGATGACATCGAATGGGTGCCCGAAGGAGATTTCGAGCATGTCTAGCCTGTGGTAGCTGACATTGGCCAGGGGCCTGCGAGCGGCCAGGCGTATCATCTCATGGGAGATATCGACGGCGGTGACCTCTCTGCAGGCGCCGGCCAGCAGGGAGGTCAGCCGGCCGCTGCCGCAGCCGAGTTCGAGAACCTGGTGGTCCTTTTGCAGCCGGGAAAGATAAAAGGCGGCATCCTCGCCGTAGGCGTCCATCTCCAGCCGGTAAAAGCGGCAGTAGTCCTCTTCGCTCAGCGGCGCGAAGACCAGGGGCGGTTCATCGGCGTATTCCATGGGGACCCGGAAGCGGTGTGGCGGCGGCTGTTCTCATGCCTGGACCAGCGAGACCTTGTCGGGGGTCTGCGAGAAACAGTCGAGCTGGATAAGGTAGTAGTGCTCCGGGGTTTCGGCGATGGCCTCGGCGGTGTTTTCGGGGAGCCAGTGGCTGTCATCGATGAGGTTGTAGAATTTGGAATCGATGCCTATGAAGCCGTCGAGAAAGTGGGTGATGATGTGCAGCAGTTTGCTGGGGTAGCCGCATTCGACCCGGTCGAGGTCGCCGATGCCGCTGAAGCCGGTTTTCTCGAATTCGCCGATGAACCTGTGCAGGGTCCTGCGGTTATCGGCTATGCCCTGGCGCAGGGCCTGGTCGAAAGCGCCGTCGGTTCCCCGGAGCGACTCCTGTCTGCGGATATCGATTCTGTCGTAGCGCACCAGCAGGGTATTGTCGAAAAAATCGCGCACCTGACCGCAGGCGTTGTCGAAGCCGGGTGCCGAGACCAGTACAAGATGTGTGGATATTGGCTGCATACCTAGAAACTAAAGAAAAGTGAGGCTTCGGTCAAGCACCGTATTGGTCCTCTGGAAAAAAATCGTTTTCTTCCTCTTGCGGCGGTCCGGGTTCGGGGCCTTCCGCCGCCGATTCCCGGCTGCCCGCCTCCCCGTCGCCGGCGACGGGGAGGTGGCATTGCCACTACAGGGTCTCTTTGATTTTCCTGCCGACGGCGCGGCCGAGATCGGTGCATTTCTGCAGGTCCGATTTTTCGGGGACGTACTTGACGCGGAAGCCGGGATCGGCGATGTCGAAGTTCATCTCTTCCATGACGCCATTGAGCTGTTTGACCGCCTCCCCGCTCCAGCCGTAGGAGCCGAAGGCCGCACCTATCTTGTTGGCGGGACGCAGGCCCTTCATATACATGAGGAAGCCGGCCATGCGCGGCAGCAGGCCGTTGTTGAGGGTGGGACAGCCCAGGACGACGGCGCTGGCATTGAGCACATCGCGCATCACGTCGCTGCGGTGATGGTAGCGAAGGTTGAGGAGTTTGACCGAGATGCCCTCGTCCTGGAGGCCGGCGACCACCTCCTTGGCCATCTCCTCCGTGGAGTGCCACATGGTGTCGTAGATGACCAGGGCCCGGCCGTCGCCGATGTTATTGCTCCATTTCTCGTAATACTCAAGGGGCAGACCGGGGTTCGAGCGCCAGATGACGCCGTGGTCCGGGGCGATCATATCGACCTCGAGGCCGATCTCCTTGACGGTTTCGATGAGTTTTTTGACCTTGGGCGAATAGAGGGTGAGGATATTGGCGTAGTATTTGGTCAACTCCTCCAGCAGAATCGCCTGGTCGACCTCGTCGTCGAAGCGTTCGCTGGTGGCCAGATGCTGGCCGAAGGCGTCGCTGGAAAAGAGTATCTTGTCTTCCTTGAGGTAGGTGAACATCGAATCGGGCCAATGCAGCATCCTGGTTTCGATGAAGGAGAGCGTTTTTTCCCCCAGGGAGATGTCTTTGCCGGGTTCGGCGATTTCGTAGGGCCAGTCCGGCTGATGGAAATGCTCCACCAGGGCCTTGTGGCCCATTTTCGAACAGATGACCTTTTCCGGCTTGA
>JBEPWT010000334.1:0-2540 GCA_041642275.1 Desulfopila sp. | reverse complement strand
GGGACCACTGCTTTCAGCCGCGGCCTTCCGAGGGCATCGACGGCTTTTTCGCCGCCCGGCTTGTCCGCAATATCCCTGATGATTAGTTTTTTAATGACATGTAAACCGGTCCTGTATTACATTCTCGGACCAGACACCACCCACTCCTCATACCCACAGGAAACTTTATGGCAGAAATACGCAGTACCATGGACATGGTAATGGAAAGGGCGGCCAGGATGGCCGCTGAAGCCAAGGACGATACCGGCGGAGAAGAAAGTCTGCACGAAGGCATGCGCCTGGCCGCCGAATATCTTCAGGGAGCAGACATCGATCTCACCCTTCGTCTGCAAGAATACAGCCCCGGGGAGCAGCCGGCGGTTCTCCGGGGCATCGCCGACACACTGCTGCGCAACATCGTCCTGCCCCGCGACGAGATACTTCTGGAAAACAGCCTCAAGGCCCTGGCCGCTGTCGCCGAACTGGCTCCAGGCGAGGTGTCCTCCATCTGCCAGGAACTGCAGCAGATCCTCAGTCAGTACAGTCAGCACAAGGAACAGATGCAACAGCAGCTCGACGACGCCATCCGCTCCCAGCTCGAACAGAAGCTCGCCCAACAGGGAACCCAGCTCACCGAGGACATGCAGATCAATCCCGCTATGCATCCCCAGTACCAGGAAGAACTCGATAAAATGCTCAGCAGCCTCAACAGCCAGTACAACGAGGCGCTCGATCAGAGGAAGCTGCAGATCAGGCAGCGGCTGACAGCCGCCGAGTAAGCGCTGCCTCCATGGATTACTCGTCGCGACTGGCCGGAATACGCCGCAGCATGGCTGCCAGAGGTCTTGACGCCATGCTCGTCAGCCAGCCGGAAAACCGGCGCTATCTCAGCGGGTACAGTGCGGCTGATCACGGAATAGGCGAAAGTTCCGGACTGCTGCTCATTGTCCGCGGCGATTCCACCTTTCTGCTCACCGATTTCAGGTTCAGACAGCAGGCCGAAGCCGAAACCGAAGGCATCACCATCCTTCTCTATGCCAAAGGCATCTTCGCCCTGCTGAAGACGCTGCTGCCGGAACTGGCCATAGATCGTCTCGGCTTCGAGTCGAGCTATACCCTGCACTCGACGGCGCAGAGACTTTTCGAGCTCGGTCGCCGGGCGGATATCGACATGGTTCCGCTCAAGGGAGTTGTGGAGAAGATGCGCCTGATCAAAAGCGAGGAGGAAATCGAACTCCTTCGACGTTCGGTCCTGCTCAACGAGCAGGTGTTCCACAAGGCCTTCAAACTGATGCCCCGGATGGAGACGGAAATCGAGCTGGCCCTGGAAATCGCCGCCGAAATGCGCAGACAGGGTGGCGAACGCGAAAGTTTCGAAACCATAGTCGCCGCCGGACCCGCCAGCTCCCTTCCCCACGCCGTGCCAGGCAGAGGCGCGTTCGCCGCCAACACGCCGGTGGTCGTCGATATGGGTCTGGTCCTCAACGGCTACTGCTCCGATATGACCCGCTCCTTTTGTCACGGCAGCCCGGATGACAGCTATCTGCAACTCCATCGTCTTGTGCGTCGAGCCCAGCTCGCCGGTATCGCCGCCGTCCGTGCCGGGGTACGGGCAAGCGAGGTGGACAAAGCCGCCCGCAGCATCATCGCCGAGGCTGGCTATGGCAAATATTTCGGCCATGCCCTCGGCCATGGAGTCGGCATGGCCGTCCACGAAGAGCCGCGTGTTTCCCCCAAAAGCAGAAAGAAACTGCGGGCAGGCATGGTCATCACCATCGAACCGGGCATTTATATTCCCGGCTGGGGAGGCATTCGCCTCGAGGATATGGTGGTGGTCAGGGAAGATGGCTGCGAAAATCTCAACACCGATATCACATGGCTCGATATATGAACACTTCGGTGAATATCGGCCCCGCATACCGCTCTTTTCCCGCCAGTATCTTTACAGCGGTCTCCGGCATCCGAATCCCACACCCTTCGAGTACGCTTCAAGCGGCCACCACACCGTTTTTCCAGCCGGGCTCGGCCGCGGCGGTCTGCATTTCATATCAGCAGATGAATTCAACCTTTGGAAGACAGAACAATGCGACAGATAGTCATCGATGAACTCTCCCCCCTGGAGCGCGACAATATCGACTCCTACCTCAAACGGACATTGAAAAAAGGTCCGATGATCGGTATCTACTGGATCGAATTGCCCCCCGATCTGCTTTCCGGCGAACAACGGCAACACGAGGAATGCGGCCCCTTCTATCTCGGCGTCGAAGTCGAGGAGCGGCGGGTACTCTTTGAACTGCTGGTCCGCAGCACCGTCAAGCTGCACTGCAGCTGCATTGCCCATGCCACCCCCGCTCAGCGTCAGTTCGTTTTGGATTTCATCGACAGGATGGTAGCCGAAGAAGAGATCATCTCCTGAGACGCCACCATTGACTGGAACCAAGTTTGGCATACATTGTGTCCAAGCATCGACGGCAGTGTGCCACGGCTTTTTACGAGTCCATCAATGAGAACACACACCCTTTCTCTTGAATAATCATGAAGCCCACAGACCACCCCTTAGG
>JBEPWT010000333.1:0-2560 GCA_041642275.1 Desulfopila sp. | reverse complement strand
AGCGGCCGGCAGAAACGGTTCGACTGGAATACGGAAGAACATGACCATATTTACTGTATTCGCTGTCACAAGGTTGACAATCTGAAAATGGACAGGGATGAGCTCGGGATGAAGGTGCCCGAAACCGTCGGCGGTTATCGGCTCACGGGCTACCGACTTGAGTTTTCCGGGTTGTGCGAGGACTGCAGAAAAGAAAAAAACAGAAAGGAGAGCTAAGCGATGGCGGGATGTTCATGCGGGAGTAAACAGGGTCTCAGCGAGGAGCAGAAAAAAATACTCGAGGCTTTCAAAGACAGCGGAAAAGCGCTGGGGGCGAAAGATATTTCCGAAGCCACCGGCATCGACAAAAAACAGGTGAGCAGCGAAATATCCAAACTCAAGAAGAAGAATCTGCTCGACAGCCCGGTCCGCTGCAAGTACGGCATCACCGGCGACGGCGTCAATGCCCTGCAGTGCTGAATACCGGATTTTTTACAGTTTTGCATTTCTAACAAACAAATACAACAACAAAAGCGGACTTTTCTCCGAAAAGTTCGAGAGCGCAGCAGTGGGGTCAAGGAGTCGGACTATCCGTGTTGATGGTCATCGAGCATGCAGATTTCATCGCTCGTCGCGTTTTCTATCTGAATGGTGGCATGCTTGATGCCGAAATCGTCATGGAGATGCCTTTGCAGGGTGGTCAAGAAGGCGTTGTCGAGAGTATCGCTGTCGACGACCAGGTGGACGGTGAGGGCGATTCTGGTGGTGCTCAGGGGCCAGACATGAAGGTCATGAATACGGATGACATGGTCGAAACTGTGAAGATACTTTTTGATCCCGGCAAGATCGACGTCCCTGGGTACGGCATCGACGGCATAATTGAGGGAGTCCTGCAGCAGGGACCAGGTACCGACGAAAACGACGGCTACGATCACCAGGCTGACAACCGGGTCTATCCAGTACCAGTGGGTGGACAGGATGATAATGCCGGCTATAACCACCCCGAGGGAAACGGCGGCATCGGCTGCCATGTGCAAAAAGGCGCCGCGGATATTGAGGTCGTGTTTCTGGCCCTTGTAAAAGAGCATGGCGGTCAGGGTATTGATGACAACACCTATGGCGGCGACAATGATGACGGTCATTCCGGCAACCTCCTGGGGTGCGCGGAAGCGGCCAATTGCCTCCCAGGCGATCCCGCCGAGGGCAAGGAGCAAAATCACGGCACTGGCAAGAGAGGCCAATACCGTGGCCTTTCCCAGACCGTAGGTCCTTCTCTCGGTGGCGGCTTTTGTCGCCAGGGCATTGGCGCCCCAGGCCAGCAGCAGGCTGGCGACGTCGCTGGCATTGTGGCCGGCGTCGGCGATCAGCGCCAGGGAACCGGCATATAGGCCGTACCCCGCTTCGATGGCAACGAAAATGATGTTGAGCAGGACGCCGACGGCGAAGGCGCGATTGTAATTGATTGGCGGTTGTCCGTGATTTTGACCCATAGGAATATGCGGGTAAGAGAGAAAAGTGGTGTTTGGTACAGAATATGGCAAAAGTCGCCGCTGTCAACTGCCCCTCGGCACCACGGATCTGCCGCTCAGTTTCCGCGGAGAAGGCGTGCTCGACTGCGGTGTCGGGAATCCGTCGGACAAGGCCTTGTTCTTTGACAGATTCCCGGAAAAGCGTGGTGGCGCCGTCAGTTGCCGTCCTCCAGGGCGAGGTTGTAGTAGCGGTTGAGGTCGAAGAGTCCGGCCTTTGCCTTCTCCTCCTCGTCGAAACGTTTCTGAAAGCGGTCATAGACCTCCCAGAAATCGGGCTGCATTCTATTCACCCCCCATCTGTTCAGGGTCTGTACGTGTTCCTCCGAGGCGTTAAAGACAGCCAGCAGCTTGAGAAAGTCCGGGATCTCTTCTTTTGGTATTTCAAAGAAATAGTTCGGATAGGAACCGATGAAGCTCTTGAGAAAGACACCGGTGTCCTTTTCCGGCTGCAGCCGGTCTTCCTCGCCGTAGAGGGTGGTGACGTCGTCGTGCCATCTGTTGATGAGCATGGTAATATAGATGTCGTTGGCCTCGTTGTCGTCGACCATGATGCGGATATAGGCCAGGTTGGCATTGTGGCTCTTCACCGTCGTGTAGAAGGAGGTAGAGTTCTGGGCGGTGGCCTTGAATGCCTGCACGTAATCGGCAAAGCTGCCGTAATCCTGCGGCATGACGGCAGGGGGCTCGTCGTGGTAGCGGTAATTGTCGTCGAAGGCGATGCCCAGGGTTTTCGGAAAGTGATTGTCCACCAGGTATTCGATGAATTCTCTTTTCGGATCGTTTCCCTGGCTATAGGCAAATCCGGCTTCCAGGGCCGACATGGAGTAGTCGATCTTTTTCTCGGAGATATCCATATTGCCGTACCAGTCGCGCATCATCTGCTTTCTTTGCTCTTTCGGCATGAAGTCGAGGAAATAGGTCTCGCCCTCCTGGCGCAGTTCGTCCATGTAGACCCGTATGGCCAGTTGGTGGTAGCGCGGGCCGAAGACGTTGAAGCCGGCAACCAGCGAGTAGTAGATGCGTTCTATGAGAGGATAGTCCATGACCCAGAT
>JBEPWT010000332.1:0-2568 GCA_041642275.1 Desulfopila sp. | reverse complement strand
CCGCACTTTTGGCAAATGCCGTTGATACGCCGAGGGGGTGATTGGACAGGAGAAAGGCCAGCCAGGAAAGGATGCCGATACCAATGCCGACGAGATAGGGCGACCAGGTGGACGCCTGCAAAAATTCGAGGATGATTTCCATGGTCTTCAGCCCTCCGTCAGTTCACAGCCGACATTTTTGCAGGCCTGCATGGAGCCGAGGCTGTCCTCGACCTGGTCGAAGCCGTTCTTCTTGAGTATGGAGGCGGCGATAATGGCGCGCTGGCCGCTGCCGCAGAAGGTGACAATCGGTTTGGCGCGGTCGAGCTCATCGAGCCGGTCCGGCAGTTCGCCCAGAAAAATATGGGTGGAGCCTGCCAGCCGTGCCTCGCTGTATTCGTCGATCTGACGCACATCCAGCAGGGTGAGATCCGTGTTTTCCTTGAGTCGCCTTTCAAGATCTGCGGCGTGTACGGCGCCTATCCTTTCATAGTCGTATCCCGCCACTTCCCAGCTGTGCATGCCCCCTTTGAGGTAGCCGCTGACACAGTCGAAGCCCAGGCGGGTGAGGTGGACAACTGCTCGGCTGACCTGCTCTTCGGAGTCGGGGATGAGGATGATGTCCCTGCCGTACTCGAGGAGGTAGCCGGCATAGGCGGGAACCATTTCCACGGGGATGGCCAGGCTGTCCGGGATGAAGGCGCCGGCATAGGCCTCCGGGCTGCGAAGGTCGAGGATAACGGCTCCGTCCTCGCCGGCGGCTTTGACTTCGGCGGCGGAAAGCGGAGGTGGTACGGGCAAGGCCTCAAGGGGTGGCGGGCCGTGCTGGTTGTATTCCTCCATTTTTTTGAAATAGGCAGGTAAGTAGTGGTGTTCGTTGACTTTGTATTCGATGAACTCGGTTCGGTCGGTCTTCTGCAGCACCGGGTTGTTTCGCCGTTCATACCCCAAAGTCGAGAACTCACGGGAGGCCAGGCCGCCGCCGCAGACGGAGCCGGCGCCATGCGCCGGATAGAGGATTGTCTGGTCGCCCAGGGGCAGAATGGTGTCGAAAATCGAATCATAGAGCAGTCCGGCAACTTCGTCGGCCCGATCGGGAAAGAAATCAGTACGGCCCACATCGCCGATGAACAGTGCATCACCAGTGAAGACGGCTACGGCATCGTCGCGAAAATTGCTATCCTTGACGACGATGGAGATGGATTCGTCGGTATGGCCCGGTGTTTCGAGGATTTCGAGTTTCAGCTCACCAAGGGTGAAGCTGTCGCCTTCGCTCACCTTCTCGCCGTAGGCAAAATCCAGCTTGCCCCCGTGGTGGATCGCCGCCCCTGTTTTCCGGGCAAGGTCCTGAGAGCCGATAACGTAGTCTTCATTGCGGTGGGTTTCAAAAATTCGGGTGATGCGCATGCCGTTGGCGGCGGCCGTGTCGATATAGATCTGACAGTCGCGTCGGGGATCGATGACCGCCGCTTCACTGCCGTCGCCGAGAATATAGCTGAGATGGGCTATGCCTTCGGATTTGATCTTTTCAAGAAACATTGGTGTCCTCCTTGCAATGTGCATTGTATTTGCGGCATGTCCGGCCCCTCTGTCCGGCAAAAGGCATCTCTGGCCACTGGCACGATGTGGTATTTCCGGTTGCCTGAAATAGTGAATCATCCCTGTTGGATAAGATCGTGCTAGCAATATGCATACCACGCCCCGACGGAAATATTCTTGTCTCTGGGCCTGGAGGATTATGCGGCCTTCAGCTGACGAGCAGGCAGGCTGCTCAGAGCGTTGCCTGACCGGCATGGTGTTTTGCGATACCACCGGAAAAGACACAGGCTATTCCTGCTCGACAGGATTGGTGTCCACCCTGACAGGATTGGAGATCGTCCGGCAGGGCGAGCACCCTGACGGATACCGTCATCTGCCGGCGAAAGTCCGTCCTTCATGGGCTTAACCCGGCATTATTTTAAGAATAGTGTGTGGCCTGGCATATATTTCGCAGGACTCCCCATGAACCTGAACCCTTGTCCAGTTTTGATCCTGCCGGGCTGTGCCGAGCCCTCGGCGTTTTGAAAACTTCCGGTGGAACATGGCGGCAGATAACAGGGGTGCCAATATCTTCAGCTGACAAAGGAGAAGAAAACAATGATAGGAACTCTACTCAAATTAGGTGGATATGTGCTACTGGCGCGAGAGGCTGCAGATCTTGTCGTCTCTTCGCAGTATCATCGGCAAAAGGAGCAGAGCAGACAACAGATTGCCGGAACGGTTTCCGGTACGCTGGTTGGAGTTGCCATCGGCGTAGGCATCGGCATCCTCATCGCCCCCAGACCGGGCAGGGAGACGCGGGAGATGCTGGCCGAGGCCGCCTGTGAGCATATTGACAACCTGCAGAGCAGCGTCAGCGAAAAAACAAAGGAGCTTGGTCAATGTCTGAGCCAGTCGGCGGAGGGGGAAGGGCAAAAAGAGACGGAAGGGCAAAAAGAGACGGAAGGGCTCTGAACTTCTCGACCGCCGGCAAAATGATACAGAGGTCCAGGACATAAAACGCAGCATCTTACTCTACCGGGGAGAAAAACAGGAGCAGCCCATGACTTT
>JBEPWT010000331.1:0-2587 GCA_041642275.1 Desulfopila sp. | reverse complement strand
CGTCATCAGCACTACGAAAGCGCCTGCCAGCTTTACGGCAACTGCCTCTATCTCTGTGTCGGCAGCGTCTACACCGGTAATTACGACACGGCCGTCTCCTGGAAAAACAACCACGCCCAGGGCGATCTGCTGAGAATTGTCGACACCGGCGCCGCCTCGGGCAGGCTGGCGTTGATCGTCATCCTTGCGGCCCGCTTCTGCCGCAGCACCGACAGGAGAAAGGACATTCTCGCCGCGGTCTCGCGGTTGAGAGCCTCCTGCCGCGAATACGTCTTCATAGACGAGCTCAAGTACCTCGTCGCCGGCGGCAGGGTCTCGCGGGCCGGGGGATTTTTCGGCGATCTCCTGCATATGAAGCCCGTTATCAGCCCGACCATGGAAGGCGTCAAAAAAGAAGGCGTCGTCCGCAGCAGCAGGGGGCAGATAGCCTTCGCCCTGCAGAAACTCGAGGAATATGCGGCCACGTCCCGGCCGCCGGTGGTCATGCTCCAGTACTCGGACAACGAAGAATGGGTAAGAAAAAGCGTCGCCCCGCAGATACGGCGGCAAAGCCCGGAGGCCGAAATTCTGCTGACGCCGCTGTCGCTTACCTCCGGCGTGCACATGGGTCCGGGAACATGGTCCATGGCCCTGGCTCCCGGTGATGTGACGACAGGCCCGGAGCGTGCGGAGACATCATGAAGCCGGCCATCATTATTCCCGCCTACAACCACGGGCCGCAACTGCCAGCGGTGATCGCCAGTGCCGCAAAACTTCAATTGCCGATCTTCGTGGTGGATGACGGCTCAACAGACGGCACCGGGGAAAAAACGGCAGCGATTCCTGGCATCACCCTCATCCGCCACCAGGACAATTACGGCAAAGGCGCCGCCCTGCTCAGCGGCTTTGCCGCGGCACATGCTGCCGGCTGCGATGCGGCCATCACCATCGATGCCGATGGCCAGCATGACCCCGCCGACGCCCTCAAGCTGCTTGCCGCCGCCAAACGACGGCCCTGCCTGGTCGTCGGCAAGCGCCTGGACATGCTGGCAAGCAGAAACGTTCCCTGGACCAGCAGATTCGGCAGACATTTTTCCAACTTCTGGGTATGGACCGCCGGCGGTCCGCGGATTGCCGACAGCCAGTCGGGCTTCAGGCTCTACCCCCTTCCCGAGACCTGTGAACTGGGAGTCAGGGCCAGGCGGTACCAGTTTGAGGTGGAAGTGCTGGTCAGGGCCAGAAGGGGCGGCATCGATATCCGCGAAACGCCCATCTCCGTCGTCTATCAGCAGGGTTCGGAAAGAGTCAGCCACTTCAAACCGTGGCGGGACTTCTGGCGCAACAGCGCCACCTTCAGCAGGCTCATCATTGGGCGGATATTCAGGGTCGACAGCTGATGAAAGCCTTCTGGTACACGAGCCTCTTTGCTTTCTCGAAGATCTGCGGCGCCTGGTTTTTCAATGTCACGGCCCGCTCAATAGCTGCCGGCTACTTCCTCTTTTCCGGCATGGCGCCGGAGAGCCGCCGGTTCTACGCCGCACTGTATCCGCGGAAAGGTTTCTCTCACCATCTCTTTTGCGCCTTCAGGCAGTACCAGAATTTCACCTCCATCCACTATGACCGTTTTCTCTTGGCAGCCGGACAGCACACCACACACACCTCTGAAGGATGGCAACGGCTGGAAGAGGTTATCGGCAAGGAAGGCGGAATTCTACTCATGTCCCACCTCGGCAACTGGGAAATGGCCGCCACCCTGCTGAGGCAGCAGCGCCGTGATCTTCAGCTGCTTCTCTATATGGGGGTGAAAGAAAAGGAAGGCGTCGAAAAAAAGCAGAAGGAGGAGCTGCGGAAATCGGGCGTGACCATAATAGGTGAAGAAAAAGATACCTCGTCGCCCTTCTCGGCAGTGGAAGGAATCCGCTTTCTCCGCTCCGGAGGCCTGGTCTCCATGACCGGCGACATGATCTGGCGGGACGGGCAGCGGCGGCTGGCCGTGGACTTCCTCGGCCACAGGGCCTATGTTGCCGAAGCGCCTTTCGTTTTCGCCCTCGTCTCCCAGGCGCCGCTGTTCGCCTTTTTCGCCTTCCGCCGTGGAAAAAATCACTATCATCTGCGGCTGTCCAAGCCCATAGTCGTCACCGCCGGCTCAAGAGAGCAGCGGCAGGAGGCTCTGACGGCGGGGGCCCAGCAGTATGCCGACATGCTCGAAGAGGCCCTGCGCCGGAATCCGCTGGAGTGGTATCATTTCCAGCGCTTCATCCATCCCCCGGAGACAGTTTCGTGATCGCTCCTGTCTGCAGAAGACGACGGAATAGATATAGCTGATTACCAATGAAACTCAGCCTGGCCTCTAGCAAGGGGGCCGGGTTGCTCATTTCGCGGGTGTCTGCAGCCAGGACGGCTGCAGCCAAGCCCCCATGGACGGGTTTATGGCGTCCCGTGAAATGAGCAACCCGGTCCCTCAGGAGGCGTAGCTGAGCTTCATACGTAATCAGTTTTGCTTTTGTACTTGTGTGGCAATAGCGAAGAGGAACCACCCGTACCCATCACGGAACACGGAAGTTTCCCTCCCCTTTCACCGCTTCGCTCGAATCGATATGGCTCGCTA
>JBEPWT010000330.1:0-2596 GCA_041642275.1 Desulfopila sp. | reverse complement strand
GGTGGCCTACTCCCTCATCGGCCGCACGGTCCTCACTGAGCTCTCGCCCTTCGCCGCCGTTTTCTACTCCTCTCTCATCGGCACTCTGCTGCTGCTCCTGCCCGCGCTCAATCACGGGCTGATGACCAATATCGGCCATATTTCGCCGCTCAACTGGCTGGGTCTCAGCTACCTAGGCGTCTGCGGCACAGCGCTCGGATTTTCCCTCTACTACAGGGCCATCAAGTCCATCGGAGCCACCCGCTCCGGGGTTTTCATCAACCTGGTGCCACTTTTTTCCATCATTTTTTCCTGGCTGCTGCTGGGAGAGGCCATCAAAGGCATTGTCGTCATCGGCGGTTTGACGCTGCTGACAGGGGTAACAATCACCAATTACTCACGCTCCAAAGTGTAGAAAACACCATTGCGCCAGCCGGCTGCGGTCTCGATCATCGCCTGTGGAAATAGACGAAATCTCCCGCTTCACGGCGACGGCTGCCGCAGGTGCACCAGGGGATCAGCCAGACAGCAACAGGAGAAGAATCATGCGAAGCGTGGTGCAGCGTGTCAGTGAAGCCTCGGTCAGCGTTGATGGTACAGTGGGGGGCCGGATAGGAAAAGGTGTGGTGGTGCTGCTCGGCATCCGGTCCGCCGACAACGGCGGCGATATCTGCTGGATGGCCGAAAAGATCGCCAATCTCCGCATTTTCGAGGACGCTCAGGGGAAAATGAACCTTTCCCTTTTTGATATTGGCGGCGAGATGCTTATCGTATCACAATTCACGCTCTACGGCGACTGCCGGAAAGGACGGAGACCCGGCTACTCGGCAGCGGCGCCCCCTTCTGTCGCCGAACCGCTGTATGAAAAATTTATCGCCACAGTGGCGGGGATGAACATCCGTACGGCTACGGGCACTTTCGGAGCCATGATGGACGTCTCTTTGACAAACGACGGGCCCGTGACACTGCTCCTCGACTCCGAGAAAACATTCTGAACCTCTCATCAACTACCACAGGCATGCTATGACTCATGAAATCGGCAAAAGCTACCACGGCTTCACACTGCAGCAGCACCAGCATATCGAGGAGATCCACGCGGATGTCTATTCCTTCCGCCACGACATCCTCGACTGCCCTCTTTTCGCCATCAAAAACAGCGACGCCAATAAGACCTTCGCCGTCGCCTTCAATACCATCCCCACCGATTCCACCGGTGTCGCCCACATTCTCGAACACTCCGTTCTCATGGGCTCGAAGAAGTATCCGGTAAAAGACGTCTTCGGAGAAATCAACAAAGGCGGACTGACCACCTTCCTCAACGCCATGACCGGCTCCGACATCACCTATTATCCCTTTGCCACCAGAAATATCAAAGAGTACTTTAACATCATGGACGTCTACTGCGACGTCGTCTTCAACCCGCAGCTTCTGCGCACCACCTTCGAGCAGGAGGGGTGGCATTACCACAAGGAATCGCGGGACGCCGAGCTGCGCTTTCAGGGGGTTGTCTACAACGAAATGAAAGGCGCCTTCTCCGACCCCATCCGCCTCATTTTCCATCACATCTTCGGCGGGCTCATGCCTGGCTCGACCTACGCCCATGAGTCCGGCGGCGACCCCAGATACATCCCCGATCTTTCCTATGAAGCATTCTGCCGCTTTCACAAGCATCACTACCACCCCTCCAACTCCACCTTCTTTCTCTACGGCGACGCCGATCTCGACCAGGAACTCGACTTTCTCCACTCCCGCTTTCTCAAGGACTACGATGAAGGCAGAAAAAGGCGCGCCATCGACGAGGGCCGGCTGATCTCCGAACCCACCTTCATCGAAGACAGGTACGGCGTCGAATCGGAGGACACCAGCGGCAAGACCTTCATCGCTGTGGGCACCTCGGTGGCCACCGTCGAGAATCGGCTGCAGAGCGCAGCCTTCCAGGTCATAGCCAACATTCTCTATAACTCGGACGGTTCACCATTGAAAGACGCCATAATTTCCAGTGAGCTCTGTAAGGACTTCGGCGGCTTCTACCTCTCATCCTCTTCTTTTAGAACCTTCATGATCAGCTACCTTGTCGGCAGTGAGGCAAACAGACGCGATGAGTTCCTCGAACTCTACAACTCCACCCTCCAATCCATGGCCGAAGAAGGTCTTGACCGGCAACTGGTGATCTCCGAGTTGAACAAGTTCGAATTTTCGGCACGCGAAGACGCCTCCAAGGCCCAGCGCGGCCTCGATCTGATCAGCAAGGCCATGGCGGCTTTCAAATACGGCACCGACCCCTTCGAGCATCTCGTCAACGAAGAGCTGATCAAGACCCTGCGGCGCAAGGCCCTTGAAGAAAGCTATCTCGAGGAGCTCATAAAAGAATATCTGCTCGACAACGATGCCACCGTCGTCGTCACTCTCACGCCCGATCCGCAAAAAGGCAGCCAGACCTTCAAGGAAGAGCAACAGCGGCTTGAGGCGTTCAGCAAAACCCTCGATGGCAGCAAAGAAGCCGAACTTATCGCACGAACCCAGGAGCTGATGCAACTGCAAATAGCACCCAACGATGAACAGACCCTGGAGAAGCTGCCCCGCCTGGAAATCGACGACTTGCCGACCTCCGTTGACT
>JBEPWT010000329.1:0-2630 GCA_041642275.1 Desulfopila sp. | reverse complement strand
CATTTCACGGGACGCCATAAACCCGTCCATGGGGGCTTGGCTGCAGCCGTCCTGGCTGCAGACACCCGCGAAATGAGCAACCCGGCCCCCTTGCTAGAGGCCAGGCTTAGTTTCATACGTAATCAGTTTAAATTTTGAGTATCACAGATGTCTTGCCGCCTTCTGCTATTGTCTTGGAATCCTCTGCGCATGTCAAGGGCACGAAAGGAGGCAGCCCTGATATGTTCCGCAGGCTTTCAGCCGGAACAGTTTAAGAAAGATGTCGAAGCCATTGGCCATGGGCTCGTGCGGCGCAAAATCTCAGTGGTTATTCTCTCTGAGCCAGTCGCGAAATTCGGGGTACTCCCGGGCGAGATTGGCCTTGAGAACTTCCCAGTAGTTGATGCCGTCGCGCTGTATGGAGATCCACTGGGATATTTCCTGCATGCTGCTGTTCGGCAGCTGCTCTCTGATCTGGTTGGCAAGCTGCGGATGCGGTTCCTCGCCTATGAGCCAGCCGATGGAGACGCCGTTGGCAGCGGAGATTTTCTCGAGAATTTTCAGCGTCGGCAGGCTGGCTCCGCTGAGATAGTGGCGAAGACTGGTTTCGCTGATGCCGGTACGGCGGACAAAGATTTCGTGACCCCGTTCGCCGATGAGAATTTTCAGGCGTTCCTTGAATGTTTTTTCATGAATCATATCGCTAGAAGTGTTCTTGTACCCGGGACACAAAGTAGACTCTTCGGGAAGTGCTCTAGCCCGAGGGGCGTTCAGGGTGGGGAAGGGCCGTTTTCCGTTTGTGCCTGCGCGCCAGGATCACCTGCTTAAAGGCCTTTTCCTGGTATTTGCAGGAGGCGTGTTTGCCGGGGAATATTGAGAGATAGTCAATGATCTCGTCATAGGGGCCGCTGTAGTTCCCGGTTATCCGGCAATAGGGGTTAAACACCAGGGTGAGCAGGTCCTCGCCGCTGAGATGATGCCTGTTCGTCAGGGAGGTCAGTTCGTCAAAGGCTCCTTCATAGCCGAACCAGAGACAGCCGATGCCGGTCTGACGTTCAAAGGCGAGAAATTCGTGATAGCGGCGCACGTCCTCCCGCTCATAATTCATGGGAATGACACGGGTGATGTTGACCATGATTCCGGGAAGATCAAGGTAGCGGGAGACGCTTGCCCGTTTGTTGCCTTCCTTGACATAATATTTGTGGAGAAACTCGAAGCAGTCAATGGGATAGTCCAGCCATTTATGGGTTTCTCGCATTACCCGCGCCCATTTGTATGCAAAATCACCGGCATCGAAGTCCGGCAGAGGATAATAGCTTCTGGAAAAACAGTAGCGACGGTCGATGTTGAGGGTTCCGGTAATCTTATGCGGCCGGATATAGCCGACCCAGAACGGTTTTTTTTCGACCTCGTAGGTATATGGCTCCAGTACCTTTTCCAATGTCGGAACCCGGGCGTCCTTGCGGAGGAGGGTATTGAAAAAAACTTCGATTCTGCCTTTTTCCCTCGCCCTGTTATAGACATCTCGAGGGGCCCGGCGTTGCGTAACACCAATCATATTCGACAGAAACCCAGATGATATTGCTTACCCTGTGCTTTACCTACAACTGTAAGTATCTTTTGCTCTACGTACCAGATGTTTGCGCAAAAAGGAATATTTTCTATTCGGTTCCGTGCAGAAATTCGATGTCGCCGCTTTTCTGGTCGTAGGAAAAATACTGGAAGGGGCAGGCGTTGAGTAAATTCAGGGGAGCGCCGTCGCGGGTTAAAAAATCGAGATCACTGCTGGTGTATCGGCGGTGGATATGTCCATAAAGCCAGAGCTTGGGCGTAAGCAGTTCGCTGAGGGCGGCAAGTTTTTCCGAGGGTCTGTGGTCTCCCTCGCCGCAGGTTATGAGACCGAAATCGGGCGGCGCGTGAGACAGCATGATATCCACGCCGGAAAAAGAGGAAAAACGCTTTTTCAACATGAGCCTGGCCTTGAATTGGGACAAAGAGAAGTCGGTATGATAGAAGGGCTGATCCCCGTAGGCGGAGATGCCGCTGAATCCGCCGATGGTAAGATCTTCGTCGAGGAATTCATACTCATCACAGGAGAGGACATGGATACCGTTGACGATGCTGAACATGCCGCTGAAAACCTCCGAATACTGCAGATTCACCGGCTCCTGCCCGTCGGTGAAATAGGCGCCATCATGATTTCCGTGGACCATGATGCGCACAGACGGCATGTAGCGGTCTACCAGAAAACTGAGATAATAGGGGGCGAGGTCGCCGCAGGACAGAAGCATATCGACTCGTGGAAAATCGATCTGGGCGTCGTAGAGGGCGGTTTCGTCTGATACTGCCAGAATATATATCATAAAAAAGATGTTAAGATTGGATGTTTGTGAGGTGGTGTGGTGATGCTCAAGAGCATGATGAGCCGTCAAGTGTATACCGTTCAAGACTATCTGACAAGCCCCTCTTTGCAGAGATCCTCTACAACGAAGGTCAGGATCGGGATGAAATCGGGGGGAAGTTGTTCTTCTCCTGTTCGTTACTCAGGCGGCTTCTGTGACATTTCCCGGATCTCTTTGCGCAAGCCTGCCAGTTCTTGGCGAAGCGCGGAAAGTTGCTCGGCCCCCGCCAATTCGGCTTCGCTATCCTCT
>JBEPWT010000328.1:0-2640 GCA_041642275.1 Desulfopila sp. | reverse complement strand
AAGCAAGGGGATTTCCTTACCCAGAATCTGATCCTGGAGAGTAATCGTCGCTGTCGATACGACGATGCGCCTGCCCGAAAGTACCGCCGGCAACAGGTAGGCCAGCGTCTTGCCGATACCTGTTTCCGCCTCGATAAGCAATTTAACGGCCGCCCCCTCGCCAGCGGTTTTTTGCTCGGACAAAGCCGCGTAAATCGCCTCGGCCATCTTCAGCTGTCCCTGCCGGGGCCTGAAGTTTTCAATGGAGGCGGCAAGGAGGCCGTTTTCACCAAAATATTTATCCATATACCGTCCCAACGGTGCCGCTCTTTATCTACAACTCTGCGCTGCCGATGCCTCTCATCAAGCCGACAATGGAAACACTCTACAGAGTTTAAACTGTGTGCAAAAGCAAATACATAATCCATGAGCTGCCCGAGCTGCGGAATTTGCTTGCAGACCATGATTTTCTTGTGGTCAATGAGACCAGTTTATACGTTTTTTATTTTTATTTTTCAACTGAGCCTGTACACTGGAAGAGTGATTTCCATGACACTACCATAAGAAGACAGCCGCCAGCATGTTTTTCCTCTGAAAGAAAAAAGAGGCGACGTATAGTCGAGATAAAGCTTCGGCTCCTGTTACTGCAACATATCTGTTAAGGTAAACGGGACAGATGGTCGAAATACTGCCGCAAAACAACAGCTTGAATTTCCCCACCGGGAGCGACCTTCTCTATGACGATGAAATCGTCGTAATCGTCGATGATTCCCCGGAAATCATCCTTCTGCTTGAAAGTTACCTGAAACGCCAGAATATTCCCGTCGCCAAAGCCACGAACGCCGAAGAGCTGAGGCGCCTTATGGACGGCGAAAAGGTCGCCCTGATTCTCCTGGACATAGGCCTGCCGGGAAAAAGCGGCATGGAGATTCTCGCCGAACTTGTGCCGAAGTATCCCGATCTGGGCATCATCATGGTAACCGGAACCACCGACATTCAGACAGCGCTTGACTGTCTCCGCAACGGTGCCGACGACTATCTTACCAAACCGGTCATTCCCAAAGAATTCAACCATACCCTGCAGCAAACCCTCAAGAAACGGCGGCTGGCCATCGAAAACCGTCTCTTTCAGAGGCAACTGGAAGCGAGCAACTTTCGCATGCAGTTTCTGCACAACCTCAACCTGAAGATGAACACCGCCTATCTCAATGTCCTGGAACTCGACAGCGTTCTGCAGACGATACTGGCCGGGATAACATCGGAAGAAGGGCTCAAATTCAACAGATCCTTTCTCGCACTCTACGATGCACAAGGTGAAACGCTGTGCGGCAAACTGGCCATCGGCCCTTCCAGCCGAGAAGAAGCCAGCGAGCTCTGGCAAAAGATCAAGGCCAGAAATCTTGATTTGCATGCCATCATCAACGGCATCGTCGACAACACCATCGACACCGACACCCGGGTAAACCGTATTGCCAGGGCCCTCAAGGTGCCGGCCGACTGGCAGGATCATATTCTCATTGCTTCGACTCTTCAAAGAAAATCGATACTCGTCAAGGATGGTTTCGCAGAAGATGTCGAGATTCCGGAAGATTTTCTCAGACTTCTCAATGAAAAAGATTTCGTCGTCGTCCCTTTATTCTCACCGAGCAGATCGTTAGGGGTTATCATTGCCGACAATTTCGTAACCAGGGCGGAGATTACCCCCAACGATGTCATCGCCCTTGAAATTTTTGCCAACCAGGCAAGTCTGGCTATCGAACACAGCCATCTCTACCGTGACATGAACGCCAAGATAAAAGAACTCGAGCAGGTCACCGAGGAGCTGGAAAAGAACAAAGATATGCTCATTGAGGCCGAACGCTACTCGACCGTAGGCTTTATCTCCGCACAACTCGTTCATGCCATACGTAACCCTCTTACTTCACTGGGCGGAACCGCGCGACTCCTGTTGCGCCGAACCCAGGATGAGACGACGAGGAAATTTCTCGAGATCATGGCGGAAGAAACCACCAAGATCGAGGAAACACTGGAAAACCTCTTTAAATTTGCCGAGGACATCGCCCTGGAGAAACAGCCGCAGTCGATTACCGCTGCTCTCCAGGAAAGCCTGACGGTTTTTTATACCGCTTTCAGAAAGCATGCTATCCATCTCAAGCTGGAAATTCCCGCCGAGGATATCCTCATCAATATCGATGCCGCCAAGATGCGCAAGGTATTCATGTACCTCATCCGCAACGGCATCGAAGCAATGGAGTCGGGCGGAGAACTCAGGGTCCAGCTCTTCAGGGAAAAGGGCGGCACGACCCTCATCTTTGCCGACTCGGGGTCGACGATGAGTGACGAAGATATGGAAACCCCCATCGACCCCTTCTATGCCACCAGGACCTACGGTACCGGCCTTGGTTTCACGCTGGTGGAACAGATTCTCGCACAGCATGGCGCCGACTTTTCTCTCCAGAGCATTTCGCCGCGGGGAATGCTCGCCAAAATACATTTTCCCGCAGAGGAGCATATTTCCTGAAGGGTCTCGAGAGCATTCTCATTGTACAAACCTTCACATTCACGTCCTTCCCGAAACACCCTTATATTTTTTTTCCTGATTACCCCTGATGTTCAGCAACATATTATGAGACAGGGTGCCCTTTTCACGGGTATCTGCAG
>JBEPWT010000327.1:0-2643 GCA_041642275.1 Desulfopila sp. | reverse complement strand
CTCCCGCCTGACCGCAACCGATATGATGCACAAATATTTCGACCTTGGCACACCCGCCAATCTTGAACCGCTTAACGAACTGCAGTCGCTGCCCTGGAAAAATTTACAGAAGACCTCCGACCCCGCTATCTCCAAAATCAGCGGAGAATCTTTTGCCGACGATACTCTGCTGCGCAATGGTGCCTGTTCGGGCTGTCCGGTAGGCTGCATCCATATCGGTTATTTTCGCGAAAAGAGCCTGCAGGCCAACAGATACCATTTCCATCAGGTTGCCTATGATTATGAACCCATTTTTGCGGCGGGTTCGATGCTGGGGGTTACCGAGAGCTTTGATATCCTGCGCATTCTCGATACCCTGGAGAAGGTCAGCCTGGATGCCATGTCCGGCGGTGTCGCCCTGGCCTGGGCAACCGAAGCGACCGAGCGCGGCCTGATCTCGGAGAATGAAACCCTTGTTCCCCTGCGCTTCGGTTCCACCGAAAACTATATCAAGGCGGCCGCTTTCCTCGGCAAGGGCATCAATGATTTTTACCGAATTCTGGGCCAGGGGACACTCAAGGCTGCGCAGCACTACGGTGGCTCGGAGTTTGCCTGTGTCCTCGGTCAGGAAATGGCGGGTTACGCCACGGGAGAACTCTTTTTTGCCTCCCAGGCCCTGAGCTTCAGACATTCCCACCTCGACACCGGCGCCTACTCCTGGGATCAGAAGCATAATGAAAAAGATGTAGACAAAGCCGTCTCTTTTCTGCTGGACGACGAGCCCGGCCGCGTCCTCCTCACCTCCATGGTGGCCTGCCTTTTTGCCCGTTCGGTGTATACCGAGGAGATTCTCGCCGATTGTCTTACCACTGCGGGGTACGGGGATCTGGCCTCCTCCCTGGAGCAAACTGCGGAAAATATCCGCGAACTCCGCTGGCAGGTGCGTTTCGCTACGGGCTTCCAGCCGGAGGAGATCACCATTCCCAAACGTTTTTATGCGGTGACCACCTGGAAAGGCAGGATTGACCGGAAATTTCTCGATGAACTCAAAAGCGAATATGGCCGACGACTTCTCAAATTTGCCGAGCCTCCGAAAATTGAATAATCCCCCAATATTAAGGAAAAAAACATGAAGTCGCTGACACTCCAGCCCATCTCCCAAATAGAGGGGGTAATCGATCTTCCCGGCTCGAAATCCGTTTCCAACCGGGCACTGCTGCTGGCCGCGCTGGCCGAGGGAACAACCACCCTCACCAATCTTCTCGATGCCGATGATATTCGCCATATGCTGAACAGTCTAAATGCCCTGGGGGTGCATTTCAAGCTGGAGAACAGCGGTACCACCTGCATTGTCAGCGGCGGGGGAAAGCCATTTGCCCCGCTGAACCTGGAACTTTTTTTGGGTAATGCCGGCACAGCTATGCGTCCCCTGTGCGCTGCCCTCTGCCTGGGCCAAGGCACGTATACACTCCGCTGCGAACCACGCATGGAAGAGCGCCCCATAGGTGATCTGGTCGATGCCTTGCGGCAGGCGGGTGCGGATATCACTTATCTGCACAATGACGGCTACCCCCCATTGCGAATAGCGGGTTCGGGACTGCAGGGCGGCGACATCTCGATCGACGGATCGGTCTCCAGTCAGTTTCTCACCGCTTTTCTTATGGCTGCACCAATGGCTCGGCACGATTCGGTTGTCACTATTGCCGGTGAGCTGGTATCCAGGCCGTATATCGACATTACCCTGCAAATGATGCGGCGCTTCGGCGTCGATGTGGAAAACCTTGACTATCACACATTCATCATCCGCGGCGGCCGGAAATATCAAAGTCCGGGAACCTTTCTTGTAGAAGGCGATGCCTCATCGGCTTCCTATTTTCTAGCCGCCGCGGCTGTGAAAGGAGGGAAGGTAAGAGTGAACGGGGTCGGTCGGGCCTCGATGCAGGGGGATATTCTCTTTGCCGAAGTGCTGGAAAAAATGGGGGCCGTCATTACCTGGGGCGATGATTTTATCGAAGCGGAAAAAGGTAGGCTCAGAGGTGTCGATCTTGACATGAACCATATTCCCGATGCGGCAATGACCATTGGAGTCACCGCCCTCTTTGCCGAAGGACCGACGGTCATCCGTAATGTTTACAACTGGCGGGTCAAGGAAACGGACAGACTGGCAGCCATGGCCTGTGAGCTGAGAAAAGTCGGCGCGGAGGTAGAAGAGGGAGAGGATTTTATCCGGATTACGCCGCCACGGAAGCTGCAGCATGCGGTAATAGACACCTATAACGATCATCGCATGGCCATGTGCTTCTCTCTGGTCGCTCTGGGCGACACTCCGGTCACCATCAACGACCCGGATTGTACCTCAAAGACATTTCCGGATTATTTTGAGAAGCTCGAAAAACTTGCTAAAAGATGAATTGTGAGGATACAAAATCATTCTTGACCAGCGAAACTCTCTGAAATGTGCTCAAAAAGGGCCTCCTGTCAAATCAGTTTGTCGAGCCTGAATGACTGCGGAGGCCAAATCCGCCGGTTTCACTGAGGTAATTGAAAAGGAAGTACGACAGTATGCGACCGGCCGCTGTCAGGTTCAACCAGCTGCAGCCTCAGTTGCTTGGCCGACCGGGCCTCTCCCGGGAAAAAGATGATGCCGTGAGCAAGATTGCCCGG
>JBEPWT010000326.1:0-2652 GCA_041642275.1 Desulfopila sp. | reverse complement strand
GTAGGCCTGCAGTCCACCGAAGGCGCCTGAGCCGGCCAGCAGCCGGCGGGTCGTGGCGCTCTTTTCGGGGGATTATTCCGGCAGGTTGTCGTCCTCCGGGGCGACCTGCGCGGGGGCGACGGTGAGACCGTATTGTTCGCCAAGACCGCGTACCCTGGTCATGAAGACCGAGGGCAGCGGCACATCGCGGTCGAGAACGAGTATGCCCAGTTCCTCGGCCTGCTTCAGCGCCTGAGCCCCGTCGTCGCCTTGCTGATGATCGCAGAGCGCCTGCACTCTGAGGGCATCCGTGAGGTAAGGCAGCAGATCGGGGAACTGTGCGGCAAAACCGGAAAGTTCCTGTTCTATTATCGCTGTGTTGGATCGGTTGAAGCGCTGGAATTTCTCCTCGGGATTTTCCGCGCCGAAAAGGGCGTTGACAACCGCTCCAGCCAGCATGGACCTTTCAGCTGTTTCTTTGTCGCTGTACTTCTTGTCGTAGAGCCCACGCAGCTCCTTGAAAAGGATCATTTGGATTACGCCTATGCCTTCCCTCAGAACGGGGATAAGCCGGGAGTGCGGCGAAGTTTCTGCAGTCATAATCTCAGAGTACGAATTTTACGGCGGGATGGCTGTGCAGAGCCCGATAGATGGACAGTCTCGCTTCTTCGTCCTGGACTTCTATTTCGGCGTTGAAGCTGTGGTATTTGCCTTTGGAACTGGAATGCGAATAGCTGAGCTCGACGGGGACCGGAGCACAGATCTCCAGGACCGCCTGTTCCAGGCGGGCGCAGTCTTCGCCTATGACCTTGTACTGCCATACGCAGGGGTACTCAATATCCGGCTTTCCGGTAATGGGCGATGGTGTCTTTTTCGTCTGTTTGGGTGTCATAATCTTTCTTGGTGATGTTCACGGGGCGGCTCCAAGCTGTCGCCGCCCGGCTGGTATGACATGTAACACCAAAGAAGGCCGGAGTCAAGAAAAGGGCAGTTAGCAGAAGGCCGGCGGTCCGGTCCATTTCAAGAATTTTTGGCTGCGCCGCCGTTGATTTCACTGATCTGTTCGTTGAGTGTCCACAGGTCATAGATGTAGCCGAGACCGAAGATGCCGGCTGTGACCAGATAGAGCAGGCCGGTGGGCCATTTGCCCATGTAGAACCGGTGCAGGCCGAACAGGCCGGTGAAGGTGAGAAGCAGCCAGCCGACGCTGTAGTCCACCGGTCCGGTTTTGTAGCGCCGGTCGGCCTTTTCGTTGAGAGAGGGAATCAGAAACAGATCGATTATCCAGCCGATGAACAGCAGGCCGAGGGTAAAAAAATAGAGGGTGCCGGACAGTTGCCTGCCATAATAAAAGCGATGGGCCCCCAGGAAACCGAGTATCCAGAGCAGATAACCGACCAGGAGCGAATGCGTCTCTTTCTCCACGGTGCTCATAGCAATTCTCCTTTTATGCGCCCAATGCGTCCGAGGGCTTTTCCAAGACCCGTTTCCGTGAGGCGGCCACAGTCGAGTCCCCGCCGCACGGCGGCAACCATCCTGGCGAGAATGTCGGCCTCGTAGGCGAGATTGTTGCCGATTATAACCATATCGGCGCCGGCGGCAAGGGCGAGAATTACCGCCTCGTCAATGCCGTAGCGGTCGCTGATCGCTCTCATCTGCAGATCATCGGTGATGACCAGTCCGTTAAACTGCATGCGCTGCCGCAAAAGACCGTTGATGACTTTTTCCGAGAGCGAGGCGGGATGGCGTGTATCCAGCCGGTCGTTGAAGAGGTGGCCAAGCATCAGAGCTTTGAGCTTGCCGATTGCCAGGAGGCGGCGGTAGGGCTCCAGTTCCCGCCGCTGCCAGCTGGAGCTGATATCGACGAAGCCGGTATGGGAGTCGGCCGCTGAACTGCCGTGGCCCGGAAAATGCTTGAGGCAGCCGAGAACCCCTTCACTGCGCAGGCCGTCGAGCCATGCCTCGCAGTGAGCGGTGACGACATCTTCGCTGGCGGAAAAACTCCGGCCCAGGGCGCCGATTATCGGATTTGAAGGGGTGATGTCGATATCGGCCACCGGAGCGAAATCGCAGTTTATGCCGCAGGCGGCAAGTTGACCTGCGGTGAGACTTGCCTGGTAAAACGATTCACGCGGGTTTTTTTCACCCATCTCCCTTGCCGAAGGCAGCGGCCGGAAACCGTGGCGTTCCTTCAGCCTTCGTACCTTGCCCCCCTCCTGGTCGACAGCGATGAAGAGCGGCGTACTCGCCTTGGCCTGCAAAAAAGCGGTGAGTTTTCGCAACTGCTCCCAATTGACGATATTGCTGTCCTGCAAGCCGCCGCCGACGAAGGTGTCGAAGAGGACGACTCCGCCGAGATTGCGGCTGACGATATCCTCGACAATGACGCTGTCTTCGTCGGGGAGGGCGCCGCGAAAGCCGAGAAAAAAAAGCTGGCCTATGCTGGTGTCTATATCCATTGCAGAAGGGAGGGCAGGTGGTGATAGGGCCGTTGCCGCTTTATCTAGTGTCTGTCCAGGAATGAGCAATTTTGTTCTAAATCTAGGCGCTTGATAAATTTAACCACAGGCATATAATTGATATTCCGAGGATTAAATTTTGAGAGCAACCGGTAAGCGAAGTATGAGACTCCGGGAGTTAGGGCAAAAGTGCCATTTATGGACAGGCACTATC
>JBEPWT010000325.1:0-2661 GCA_041642275.1 Desulfopila sp. | reverse complement strand
TGTCCAGGTTATTGGTGGGCTCATCGAGCAGCAGGATATCCGGATTGCCGAATAGCGCCTGGGCCAGCAATACCCGCACCTTTTCGCCGCCTTCGAGCTCTTTCATCTTCTTATCGCGCAGTTCTTCGCCGATACCAAGCCCGCTGAGCAGCACGGCGGCCTCGGATTCGATTTCATAACCGTTCATCTCGGCAAATTCGGCCTCGAGTTCACCGCTGCGAATACCATCTTCTTCGCTGAATTCGCTCTTGCTATAGAGCGCCTCGCGCTCAGCCATGACTTCATGCAAGCGTGAATGAGCCATGAGCACGGTTTCGGCCACCGTCATTTCATCGAAGGCAAACTGGTCCTGATTGAGGACGGCGATACGCTGCCCGGCCCCGGCAAAGACCTCGCCGCTGTCCGCCTCGAGCTGACCCGCCAGGATTTTCAGAAAGGTCGATTTGCCGGCCCCATTGGCACCTATCAGCCCATAGCAGTTTCCGGGGGTGAATTTGATGTTAACATCTTTGAAAATGACGCGTTTGCCATAGGATAAGGCAATATTTGAAGCATGTATCATAAATATACCGATAAAAAATGTTGATCCGGGTGGATATTCCCGGCGACAGAGGAAAGAAAGAGCCGAATCGAAAAGTGCCATTATGGACGGACACTAGTTAATTTAAGCTGGTGCTTGTCCTGCGAAGATAGTAATCGTAATCGCCTTCGTAAGTATGCATTTCACCATGATCTATTTCAAACACCCGCGTGATGAGGGAACGTAGAAAATGACGGTCATGGCTCACCAGAAGGACTGTGCCTTCGAATTTCCGCAAGGCTTCAAGCAATACCTCCCTCGAGAGAATATCGAGGTGGTTGGTCGGCTCATCGAGCACCAGAAAGTTAAGAGGCCTGGCCAGCAGCTTGGCGAGCACCACCCTGCTCTTCTCGCCGCCGGAGAGGTTGGCAATGCGCTTGTCGACATCATCCCCCCGAAAGAGAAAAGCGGCAAGGAGGTTGCGGATAGTTCCGATATTCTCAAGCGGCAGGACCTCGCGAACTGCATCGAATACAGTATGCCCGGGATCAAGAATGTCCATGGCATGCTGGCTGAAATATCCCGTGGCTACCCCCGTTCCCAAAATTGCTTCACCTTCCGTGGGTTCTGCCTGATCGGCTATGATTTTCAGCAGAGTCGATTTGCCGGCGCCGTTAACACCGACCAGGGCGATTTTTTCCAGCCGCCTGATCGTCCCCGTCAACCCGCTGAACACCTGTTTGACTCCGCCGTCGATCGTCTGCCACTGTTTCCCGAGGTTACGCAGGTGCAGAACATCATCGCCGCTGCGAGGGGGTACGGGAAATTTGAACTTCATAACCTTCTGTTCGGGCGGCAACGCAATCCGCTCGATTTTTTCCAGCTTCTTGATGCGGGACTGCACCTGGGCGGCATGGGAGACTCTGGCGGCGAATCTGGCGATAAATTCCTCTTCCTTGGCCAGCATCTCCTGCTGGCGGCGATAGCTTGCCGACAGCTGTTCACGGCGTATCTCCCGCTCCCGCAGGTAAAAATCGTAATCTCCGTTATAGGTTGTGGCCTGACCGTTGGCGATTTCGATGATCCGGGTAACCATACGGTTCATAAAGGCCCGGTCATGACAGGTCATCAGCAGGGCTCCTTTGTACTCGTTGCCGAGCCATTCTTCGAGCCAGAGAATAGACTCGATATCGAGATGATTGGTAGGCTCATCAAGCAGCAGAACATCGGGATTGACCGTCAGGATCCTGGCCAGCGCGATCCGCATCTTCCAGCCGCCGCTGAAGGTTTCCACCGGCAGGGAAAATTCTTCTTCTGCAAAACCGAGGCCGCTCAGCACCGCCTTGGCCCTGGAATCGAGATCGTAACCGCCGCGGTGTTCAAAAATCTCGGTGATGGTGCCGTAGCGCTCAAGCAACTCAGCCATGGCATCATCCCCCAGAGGCAGGCTCATCTGTGCCTCCATCTCGCGCATCTGCTGCCCAAGTTCGACAATCTCTCCGGCAGCGGACATAACTTCTTCAAGGACCGAACGCCCCGACATCTCGCCGACATCCTGAGAAAAATATCCGATAACGGTGTTTTTTGAACAGGCTATCTCTCCCTTGTCAGGTATTTCTTCGCCGGTAATCAGACGGAAAACCGTAGTCTTGCCGGCACCATTCGGACCGACGAGCCCGGTGCGGGTCCGTGGCAGGATCTGCAGGGAAGCATTCCTGAAGAGGATCTGGGAACCGTATTGTTTATGAATGACATTCAGATGTATCATGATACCGGCAGAGTGACGACCTCAAAAATAATTCCTTCATTTGCGGCAGGCAACGATTATGAAGAGTTTCCCGTTCTTCGGGTAAGGGAAAAATGGAGCGGAGGGTACCATAGCAGGCGAGGATGCGCAAGGATATTCATTCAACTTTATCTTGCCGGATCTGTGTAAAAAGAGCTGCGACTTTATTACCCTTGCGGAAGTTTGGCTTATTACCTCCAAGGATACAATCAGGAGAGCAATCTACATCTGAAAGAATCCGAAATTCTGATTACCAACCTCCGTTAATCAAAAGACAGCACGGCTTCAACAAAATCCTGCGGATTTTCCTGCGGCACATTATGTCCTGCTCGTGGAAGTATACGGCGCTCGTATG
>JBEPWT010000324.1:0-2670 GCA_041642275.1 Desulfopila sp. | reverse complement strand
GGTCTCTTTCAGGCCTTCACGCCAAAATTTGTCAAGCGCTACGGCAATATGGCCGAAGAATTCTCCAAAATTTTCAGGGCCTATATCGACGATGTGCGTACCGGCGCTTTTCCCGGTGAAGAACATGTCTATCGCATGATCGACGGCGAGGCCGAAAAACTCTAACGGACATCGGCCCTCTGCGGCCGGTGGGAGCAGGAAATGGAAAGAGTTGATTTTTCACTTAATATCGGTAAAGACACGGTTGACTTCTCTCTGCCCAGGGAGCAGCTGCTGTATAATCTGGTTGGCAGAAACCGCAGGCCGCCTGAAGATCTGCAAAAGGCCTATCTGCATGCCCTCGATCATCCGATCGACTGCCCTCCGCTCAAAGAACTGGTAAACGCCGGAGAGAAGGTGGCCATTACCGTCAGCGACATAACCCGCGGCTGGCAGCGCAACAACCAGACCCTGCCGCTTTTGGTCGACTATCTGCTGGCGGCGGGAATCAGAGAGGAGGATATCACCATCCTCATCGCCGTCGGCGCCCATCGCCAGAATACTCAGGCCGAGTTTGAGGAAATATGCACCAAAGAGCTCTGTCGCCGCATCAGGGTGCTCAACCACGATGCCTGGGATAGTGACAACATGGTCTATTACGGCAAGACCAGCCGCGGCACTGAAGTTTCGATAAACACAATCGTCGCCGAGGCGGACAGAGTGATTCTCACCGGCGGGGTCATCTATCATTACATGGTGGGCTACGGCGGCGGACGCAAGAGCCTCATGCCGGGGGTCGCCTCTTTGAAGACCATCCAACAGTGTCATATGTGGGCCATGCAGAAAAATGTCGGCGAAGGCTCGAGTCCACTGGCGGCGAACAAAAAAACCGGCGGCAATCCTGCCCACGAAGACATGATGGAGGCGGCGGCCTTCGTTCAACCTGACTTCATCGTCAACGTAGTGCCGAACCTGGACGGCGACCTCACCGGCATTTTTACCGGCAACTGGGTTTCCGCCTGGCTTGGGGCAACGGAGATGGTCGATGATATTTTCGGGGTGCCGATCGAGGAGCAGGCCGATATCGTTATTGCCTCCACCGGCGGCTATCCCAAGGACATCAATTTGTACCAGTCCCAGAAAACCATTGACAATGCGGTCTATGCAATGAAACCGGGAGGTGTTGTGATCCTCCTGGCCGAATGTCCAGATATCCAGGAGCCGCGTGAGTTTTTCGACTGGTTTGACTTTCCCAATCCCCTGGCCATGGAAAAGGCGGTGCGTGCCGATTTTCTTATTTCCGGCTGGGTGGCGGTACGGCAGATCGAATACAGCAGCAAGGGCACCATAATCATGGTGACCAGGGAGGAAAACGTGGATATTGCCCGGAAAGCGGGCATACAGGGGGTAGCCTCCATTGAGGAGGCCCTTGAGATGGCATATGAGAAATGTGGCGAAAGGGCGCCGAAAGTGACGGTCATGCCACAAGGTGCCAATACCTTCCCAATTCTTGAGCCATAGCGGCTTTTCCTGTCTTTGGGGCAGGATGCTCCTGGGGCTTCCCGGTTGTTTGTCGTTGGCGGCAATGGCAGCACTATCCGGGCCACGGCCGGGATGAAAGGGCACCAGGCAGGAAAAAAGCTCCTTTGGCACGTTTGCGGGGCGGTTTGGCGGATGTGTACGTACACCTTATCAGATGAAGGAGGAAGTTATGTGCAAGAAGGCGTTGGCTACAGGAATAGTAGCATTGTTCATTGCTGTTGCCGTTTCGACGACTGGGTATGCCCAGACAGTGATTAAACTCGGAACCTCTACGCAGCCGAGCCATATTTACAATCTGGCTGCCGAGTACTTCGGAGATATTGTTGCCAAGGAAAGCGGCGGCGAAATCGAAGTCCAGGTGTTTCCGGCGGCCCAACTCGGTTCCGAGCGGGACATGGTCGAGGGTCTGCAGCTCGGGTCTCTGGAGATGACCCTCACCTCCACGGGACCGATGGGGAATTTCGTCCCCCAGGTCAAGCTCTTCAATCTGCCGTTCCTGTTCAAGGACCGTGATTCCTGCTACCGCGTTCTCGACGGTGAAATCGGGCAGATGATAGCCGACAAATTCGTCAAAGTCGGTATCCGCTCCCTGGGCTGGTATGAAAACGGCTTTCGCAACATCACCAATTCCAAGCGTCCTATAAATGCCCCGGGCGATATGGAAGGGCTGAAGATCAGGGTGATGGAGGATGATGTCTTTATTTTGACCATGAAGGCCCTGGGCGCCAGTCCCACGCCGATGGCTTTCGGTGAGCTCTATACAGCTCTGGAGCAGGGAGTTGTCGACGCCCAGGAGAATCCTCTGGCGGTCATACATTCCTCGAGATTCTTTGAGGTGCAGAAATATCTGGCCATGACCGGACATTTCTATTCCCCGGCAGTGATGCTGATAAGCGAGATCACCTGGCAGACCCTCAGTCCCGAACATCAGAAAATCGTCGCCGATGCCGCCGCCAAGGCCAAGGTATACGAGCGCGAGCTGTCTCTTGAGGCCGACCAGGAACTCGAGCAGGAGCTGATCGAGGAAGGCATGGCGGTTACCCATCCTGATAAAGATCCTTTTATCAAGGCCGTCGCACCGGTGTATGAAAATGATTCGGTGATCAAGGCCATCGGCGGCGGCGACCAGGAGGAAGGACAGCGGCTTAT
>JBEPWT010000323.1:0-2705 GCA_041642275.1 Desulfopila sp. | reverse complement strand
TTGGGAAGCCAGTAGTACATCCCGGCGAAAAAGGGAAAGACGGCGCCGCCGATGAGGACATGGTGGAAATGGGCGACGACGAAATTGGTATCGTGGACCTGCCAGTCAAACGGCATGGTCGCCACCATGACGCCGGTCAATCCGCCGTTGACGAAGATGACGAAAAAACCCAGGATATAGAGCATGGGGACGCTGAAGCGCGGCCTGCTTCCCCACAGGGTGGCTATCCAGGCGAAGATCTGCACCCCGGATGCCAGGGCGATCATGAAGCTTGCCGCGGTGAAGAACAGCATGGGCAGATCCGGCAGTCCGGCGGTAAACATGTGATGCGTCCACAGCCCGAAGCTGACAAAGCCGGTGATGACGATGGCGGCGACCACCAGCGGGTAGGCTACCAACCGGCGGCGGGCGAAAACCGGAATGATGGTCGATATGACTCCGGTTGCCGGCAAAAAGATGATATAGACCTCCGGGTGGCCGAAAAACCAGAAGAGATGCTGCCACAAGAGTGAACTGCCGCCGAGTTCGACATCGAAAAACCGGGTGCCGAGCGATCGGTCCATCTCCAGCATCAGGCTGGCGAGCAAGAGCGGCGTAAAGGCGAAGATGATCATGACGGCAGCCACCAGATAGCTCCACACGAACAGAGGCATGCGGTGGATGGCCATGCCGGGAGCGCGGAATTTAAGGATAGTCACCACGATTTCAACGGCGGCGCCGATGCCGGCAATTTCCACCATGCTGAGACCGAGCAGCCAGAAATCAAGGCCCGCTCCCGAATATTTCGCCCCCGACAGCGGCGTATAGGCTGTCCAGCCGGCATCCGGCACCTGCCCGAAAAAAAAGCTGGAATACATGGTCAACCCGCCAAAGAGATAGAGCCAGTAGCCAAAACTTGTCAGCCGGGGAAAGCCAATATCGCGCGAGCCGATCAACAGGGGGATGAAGTAGAGGCCGACCCCCTCGATAAAGGGTACGGCAAAGAGATAGAGCATGGTCGAGCCATGCATGGTGAAGATGCTGTTATAGGCATCGGGACCGAGGAAGGTGTTGTGGGGCACGATCAGCTGGGTCCGCATCAGCAGAGCCAGGATGATGCCTGCGAAAAAAAAGCAGAGCGAGGTGATGATATAACGTTTGCCCAAGGGGCGGTTATTGACGGTCTTTACCGATCCGAGCAGACCCGTGGGCGATTGCCAGACGGCGGTGAAACGCTCTTCCAGGCTGGCGGCGACAGGGCTCATTGCAGGCTCCGAAGATAGGCCACCAGGGCATGAAGATCCCGGGGCGCCAGGTAGGAAGGCGGCATCATATTGCGAGGTTTGATCGCTTGCGGATCGGCAATCCAGCCGGAGAGATTGCCTGTGGTATTGGCCACCGTACCGGCGCCAAGCGTCAGGCGCGAACCAAGGCGGGTCAGATCGGGCCCGGTATCGCTTGCCGAAACCGAGGAGATGGCATGGCAGCCGGCGCAGCCTTCCTGGAGAAAGACCTGGCGCCCGTGCAGGAGCTGCGGCTCGGCAGGTTCGGCGGGCGGACGGCTGTTTTCCTGCAGCCACTGCTCAAAAGCAGCTTCTTCGTGAGCCACGAGCCGGAAAGCCATCAGGGCATGGGGGCCGGCGCAATATTCGGTGCAGGTGCCGCGATAGACGCCTGGCTCATCGGCCCTGAGGCTCAAGCTGACCGGATGATCCGGCAGCATGTCCCTCTTGCCGGCGAGCCGCGGCACCCAGAAGCTGTGAACGGTGGCCCGGGATATAAGCTCGAATTGCACTGTTTTGCCCACTGGAATATGAATCTCGTTGGCATCGACGATGCCGTAGTCGGGATATCTGACTTCAAACCACCAGTGATGGCTGGTAATCTCGATATGAAAATCAGGTTGCTGATTGCCGAGCTCAACCGTTGCCCTAATGGTGGAGATAAGCATAATGGTAAGAATAATGATGGGAATGCCAGCCCCTGCAATAAAGACGAAACGCGAACCAAAAAAGGCCCTCTCGCGCCGCCGCGCCACCAGGGCTATAATGAGCAGACCCATGGTAATGACAAAGACCAGGCCGTAGACCACCAGCATCTCCCACCAGATTTCGGCAATACGCTCAGCCGCCGGACCTGCCGGATACAGCATCGAATCCCGGGCCGCCGACACCCTGCCGGCAGGGAAGAGACTGCACAGACATATTGTCGAAAGAGAGAAGCGCTTGATGGCTGCTTGTGTCATCTTTTTCTGCCTGTGTTTTTACCCGCGCATGGATTCTTTATGCGTAACCGGAGGAAGGAGCAGGAGAACTGGCCTCTCTTCGCCGGATCCTTCATCTACTCAGATAACACATCATCGCTGGGGACAGCAGGAACAATATTTCCACCTCATGGGCGATAATCGCAGAGTTATTGCCGCATGGCACTGGAACCTGCACAGGGTGCCTGCCGTCGGCATTGCACACCGGCCTGGCGGGTGGGCGCAGGCGGCAATACCATCACTTTTTACGCTGAGCAATGCTCAGGCCTGGCATTTGCCGTCCGTAGAGCAAAATATGTGCCACCACCCCCAGCCATGGTCCGTCAGGCGAAATTCCCTGCGTAAAAACCACGCCTGAACGTTCATTCCTGCCGGTTTCAAGTCTGAGAATCGGCTGCAGCGGGACTATACGATTTGTATTTGTGCAATATCATCTGCCTCGGGATGCATTTCCGTCCTGCAC
>JBEPWT010000322.1:0-2741 GCA_041642275.1 Desulfopila sp. | reverse complement strand
TGTTCGCAGGTGTCGACATCCTGCTCTCTCCCGGCTCCCGGCTCGGCCTGCTCGGCCGTAATGGCTGCGGCAAATCCACGCTTCTCAAGGCGCTGGCGGCAGGAGAGGCCGGAGCCGCCCACCTCGATGAAGGCACCATCAAAACCGCCGATAAAATTACCATCGTCGAGTTCGAGCAGAACAGGAATTTTCTTGATCCTGCTCTTTCCCTGCGCCGGGCGCTGGCGCCCGCGGGCGATTCCGTCGTTTTCCGCGACCGCTCGCTCCATGTGGTCAGCTGGGCCAAACGCTTCCAGTTCAGGGCGGACCAGCTGGAAACACCAGTCGGTGAACTTTCCGGGGGTGAGCAGGCGAGGATACTGATCGCCTCGCTGATGCTCAGGCCGGCGGATATCCTGCTGCTCGATGAGCCGACCAATGATCTTGATATCGGCTCCCTGGACATACTGGAAGAGAGCCTCGTTGATTTTCCAGGCGCCCTGGTGCTGGTCACCCATGACCGCTATCTCCTCGACAGGGTGTGCAACAGAATACTGGGGTTCGACGGCAAAGGCTCCACCGCCTACTTTGCCGACTATCAGCAATGGCTCGACCAGATGAGCGGTCGAGAAGAGGAACAGCGCCGAGGGCGCAGGAAAAAATCGACCGCGGCAAAGGCGCCCAGGGACAAGGACAGAAGCGGCAAGCTTTCCTATCTCGACCAGCTGGAATTTGATGGCATGGAAAAGAAAATCGAGACGGCCGAAGAGCGTCAGCAGGCTCTCCAAAAGAAGATCGAGAGCCCCGAGGTAGCCGCTGATCCGCAGAAGCTGCAGAAATACTGGCGGCAAAACGAAGAAGCCAAGCAGGAGATCGAAAGACTCTACAGCCGCTGGAGTGAACTCGAGGAAAAGAAACTCTCTTCTTCAGTCCGAAGAGCCAGATCCTGAGATCACCCTGTTGCAGCAGGAGATGGAAGAACAAGAGCAGGGAGCGACGAATAGCCCGCTCAGTCGGGAGTGAAGGTATAGCTGTTTTTGCCGATGCGCTTGGTGTAATACATGGCGTCGTCGGCTTTTTTCATGAGCATTCGGCTGTCTTCGCCGTTGTCGGGATAGATGGCGATGCCGATACTGATGCCAATGGTGATGACCCTGCCGTCGATCTCGATGGGTTCGGAAACCCCCTCGATAATCTTTTCGGCCACATTGGCGGCGGTAAGGCGGTGGGAGACCTCAGTCAGTATTACCAGGAATTCGTCGCCGCCGATGCGGGCGACGGTGTCGGACTGCCGCAGGCTGGCTAACAGTCTTTCGGCGATCTTTTTCAGGACTTCGTCGCCAAAGTCATGGCCGTAGGTGTCGTTGATATTCTTGAAGCCGTCGAGGTCGAGAAACATGACCGCGGTCTTCCAGTCCTTCCTTTTCGACAGGGAAAGCGCGGCGAACAATCGCTCCCGGGCCAGGCGCAGATTGGCCAGTCCGGTCAGCGGGTCATGGTTGGCCAGGTTGCTGACTTTCTCGAGGGCCCGGGCCAGTTCCTTTTCGGTATTCTTCAAACTGGTAATGTCATAGTAGGTGAGCAGCCGGCCGTTATCCGGCAGGACCACGCACTGGAATTGCAGGATTTTGCCGTTTGACAGTTCGATTTCCGTGGGCGGGATGCCGCCTTTGCGGATTTGCTCCATTCTGGTGTTGATATAATCGTCTGTTTTTTCCGGCTGGATGGGATAGACGCCCTCTCTGCTGCTGTGCTCCATGAGTTCCCTGAGGCTCGGCATGGTATCGGTGAAAGTTGCCGGGAGGCCCCAGAGCTCTCGGAATGCCTGGTTGACGAGACAAATCTTCAGTTCGTCGTTCATCAAAACGATGCCGTGATCAATGGTCTCGACGACGGCATTGAACTCGCTCAGGGTCTGGGCGAGCCTTTCCTCGGTGTTTTTCTGCTGGGTGATATCCTGCAGTATTCCTATGATGAAGGAATCGTCGGTCTCGGAGATGGCGACCATTTTCAGAAGTATTCGCCTCTTGTTGATCAAAAGCGGTTTTTCATAGCTGGAGTTGAAGGTGTCGTGGCAGGGCGGCTGGCTGACGGCTATTTTGCCGAGCCAGGCCAGAACCTCTTCTCTGCCTTGCGGATCAAGGAAATCGATGAAACTGACGGAAAGAATTTGGCGCAGGTTTCGTCGGAGAAGTTTCTGGGTGGCCATGTTGGCCTGGACGATCTTGCCGCTGATGTCCATTTCCACCACTGCTTCGGCGACGCTGTTGAATATGGCGTGGTAATGCTTGCGCGAGAGCAGCAGTTCTTTGGTGATTTCCCGGGGATGGAGGGTCTCTCCGCCTATGGTCGTCTGGTTGCGGCGGATGCCCTTTTTGTACTGGTCGAGAGTATGGAAAATGTGGTCTTTGAGATTTGCCTGCGGGCCTTTGGCGATGTAGACGTCGGCGTCGAGATCGAGGATCAGGCGGTTGTCTTCCAGCGAGGTGGAGGAGTGGATTGCCAGAAATATATCCTTGAGCCTGTTGTCCCGGCGAATAATGGTGCAGAGCTGGTCGCCGCTGACCTTGGGCATGATGATGTCGGTGAAGATGAGATCGGGGATCTCTTTGTCTATTTCGAGCAGCGCCTCCAAGCCGTTGACCGCAGTCGTGACCTGGCAGCCTTCGCTTTCCAGGTGATGCGAAAGGAGTTTGAGGATGGTCGGGTTGTTTTCGACCACTAGGACTTTACACACTGTTTGTTCTCCTTGGATGTATGCC
>JBEPWT010000321.1:0-2753 GCA_041642275.1 Desulfopila sp. | reverse complement strand
GGTTGATAACGAACGGGCACCGGCGGAGATTCAGACAGCCGATGTCGATACCTGGCTGGAGTTGACCATTGCCGACACCGGCACCGGCATATGCAGGGAGGATATCGAACGGATCTTCGACCCCTACTATACAACCAAGGAGAAAGGCCAGGGCACAGGCCTGGGGCTGGCCATGGTCCACTCCATTGTCCGGGCCAGCGGCGGAACCATCCAGGTTGAGAGCGAGCCCGGCGTGGGCAGCACCTTTCACCTCTTCTTTCCGGCGGTGGAAAGCGACATGGAGAGCCTCCCTGCCGCACCCCTCTCCAGCCTGCAGCGAGGCACGGAGCGCATACTCCTGGTCGACGACGAGCACATCATCGCTGAAATGGCCGGTGAGATTCTTCAAAGTCTCGGCTACCGGGTGCGGGTGTATTCAAGCAGTACAGAGGCCCTGGCCGATTTTTGCAAGTCTCCGGCCGAATATGATCTGCTTATAAGCGATCAGACCATGCCGGAGATGACCGGGCTGGAGCTGGTGGAAGAGGTGCTGAAGATTCGCCCCGGCCTGCCGGTCATACTCTGCACCGGCTACTCGGCAACCATGGACCTGGAGAAGGCCAAAAGTCTCGGCATTGGCGAGGTGGTGATGAAGCCCTTGAGTATGAGCGTACTTGCCGATGTGGTGAGACAGACCCTGGATAGATGAAAGGCCTCTTTCTCCGGGCCGGCCCTTGGCGGCCGGCTTGTCCCTGCTGCCTGAAGTGAGAACAATGAAATCTTCCCTGTCGTTGAAAATCCTGCTTGTCGTCAGCCTTGTCGTCTGCTCCAGTATACTGCTTTTAGGCGTCTTTGAGGTATACCTGACCGGCTTGAAAATCGAAAACCGCCTTGACGAGACCGTTAAAAAGGTGGCGGGGCGGCTCGCCCATTCACTGGCTATGCCGATGTGGAATATCGACGGGGAAATGGTGGCCAGCATCGTCGCAACGGAGATGCAGGACCGAAACGTCTATGCCGTGGCGGTAACAGACGACCTTCTCGATGGCTTTGTGGTGGCCATGAGCCGTGACGAGCAGTGGCAAATCGTTGCCGCACCGGACCCGGCAGCATTGCGTGCGCCTCTCAGCGCTGATCTGCCGATCTCTTTTGGCGGCAACCGGCTGGGCAGTGTCAGGGTGTATGTCACCGATGCCTTTACCACGCCTTTGCTGGTGGAAAGTGTGAGCTATCTTGGCCTGCGTCTGGCGATCCTGCTGCTGCTGGTCACCGTCGTGCTTATCTGTATGATCAACATCCTGATCACCAGGCCCATCTCTCGCCTGAGCCGAAGCTGCGGCAAAATCGAACAGGGGGATTTCGGAGTCAGTCTCGATACCGGCAGAAGAGATGAGATCGGCAGTCTTGCCCGCAGCTTCGCCCGCATGCGCGACGGGATCCAGGAAAAGATCACCGTACTCAACGGGGAAATAGAAGAGCGGAGGCACTCCGAAGAGAAGCTGCGCAGACTCAGGGAGTATCTCGACAATGTCGTTGATTCCATGCCGTCGATACTGGTGGGGATCGACGCCCGCTGTCTGGTGATCCAGTGGAACAGCGAGGCGGAAAAAACCGTGGGCATTGCCAGAGATGAGGCCCTGGGCCGGCCGTTGTCTTCGCTCCTGCCCTGTCTTGATGCCGTTCTCACGGCAATACACGACATCGTCGGCGGCAATAGAGGTTTTTTCCGTCAGCGGCTGGAACTTGCCCCCGGAGGCCGCCGGGGACTGTTCGATATCGCCGCCTATCCCTTACTGGCCAACGGCAATGAAGGCGCCGTCATCAGAATCGACGATGTTACTGAACGGGTTCGGCTCGAGGAGGCTATGGTGCAGACGGAGAAAATGATGTCCGTTGGCGGTCTGGCAGCCGGCATGGCCCATGAGATCAACAATCCGCTGGCCGGCATCATGCAGAGCGTTCAGGTCATCGAAAACCGGCTTTCGCCGACTCTGCCTAAAAACACCGAGGCCGCCGAACACTGCGGCCTGTCCATGGAAAGCCTCGGCCGTTACCTCACCGCAAGGCAGATAGACACCATGCTCAGCGCCATTACGGCTTCGGGCGAACGGGCCTCCCGCATTATCAACAACATGCTTTCATTCAGCAGAAAATCGGTTTCCCTGTATACTCCCTGCGATATCAATGCCCTGCTCGATGAGACACTGGAGCTTGCGATCAACGATTACGACCTGAAAAAACGATTTGATTTTAGAAATATCGAGATCGTCCGCGACTATGGCCGGACGCTGCCGAAGCCGCGCTGTGACAGCAACACCCTGCAGCAGGTGTTCTTCAATCTTCTGAAAAACAGTGCTCAGGCCATGAAGAACAGGCAGAAAGTGCAGGGTATCGGCGGAGAAGCCGAGAGGCCGAGGATTACCCTGCGGACCTATGTATCCGGCGATTATTATAAGGTTGATGTCGAGGATAACGGCATCGGCATGGATGAAAAAACGCAAAAACGTATTTTCGAGCCCTTTTTCACCACCAAGGACGTCGGCATTGGTACCGGTCTCGGTCTTTCCGTCTCCTTTTTCATCATCAGGGACAATCATAACGGCACCATCGAAGTGAGTTCCCGACCGGGGAAGGGCGCCGTCTTTACCGTGGGTCTCCCCCTGTAGGGGCTTTGTCCGGTTTTCGCCGAAAGAGCTGTTTAATCCTTGCCGTTGCCTGCAGATCCCTTATAATGTGAGCCGGTTTTTGTCGCCGACACTCTGCGCCGGGAAAAA
>JBEPWT010000320.1:0-2777 GCA_041642275.1 Desulfopila sp. | reverse complement strand
CATCACCATCACGGTCCGGAAGGAGAGAGCAGACATGGAAGCTGACTGGAATGTCGGGAAACTTCTCAGTATATCCAGTGGCTACTGGAAGGGATGCACCCTGCAGGCCGCCGTGCGCCTGGACATCTTCAGCCATCTCGGCGACGATATCGTCGCAACCGGCGAGGTAGCCGAAAAAGCCGATACCGACCATGCGGCAACGGAAATGCTGCTCGACGGTCTCGCCGCCATGGCTCTGCTGGAAAAAAAAGACGCCGGCTACGCCAACACCGACTTTTCCCGAAACCACCTGGTACGCAGTTCGCCACGCTACATGGGACACATCATCCTCCATCATCACCACATTCTCGATGGCTGGGCCCAGCTTGACACCGCCGTCGCCACCGGGCGGCCCCCGGACAAGCGCTCCTACGGCGCCGAAATCGAAAGACAAAGCTTCCTTCTCGGCATGTACAACCTGGCCATGGATCTGGCCCCGGTACTGGCAAAACGTATCGATCTCAGCGGCTGCAAACGCCTGCTCGACCTTGGCGGCGGACCGGGCACCTATGCCATTCATTTCTGCCTCGCCAACCCGCACCTTCGGGCCGTAATTTTCGACCGCGCCACCTCCGAACCCTTTGCCCGGCAGATTATCGACTCCTTCAAAATCAGCGACCGCGTCGCCTTCATTGGCGGCGACTTTACCACGGACGCCATAGAGGGAGGGCCCTATGATGTCGCCTGGCTCTCTCACATCCTGCACAGCAGCGACGAAAAGACCTGCCGGCGGATTATCGGGAAAACGGCGCGGCAGATGCCTTCGGGCGGCCGTATTCTGGTCCATGATTTTATACTCGACAACGCCAGGACGGCACCGGAATTCGCCGCCCTGTTCAGCTTGAACATGCTGGTCAACAACGGCGTGGGCAGATCCTATAGCGACGAGGAAATCGGCAATATGATCAAGTCCTGCGGCATCTCGGATTTGCAGCGTCTTCCCATAGGCAGCGCCAACGGCTCTTCAATTCTTATGGGAGTTGTCTGAGTTCGCCCTTCATCCCACTCATTTCTCATCAGCGGAGCATCATTTTATGGGTAATTCACTGCAGGATCAGTTTCTGAAAATGGGACTGGTCGACAAGAAAAAGTACAAGGAAGCCAAAAAAGACCAGCATGAAGGGAAAAAAAATCCCTCAGCGCAGCAGAAAAACGATATGGCCGACATGGCCAGAGAGGCGCTGGCTGAAAAAAAGAAGCGGGACCAACAGCTCAATAAGAAAAAAATTGCCGAACGCCAGGCAAAGGAGGCAACGGCCAGGGCCAGGCAGCTGATCGAAACGCACAAGATATCTGTGGAACAGGGCGATATCGCCTACAATTTCAAATATGAAAACACCATCAAGAAGGTGCTGCTCTCCCAAAAAACCATCGACAGCCTGGCCAGTGGGAAAATAGGTATTGTCAAACAGGCTGGAGAATTCCAGTTCGTGCCGGCAGACATCATCTACAAGGTGCGGCAGCTCAACAGTAAAATGGTGGTACTGTTAAATGTGGCCGCGGAAAAAAGCGATAACGACGATTTCTATGCCGGCTACGAAGTACCCGATGATTTGAGCTGGTAGCACCTTCGTTTCCATAGAGACCCGCGCATTCAATGACAGCCGCAATCGCAGCCGCCACCGCAGCTGCGGCCGAGGGCCGCCGTCATTGCCCGGATAATCTCTTTCTCCTGGGCATCGTCGATGTCGCTCACGGTTATATCCAGATGCAGCCGCCGCGGCTGAACCGCCAGTCCGAGAAACTCCATGAGCGGGCGGTAAAGATGACCAAAGACACCGGCCAGTTCCGATTGTTCCGCCGTAAGCGTCACCTTTTCGCCGACCCCTTTTCCGTCGAGAAGGACTTCGAAGGCGCTCAGGCCCTCGCTGGCTACTCCGAATATAAAAACAAAAGGTTCAGCAGAAGAGAACATATAGCCGTCTTTGCCGTCGCCGGCCCTGATCTTCAAGCCGACTTTCTTTAAATTGGAAATTACAGCAGTCATTGTCTGTTCCCGCTCCTGGTCATCGTTTGTCTCCCACCTCGCTCCTTATGGCCTGTCCCTGTTCTCCGATTCCGACAACCTCCCGGATCCACTGCCCGGCCCAGCCGCTCCAGCACTCCTGTAAAAAATCGAGGCGGCAAAATCACACCGCTGGAGACCGGAAAAAGAAGCTGTTCCCTGGTTGAAAGATACATCCGGACAGTTCAAAGGTCAAAAAAGCCCCGGAGATGTGTCAAAATCCCCCCACTCGAGCTGCCGGCAGGTGAGACGCAAAAGATGCCGAAGCGGCCATGCCGGGCCTCTCAGGGATTTCAGGCATCTTTTTCAATGTCCCGATGCAGCCATTGCAGTTCAACTGGCAGCGGCTGCAGAGTTTTTTTGAGGGCCTCGACAACGGCAACGGAGCGGTGTCTTCCGCCGGTGCAGCCCACGGCCATGACCAGAGCCTTCTTGCCGGCGGCGATATTCTGCTCCACCAGAAAGAGCGCCAGCGGCTGCAGCAGCTGCAGAAAACGGCGCCCTTCCCCGCTTGCCAGTACATAGTGGGAAATCTCCTCTACCAGGCCGGTCTTGGGTCGCAGCTCCTCGACCCAATGCGGATTTGGCAGACAGCGAACATCAAAGAGAAAATTCATCTCTTCGGGCATACCATACTTGAATCCGAAAGACATCACCTTGACCTTCATTGTTCTTCCTTTGGGCTTTTGCATTCAAGCCGTGCCCCCCTGTCGACAAACGGCGCTCAATTTTG
>JBEPWT010000319.1:0-2779 GCA_041642275.1 Desulfopila sp. | reverse complement strand
CCAGGGCCTGGTCATCGAGGACGCGCACCGATTCCTCGAGCTGATTGATTGTGTCAACCACCGGCTGCAGTCTCTTCAGATCCCGTTCATTCTTGCTGCCAAACACCTTCGTCAGAACTTTTCCTATCATATCCTTATATCATCTCATAAAGTTGTTGTCTTAGCAATTGCATAACCGGCGGATCGCAATCTACATCTCCCGGTTGTACATCAGCGCTTCTTCATCGCAGTCGGGAAAATTGGAGCAGTTGATGCAGTCGCTCCATATCTTGTGCGGCAGATCCCGTTTGTCGATGTCGGCAAATCCCAGTTTATGAAAAAATCCAGGCTGGTAAGTAAGGGTGAAAATACTGGAAATCCCCAGCATATCGGCCTCCATGAGGCACTGCTTCACCAGTTTGGCGCCTATTCCCCTGCCCCAGTATTCCTCGCGGACGGCAAGAGAACGTATCTCCGCCAGGTTCTCCCAGGTAATGTGAAGGGCGCAGACCCCCATGATGGCATTTTCCCTGTCGACGTAGACGACAAAGTCGCGCAGGCGGTCATAGAGCGAGCTGATGGAACAGGCCAGCAGCAGTCCCTGTTTGGCATAACTATTCAGAAGTGAGTGAATTTCCCTCACATCTTCCATTCGGGCGTAGCGTATCATACTCGTAACGTTTCAGTTAGTACAGGAAAGATTTTTCGGCTGCCGGCCCGCCCTTTACCTGCGTGCATAGACCCGGATATGATTACTCGGGACGATGCTTTTTCTTGTCGGCCAGATCGACAATCTGCTGCAGACCGTTTGCATCAGCCGGATCCATAAGGGAGGGGGTGAGGAGTGACTGGCCGGTCCAGACTCCAAGCAGAAACAGCCACAAAAAAATGCAGAAGCAGACGACGGCGATGCCGCCGATCGAGGCTCGGGTAAGTTCGAATTTATACTTTTTAACCTGCTTTCTTTTTCCCGCGGCCATGGGCCTTTTTCCTACATCTGTTCGGGCGCCGAGAGTCCTACATAGCGCAAACCGTTGCCGAAAACCGTGCGCAAAGCCGATACAAGCACCAGCCGGGCCTCGCTCAGAGCCGTATTCTCGGAGAGAACTTTATGCTTGTTATAATAGCTATGAAACTGTCCGGCAAGTTCAATAAGATAAAAAATCACCCGGTGGGGCGCAAGCTCCAGGGCGGCGCTTTCGATCAAACCGGGAAAGGCGGCCATGCTTTTGAGCAGCAGCAGCTCCTCGGGTTCGTTGAGCAGACGCATATCGACCTTCTCATGGGAAAGCAGCCGTATGCTCTTTTCTTCGGCCTGCCGCAGTATGGAACAGAGGCGGGCATGACCGTACTGCACATAATAGACCGGGTTTTCCTGGCTCTCCTGGGTGGCCAGACCGAGGTCGAACTCCAGCTGGCTGTCGGCCTTGCGCATCATGAAAAAGAACCTGGCGACATCAACCCCGACCATGTCGAGAAGCTCGTCAACGGTGACGAAGGTAGCCTTGCGGGTCGACATCTTCACCTGCTTGCCGTCACGGGTGAGGGTGACGAACTGGTGCAGCAGAACCTTGACTTTGGAATCGTCGTATCCCAGGGCTTTGACGCCGGCGAGGACGTCGGGCACGGTGGCTATGTGGTCGGCTCCGAAAATATCGATGAGCCAGTCGAAGTTTCTCCTGAATTTTTCCCGGTGGTAGGCGATGTCCGGCAGCCGGTAGGTCGGCTCGCCGCTGGACTTGATGATCACCCTGTCCTGCTCCTGACCGAATTCCGTGGTCTTGAACCAGGCGGCCCCCTCTTTTTCGTACACCAGCCCCTTGTTTTTCAGCTCCTCGACGACATCGTCGATATGGCCGTCGCGGTAGAGGGACTGTTCGTTGAAGTAGTTGTCGAAGACGATGCCCATTCGTCCGAGGGTGGCCGAAATGTCGGCGAAAATATGCTCCTCGGCCTTCTCCTTGAACGGAGTCACATCCTCGTGGTCCTTGAGGGCGTCGCCCTGCTCCTCGATCAGGGTGCGGGCGATATCGCCGATATACTCGCCCTGGTAGCCGTCCTCGGGGAAGCTAAAGTCCAGGCCAAGTGCCTCGAGATAGCGGGCCCTTGTCGATTCGCCGAGCACCCGCATCTGTCTGCCGGCATCGTTGTAGTAATATTCGCGATAGACCTGGTGTCCGGTCTTCTCCAGCAGTCTGGCGATGGAATCGCCCAGGATTGCCTGCCGGCCGTGACCGATGCTCAAAGGTCCGGTGGGATTGGCGCTGACAAACTCCACCATGACCCGCCGCCCTCCGCCAATATCGCTGCTGCCAAAGGAGTCCTGCCTGTCGGCTACCTCGGCGACAACCCGGTGCCACACTTCCAGGCGGACGAATATGTTGACAAAGCCGGGGCCGGCCACCTCCACCCGGTCGACAAAGTCGTCAAAGTCCTGGAGATACTCCTTGAGAGAGGCCGCCAGCTGGCGCGGGTTCTTCTTTTCAAGGCCGGCGAGAATCATGGCCATATTGGTGGAAAAGTCCCCCTGACCCTCGCGTTTGGGCACCTCGACGGTATATCTGCCGGCGCCCGCCTCTGTCCATTTATCCTCGGCGACGCCCCGGTCGAAACATGTATCCAGTATGGTCTTGAGTTGAGATCGAATCATTGCTGTCCTTGCACTCTCTGTAGTAAGTAATAGCTGTCGCAGTAGTTTGCAGTAGCTCTCGGCAGTATTCTGGCCTTGGCTCTTTCCAGGGCCAGCTCTCCGCCGTTTACGGCTGTCCCGTCAATTCGTCTTCTCTGTACCGCCGCTGAT
>JBEPWT010000318.1:0-2779 GCA_041642275.1 Desulfopila sp. | reverse complement strand
ACAGCGATCGCCTGGAGTATCGGCCAGGCTTTGATTTCCTGGCCAAAGCCGGATTCAGGCGCCTCGACTTCTGGGGCATGGGGGCACTGGCCACGCGCCGCTGGAATACCTCGATTTTCTATCGGCCATACAATTGCCTGGGCATCTGAAACTTTTTGAGGGTAAAAAGATATGAATCGCCAGATAGCAGCCGTCGGCGACAGTCACTCCCAGCGCTGTTTTGAAGATCATCCGCTGATAGCCGATTCCCTGGCCTACGCCGATGCCAACATTCTCGACGGCAAGACCGCCTACAGACTCAAGGATCACGACGACCGGGTACGCCGGGTCATTGCGCCTCTGAAAAACAAGCACATCATCTTCTCCTTCGGCGAGGTCGATGTGCGCATCCATCTGGGATACCAGCACCAAAAGAGCGGCAGGCCACTGACCACACTCATAGAAGAGACGGCCAGACGCTATATCTCCTACGTCAGCCTTCTGCGCCGGCAAGGCTATGACATCCATGTTTTCAACGTCGTTCCCACCGGCGACTATCATGGCCCGCAGTTCGAGGCCTGGCGCCGCGGTCTGGTTTACCCCTTCAAGACAGGCTTTGCCGAAAGGCGGAGCTATACATTGCAGCTCAATGAGCGCTACCGCCACCACTGCGGCAAACTCCAGGTACCGTTTATCGATATCTACCGTCACCTCGTCGATGCCCGGGGCCGGCGCAAAAAAGAGCTGGTCTACGATTTTTCCCATCTCAATGCCAAAACCGCGGATATCCTCCTTGAGCATTATCGCTTCGAAAAAATATGACAGCCGGTGTCTCGAAAGTGGGACAATGAAAAAAAGGTTGTGGCACGAATATTGAAAATATAAAGCCGAAAGCCAGTGAGATGCGGAAAACGTCCACGCCGGCGAAGTTGTCCAGATGCAGCCTCGCTTTCACCACTTGGAAAATTTGATAGCGGAGGAGGATATGAACGGCAGTGAATATTTTGAAAAGGGTCAGAAAGCATTTATCAGCGGCAAGCATGAAGAGAGCCTGGAGATGTTCAGCAAAGCCCTGGAAGAGGGCTATGAACCGGTGAAAACCCTGCTCAGCCGGGGAACGGTTTATCTCCATATGGAGGAAAACGACCGGGCAATCGAGGATTTCAGCAAGGTCCTGGAAGAAGATGGGGAGAATGACCGGGCCTATTATTATCGGGGAGTGGTCAGGTTGAAGAAGGGCGATTACCAGGAGGCCGCAGATGATATTGGCAGATCTCTGGCGATAAATTCCGACAGAGGCGCCGCCTATCTGGCGCGAGGCATGGCCCGGGCCGAAATAGGTGAAGAGGATGGTGCTGTGAATGATTTCAAACAGGCCATGGGGTATGCCAATGTCGAGGTTGAAAAATTTCTCCATATGATGGGCAGTCACCGCACCGGTTTTCAGCGTTCCATGGCCCTGCTGGAAGGAGAGCGCGGAGCGGTGACCCGTCAACTCAACCAGGCCGAGGTCGAAAAGCTGAAAAAATGGATGGCGCCCTGATCAGGGGATCCGGCTGCTGGCGCTGGCCATGACTATGGCCGACTGATTGGAGAAGGCATCATAGTAGGAGACAAACCTCTCTATTTCCCTGGCCTGCTGCTGCTTGAGATTGCGGGCCCAGCGGAAAGCGATGGGTTGGTAGTAGAGCCTGGCCGTGACAAGGTAGGGGCCCGTGACGCCATTTGTGTTGATGCGGTAGTCGATGGTGTCGCCGCCGCCGGTAAAATCGTCATCTTTCCGTGCCCGGCCCCGGACGGCGATATCATCGGCCGCCTCCCCTTTGTCGAATCCGACGGGCAGGAGGCGGTTATCTTTTTTATAGCCGACGGCAGAGAGAAGACCGGTGGTCACATTGCCCTGGTTGTCGACCATGATCGGTTCGTAGATCTGTACCTGATCGGCGGAGGTGATGGTGGCATAGTGGGGCTCGAACAGCTTGCGGTCGCGGTCGTTGTCGTTGCCTTCGATGGATCCGTCTTCACGCAGACGGCCGGAGGAGAATATCACTTCGCCGTTTTCGCCGCTGACCTCCAGGTGCAGCCACGCCCTTCGGGACGGGTAGGCGGTAGGCAGTTTGTGGCCGGCCAGATTGGTTGATTTTACTGTAATCAACAAACCTTCGGCAGTATGGCCGACCTTTTCGATTTCGAGTTCGGCCGCATCATCGGTGAGGTTTTTCTCGGTTTCTCCGGCAGCCAGCAGGAGATCCTGTGACTGCGCCGTAACGCCGAGATCTGCGCGGTTGGCATTGAAGATTCTCGGCATGAGAAAATTGCCCCCCCGGAAGATATGTCGGGAGAAATTCTCTCGCGACTGGCCGAGCACGGAGCTTATATCCATGGCCTGATCGAGCTCGGGCATATGGCAGCTCTGGCAGGACTGTGTCTGGTAGAAGGCACTGTGGCGCCATTCAAGATAGGGTACCTGCTCGGGAAATTCGCCGATCACTTCACCGTCCGGTCCCCGGGCATGGGTGTAGAGTGTGTGGCAGGAGCCGCAGAGTGCCGAATCCTGAACATGCTTGCTCTTGCTTGGTATCAGTTGGGTGGCCGAACGCATTACCAGTGTGCGCCCCTCATCGACGTCGTAGGGGCCGAAGGCCGGCCGCTCGCCCTGGGCGTCGACGGTATCGACGACAAAGCCGGCGGTGAAGCTTTCCTCGGTACCGAGCCGGTCCTCTTGAATCTGATGGCACATACTGCACGAGACGCCGTCTTTGGCCAGCAGGCCTGCCCGTCCGGCGGCCCGGAACAGGGG
>JBEPWT010000317.1:0-2783 GCA_041642275.1 Desulfopila sp. | reverse complement strand
CGAAATTCCCCTTGCGCGTCAGCAGGTCGCCTTCCGGACCGCGAATTTTAAAGAAGCCGTTGCCGTTGATGGCCAGATCGAAGGGGTTGCCGGTTTCCTTGAGCGGTCCCTGGGAAAAATCGGAAAAATTCCCCCGGACCCGGTTGTAGTTGATGCCTTTGGTCTCCGTGGTCTGCCGCTCGCCTTGCAGCATGGCCTCGAAACTCATGCCGGCCTTCTTGTAGCCGACGGTGCTGACATTTGCCAGGTTGGCCGAGACGTTGGCCATGCTCTGCTCACGGGTTATGGCGCCGGAGAGGGCGCTGTATTTGCCTGAAACCATAATTCCTCGCTGTTGCTGGTGGTATTTCCAAGGTATTTTTGTATCGGAAGCCGGCGGCCGCTTCTTTAGGCCCGAGGGCGAGAAAGACAGGGGAAAAGGCCCCTCTTATTGCCTGTTGAGCTGCGCCAGAGCCACGAGCTGGTCGGCCTCCCGCGGGGAGATCGAAAGGATCGAGGCGATATCAGTGGAATCGATGCCTTTGCCTGCCAGGGAATGGACGTACCGGTACCTTTCCGGCGGAAGCATCGACTCGGCTGAGCGGCCGGCGCCGATGCGCGGATGCTGCATCCTGGTCGTCAGCTCGGCCTGGTCGAGATCGGCTTTGAAACTCTGGAAACGTTTTTCCACCTGGCGCAGTTTTTCGTTCTCGGCCGACAGATTCTGATAACACTCAAGGCTGGCCGACAGTTTCTGTTCCAGGCTGAAAATGGTTCTGGTGAGGAAAATAGACCGTACCGTAGCGATCATGAGAATCAGAAGCGTCAGTGCCAGCAGCATTTCCGTATAGGTAAGCGCCATGATTGCCGTCCTCCGGCGGATGATTCAATGCAGTTTGAGACGTGCTTTGTTTTTGAGGTTGATGAGCGCCTGGCTGTGAAGCTGGGAGATCCGGCCTTCGGACACGCCCAGAACTTCGGCGATTTCCTTCTGCGTCAGCTCTTCGTAGTAGTAAAGCGATATGACCAGGCGCTCCTTTTCCGACAGTTCCGAGAGCACATCGGCTATGATACTGGTCAGCTCGCTGTTTTCGAGAATATCCGCCGGCGACGAATTCTCGCTGTTGTCGACCAAAGAGTCGATAAACTGGCGGCCTTCGTCGGAATGGTCGAGGGCCTCATGCAGACTGACGCAGCCCAGGTGGGAAACCTGGCCGAGCAGATCCTGGTATGCCTCCAGCGACAGCTGCATTTCAGCGGCCATCTCTTCTTCGGTCGGCGTCTGGCCAAGTCTGTTCTCAAGGACGGCCATGGTCCGTGATACCCGGTTCTGTTTGTCTCTGAGTGTGCGCGAAAACCAGTCGAGCTTTCGCATCTCGTCGAAGATGGCGCCGCGGATGCGGTATTCGGCGAAGGTCCTGAAGAGAATGTTCTTCGAGGTGTCAAATTTGTTGGCCGCATCGATCAGCCCCATCATGCCGGCACTGCGCATATCGTCCCGGTTCATGAAGGAGGGAACCTGGGTGGTCATGCGGCCGACGAGGATGTCGACCAGCTCGAGGTTTTCCCTGATCAGCTTTGATTTATCCTCACTATACTGGTGTTTCGGATAGATCATGGGTTTATCCCTTGTTGCCGAGATGAAGAAGTTTTTTCCAGAAAAACTGGAGATTGCCCTTCGGCTGGCTGAGTGTTTTCTCGGAACAGAGCCTCTTGGCCAAAGAGGAAAAGGCTCCGGCTATCTTGGAATTGGGGTGGAGATCGACATATACCCGCTGTTTGCGGATGGCATCGATCATCTCTTTGTCGCTGGGAATGGAGCCCATGTAGTCTATGGAAATATCGAGGTAGCGGTTGGCGACCATGGTCAGTTTGCGATAGACATCGAGCGCCTCCTCGTCGTTGTGTATCTGGTTGACGATGAGATTGAAGTGTTTCTCGTGGTATTGGGTGGAGAGCAGCTTCATCAGCGCATAGGCATCGGTGATGGCGGTGGGCTCGGGGGTGGTGACCACCAGTATTTCCTGAGCGGCGGTATTGAAGTAGGTGACATTCTCGGAAATTCCGGCTTCGGTGTCGATGAGGACGAAGTCGAAGCTGTCAGGCATGGTGTCGAGGCTGTCGAGAAGCCGCATTTTGTGATGGCCGTCGAGGCGGGTGAAGTTCTGGATTCCCGAACCGGCGGGCAGGATTTTAATGCCGTAGGGCCCTTCCACCATGATCTCCTCCAGAGTGTATTCGCCGGAGAAAAAATGGTTGAGATTGAATTTTGGAGCCAGGCCGAAGACCACGTCGACATTGGCAAGTCCCAGGTCGGCATCGAGTATCAGTACCGATTTGCCCATTCTCGCCAGGGTAACCGCGGTGTTGGCGACGACTGCCGTTTTGCCTACTCCGCCCTTGCCGCTGGTTATGGAGTAGACGCGGGTATAGGCGCCGTCGCCGCCGTCGGTTGCGGCGGCGGATTTGCCTGAATTCAGGGCCCGCAGGGTCTGGGCCTGGTCCGTTGGTGATTGTGCGTGATTATTCATGTACGATTCCGCCTGCATGTGGAAGAATGAGGTGCGCTACCTGTTGTGTGCCAGCTTCAAGAATATCCTCCGGGACTCTTTGGCCGTTGGTGAGATAAGTCAACGGTTTGCCGGAGTGAACCTGCATATTGAGAAGAACCCCGAGGGTGGTGCATTCGTCGATTTTGGTAAAGATGGTGCCCTGAACAGGCACCTGCTCAAACTGAGCGAAAATTTTAACCAGCTCATTATCACGGGTAGTTGCCGAAAGCACAAGGTAATTTTCGATTTCCA
>JBEPWT010000316.1:0-2809 GCA_041642275.1 Desulfopila sp. | reverse complement strand
GCTTCACCAAAGCTCAAAGAGCCCACAAGGAGAAAAATCACCTGCCAGTCGATGGCGCCGTAGCCATCGGTCATGCTGATAACCCTGCCGGCAGCGAGTACCGCCACTCCTGCCCAGGCGGCAACGGCGATGGGCAGAATATCCAGGGCGGCCAGGAGAATTACCGCCGTCAGCACACCGCCGGCCACCACGATTTTTTTCTTATCGGGCTGCTGCAGAGAACTCTCGCTGACGGTGATAAAGGGAGCATTGGTATCGTTTTCGATATCTTTGAGCAGATTGTAGCCGCTCTCATTGGTCTGCAAAAGCAGCACATCCCCGGCGCGGAGGCGAACATTTTCCAGATCCCTGTACTTCCTCCTCCCTTTCTGGCGTATTGCCAGAATCGTCGAATTATATTTTGCCAGAAAATTGCTGGTTTTCAGCTGTGTGTCGACCATGCTGCCGCCGGGCATGATGATGATTTCGACGATCTTGGTTTCTTCTTCCGGAAAATGTTTTTCCTTGATCGAATCAACGATGAAAAGGTGATCACTGGCCACCACCTTCTTGACCTTGTCCATCTCCCCCTTGAGGATCAGGACATCGCCTGATTCGATACCTGCTTCCATGTCCGGAGACTCTAATATTTTATCGCCTCTTTTCAGCTGGACGACCTCGACGTCGAGCCCTTTGTCCTCCAACAGATGGTGCAGGCATATCTCCTTGTCGCTGTCAATATTCTTAACCTCGGCCTCGGTGAGAAAAGTCCTGATTTTTTTCTTCTGCCGCAGAGGTTCCTGGGCGGCCTCAGAGGGGAGAAGCTTTCTGGCGGCAAAAAGCAAATAGCTCATCCCGGCCACGAAGAGGATGAGCCCGATGGGGGTGATGGTGAACATACCGATGGTGTCGATGTCGTTATCCGCGGCGATGCCGGCCACCAGAAGATTCGTCGAGGTGCCGATCAGGGTGCACGCCCCGCCGAAAATGGCGGTGTAGGAGAGAGGAATAAGCATCTGGGAGGGCGGTATTTTCGCCTTTGAAGCCGCCTCGGAGACAATCGGGATGAAGGTGGCGACGATCGGCGTATTGTTGAGAAAGGAGGAAAACAATGCCGTACCCGCACCCATGCTCAGCACCGCCGCCCGGTAGGAGGTATTGAACACTCGTATCACCAGGGGCGCCACCAGCTCAATGAAACCCGCCCTTATGAGAGCATGACTGAGTACGAACATGGCGGCGACGGTGAGTACCGCCATATTGGCAAATCCCTGGAAACTCTGCTCCGGGGTGAGCACGCCGAGAACCACCCACAGCACCATGACGATCACGGCCACCAGATCCACCCGCAGAGCTTCGGTGGCAAAGAGGATCATGGCCCCGACAATGACCGCTCCCGTGACAATCAGCTCATATTCCATATCTTTTTCGCTGCTCCCGGCTGACCCGTGAACTCTATGATTATTTGCTGCTCAGGCACTGGCGGCAGCTTCGCCTCCCTGCACAACAGAATAGCAATGAGCCGGCGTATCGCAAGGGGCAGGCGTTGAGGCTGGCGGTGCCGCCGCCGCAGCTACCTTGCTTTTATCCTGCCGCACTCATCTAAATATCTTTGCCACCACGAACGAGGCCATCCTGGCCGGTTAATCCCTTGGCAACATTGCCGCAGATTGCTTTTTTGATGGCACTTGGCCTTTCGACTTGTTATGAGAGTTGATGAACTCGTAAAAAGCTCGACCTACGTCGTTGTAGATCGAGTCTTTTCCAGAGCCCATCCCGGCGACGTCGATGACTTTTTACGAGACTATCAGAGTTGGGGACATGAAGGAAAATATCGATCTGGAGCATTACGAAAAGCGGCCGGGAGCCCTTCGAAAGAGACCCGAGCCGAAGGGGCCGCCTGTCGCATAATAACAGGCACCATAAAGAGGACAAATTTGCTCGAAATCCAACAGTGCCAGCCCAATGAACCGCCCACTGACCTGCACAGTGAAAGGTTTGACTCGGTTGTCCGGAGCTTATTGGCGAGCGGCGCCGAGAGTGTTCTCGATCTTGGCTGCGGAGCCGGCGAATTACTGGTTCGTCTGCTTCGTCAAAGGCAGTTCAGCAAGATAGCCGGCATTGATACTTCGGGGGAGGCGCTGGCCCGAGCGAGATACATATTATCCCAGCACGGCGACAGGGGCGACCCTGAGCGATTCTCCCTCCTCCAGGCCTCCTATACCACCTTTTCCGAAGATATGGCCGGTTTTGACGCCGCCGTGATGGTTGAAACCATAGAACATATCGAACCCCAGCAGCTGTCTGCCGTCGAAAAGACGGTCTTTGGCTGCTGCAGGCCGAAAACGGTGGTAATTACCACTCCCAATCGGGAGTACAACGTCATGTATGACTTGCCTGAAAAAACACTCAGACACCCGGGACACCGTTTTGAATGGACCAGGGCCAAGTTCAGGAACTGGGCCTGCGGTGTAGCTGATCGCCGGGGTTACCGCACCAGCTTCGAGAATATCGGGCCCGATGACCCGCTGTTGGGCAGTTCGACACAAATGGTGACATTCATGATGATATGAAGAGATCATATCTGAAAAACAACCGGCATATCCACCACCCTGGCACGACTGTTTACCAGGGCGCGAGAACAGCGCCCTCGAAATGGAGCAAGCACCGCATCCTGCGCCGGCAATCAGCAAGACTCCCCTGATACTGCGGCGGCCCATCTTCAGTGGCCTGCCAGGGCAACGGCAAGCACAGAATATCGGACAAACGGCAAAGACAAAGGGCTCAGGCGTTTTTGAACTGCCGGCGCATTTTCAATTCTGATAGTTTC
>JBEPWT010000315.1:0-2823 GCA_041642275.1 Desulfopila sp. | reverse complement strand
CAGCTTCCTGTTCATTGCCCTGGAGGCGCTTATCTCACGGGACCCATAAACCCGTCCATGGGGGTTCACTGCGGTCGTCCAGGCTGAGATCAGTTTTTGTTTTGTGCAGCGAAACAGCACTGTGATGAGAGCCTCGCAGGAGAAAGATGGCTTGGAAAATATGTGCTCCGCGCGGGGCTTTCACCGGGGCGGACGAAAATGCTTTCAGCGCGGAGGCGGTTTCTGGTATGTAGATGTCTGCCAATCATTGCCGATGGCTATCAGTCAGACAAGGACACGAAATGAAAAGATGGTTGAAGCTTACTCTGATTACTGAAGCCGTGCTGGTGGAGCCCATTGCCGATTTTCTCGTCGGTATTGTTGATGCCGGAGTGGAGGTGGCAGTTGACGACAGCCCCGGTGTCAAGACTGTCAATGCCTATGTCGAAAGAGAGAATCCGACACCGGCCGAGGCGGAGAGCATACTGCTTCAGGTGCAAAGCCATGTCGCTGAACTGGCGGCAATTTTTAACATCACCAGTCCGGCGGTCAGCTGGGAGCTCATAGAAGAGGAAGACTGGGGCAAAAACTGGAAAGAACACTTCACGCCGTTTGCGGTTGCCGAGGGACTGGTGATAGCCCCCACCTGGGAGAACTACAGCCCGGCAGAAGGGGAAAAAGTTATCGTCATGGACCCGGGAATGGCCTTCGGCACCGGTCATCACGCTACCACCTCTCTGGTGCTGGAACTCCTGCGGCAGACCATGGAGGAAGACGACCGGGATCACAGCGTGCTCGATGTCGGCACGGGGACGGGCATTCTCGGTATGGCCGCAGCGCTCCTGGGGGCAGACCGCGTCCTTGCAGTGGACAATGATCCGGTTGCCGTTGCCGCAGCAGTCAAGAATATCGAACAGAATGGCCTCGCTGCGGTGATGCGGGCCGAAGAAACTCCCCTGGAGAGGATCGCCGTCAGTTTCAGCCTGGTGCTGGCCAATATTGTCCACGACGTCCTCTGCGACTTGGCAAAGAGGCTGGCGGCCGTGACCAGGCCCGGGGGAACGCTGATCCTTTCCGGTCTTCTCGAGGGCGAGCAGGCCGAATCCATCATATCAGTCTATGGTGATTATGGATTCGTGGTACAACACACACTGATCAAAGAGGGCTGGGCGGCCTTGAAATTTGAGAAAAAGAAGGCCGCTTAAAGGGGCTCGGTATCCATCGGCGTCAGCTGATAGTACTCGTCGAAGATAATGGCAAAGCCCTCCTCTTCGGCACGAATGACTATGCCGGTGGCCTTGACCCAGATTTTCCTGCCGGTGAATTTTTTCAGGCTGTCGAGGGAAAGGATGAAACGGAGTGTTTTCAGCTGGTCGTAATCGACCAGAAATTCCAGATGAACCTTGCTGGCCAGCGGAATCTTTACAGGCGTCGTAAGAAAAGCGCCGCCGGAACTGATATTGGTGGTCGTCAACTGTTCCCGGACCGGGTTGCCGGCACTGTCCTCTTCGGCACTCAACCGGACGTCGATTTGCAGGAAATGCCGTTCTTCTAGGCGGCGGTCGTGGTTTTCCATAGGGCGGTGTGGGGGAGAAACAGTTTAAAAAACATACCGTTGATGTCAATGTACGCCTGGCTGCAGCCAAAAGCGCGTACATCAAGAAAACTAGTTGAGTTTTCCCCGGATGTCAAATGAATGATGATCTCGTAAAAAGTCATCGACGTCGCCGGGATGGGCTTTTTACGAGTCCATCAAATGAATGCATGTACTTCTTGCTCTTTTGTATCATTTTTTGCGGTAAGCGGCAAACAAAGGAGCCGACGACGCAGTAAAAAGACGGCCGGAAGGGAGCCGGAAAGCAACCGCTATGAGACGTTTTTTCTTCGATGAACACCAACGCCAGGGAACGATGGTCACTCTCAGCGACGACGAGTCCCATCATATCCGCCGGGTTTTGCGACTGGCCAAAGGTCAGATCGTCGAACTGCTCGACGGCAAAGGAGGTCGTTACCAGGCAGAGATTGTAGAAGATTGTCAGCCTCTGCGCCTGCGGATCATTGCTGATCAGCGGGCCCTCGCGCCTGCGGCGGTCCCGTTGGCCGTAGGCGTTGCCGGAGTCAAGGCCAAAAAAATGGAGTTGATGCTGCAAAAATGCACCGAGCTGGGAGTCAGCGACTTTTATCCCTTCATCAGCAGCCGCTGTCAGGCGAACCTGCTGCGACAGTACGCCGGCAAGCAGCAGCGGTGGCGCCGGATAATAGAGGAATCCTGTAAACAATGCAGCCGGCCGCAGCCGATGGCGCTTCACGCCCTTAAATCCTTTGAGGAGATTCTCGATCCGCAGGGCGCGGAAGCACCGCTGAAGCTCATTTTGTGGGAACGGGAAGAGTCAAAAAACCTGGCCGCCTTCGCCTCCGGCCTGGCCGAGGCCCAAGGCGTCTTGCTGCTGGTCGGCCCCGAGGGCGGTTTCAGCGGCGAGGAGATTGCTTCGGCGGCCGCGTCGGGCTTTCAGAGTATCCGTTGTGGCGGCCGCATTCTCCGGGCCGAGACCGCGGTCATCGCCGCTGTCTCTATCGTCCAGCATTATCTTGGGCAAATTTGAGCCGCGAGATTCTGATTCGCTCCAGTGAGCCGGCCGCCATCCATCCCGAACCTGCCTGGCCGGCGTCGACATAGTGGTAGCCCCCGTGCCTCTTCCTGCTGAAGACCACCGTTCCTTCTTCGACAACGGCCAGCGGCGCCGATGAGGCGAAAGGCGACAGAAGCAGCCGCGTCCGGCCGCCGACCACCACCGAGCCGTCCCAGAGCTGGTATTGCTGCAGGGCTCCGAAACAGGAGACGGC
>JBEPWT010000314.1:0-2836 GCA_041642275.1 Desulfopila sp. | reverse complement strand
TCGTCAAAGTCCTGGAGATACTCCTTGAGAGAGGCCGCCAGCTGGCGCGGGTTCTTCTTTTCAAGGCCGGCGAGAATCATGGCCATATTGGTGGAAAAGTCCCCCTGACCCTCGCGTTTGGGCACCTCGACGGTATATCTGCCGGCGCCCGCCTCTGTCCATTTATCCTCGGCGACGCCCCGGTCGAAACATGTATCCAGTATGGTCTTGAGTTGAGATCGAATCATTGCTGTCCTTGCACTCTCTGTAGTAAGTAATAGCTGTCGCAGTAGTTTGCAGTAGCTCTCGGCAGTATTCTGGCCTTGGCTCTTTCCAGGGCCAGCTCTCCGCCGTTTACGGCTGTCCCGTCAATTCGTCTTCTCTGTACCGCCGCTGATTGTTGTTTCCTATCATGCAGAGAACTTCGTAGCTGATGGTCTCGCAGCGGGCGGCAATCTCATCGGCGGTAATGCGTTCGCTGCCCTGGCAGCCGAGAAGCACGGCCTCGTCGCCGGCGGCGACGCCTTTGATATCGGTGACGTCAACCATGCAGAGATTCATGCATACCCGTCCGCGTATCTTCGCTCTTCTGCCGCCGACCAGCACTTCGCCGCGATTGGACAGCAGGCGGCTGTAGCCGTCCTCGTAGCCCACGGGCAGCACCGCCAGGGTCGTCGGCCTGGTGGTCGTATAGGTATGGCCGTAGCTGACGCCGCAGCCCGCCGGCACCTCCTTGACCTGGAGCACCCGGGTGGAATAGGACATGACAGGCTGCAGACCGTCGCCGGCGATCCCGTTTCTGCCCTCCGGGTAATAGCCGTAGAGGGAGATGCCGCAGCGCACCATGTCGCAGCGGCTCCGGGGAAAGTAGAGCGTTCCTCCGGAATTGGCGATATGGCGGATGAGCCCCGGACGAGCGGCGACAACCTCCTCCATTTTCTCGAAGCGCGCCAGACAGGCATCGGTACTGGACGAGCCGACGTCATCGGCACTGGGGAAATGGCTTGCGATTCCGGCAAGATATATATTCGGCAAGCTTTCCACCGCCGCCGCCAGCTTCTGCAGCTCTTTCCCCTCGACGCCGAGCCTGCGCATGCCCGTGTCGACCTTGAGGTGCACGCCGATCTGCCTGCCGCGCCGCACCGCCGCCGCCGATAACGCCTGCAGGGCCGCACCATCGTAGACCACCGGGGTGATGTCGTAGGCGCAGAAGAGTTCGGCATCCTGGTGATCGAAGCCGATCATCGCGTAAATAGCCGCGCCGATACCGGCCTGCCGGAGGATCACCGCCTCCCGCAGTTCGGCGACGCCAAACAGCGAACATCCCAGCTTCTCCAGGGCGCTGGCGCATTCGACCATGCCGTGACCGTAGCCGTCGGCCTTGACCATGGCCAGCAGGGCGGCATCGCCGGCCTTTTTACGCAGCAGCGCATAGTTGGCTGCCAGTGCCGGCAAATCAACTGTCGCCGTATTAAACGATGGCGGTATCATGCTTCTCATCCGTCGTGGCGTTTTCTGCTTTTTGTCCAGGCCTGCCAGGCCAGTCTGCTGGAAAACAGCAGCGACCAGCCCATGGCCGCGTAGGCTACGCCGGCGAGGGCCAGCGGCAGCGGCGAATGGCGCATAAGATAGCCGGCGCCCATCATTGCCGCCACCAGCAGCCAGGTCCCTTTCGAATACACCGCTCCCAGACAGGAGCCGTCATCGAGCCGCAGTATCCGGTCTATACCCTTTCTGGCTGATTTATCAAGTATAAATAATGATTTCATGCTGCCGGCAATCACGGCGATAACGAGAAAACCGGCGGCGGCGGCGGCGTCGAAAAGCCAGAACGCTCCCCGCAGCAGCAGACCGGCGCCGACAAGGCTCCAGAGCAGCGCCGCCGAGAATAGGTGCACATTCCTGGATGCGCCCGGCTTGAGACGATGCAGCAGATTATGCACGGATAACCGTTCCTCGCAATGCTTTCAGTCCCAGCCGCCCGGCGGCACCGGGGAGGTCGTCAAAAGTCTCCGGAGAAGCATGCCGTTGAGTGAAAAGACGAAAAGAAAAAAGCCTGACCCGACCTTTCACTCGATGAAGGCTGCGTGAAGAACCGGATTAATTAAAACGCGATAAGCCCATCTCCCCGAAAGGAGATGGGCTTATCAGAACTACTGATTACCGAAGAATGCTACAGTTCGGTAACGGTGATGGCGTCATCCTCGCATACTTCTACACAGGTTTCGCAACCGAGACACTCTTCGGCTTCCACGGGCTCGGACTTGCCGTCTTCCATTTCGAAAACCTGGGCCGGACAGGCGGCTACACATTCTTCACAACCGGTACATTTATTCTTGTCGACTTCTACTTCAAACATGGTCTACCTCCAAAAAGGGTTAATATGAAAAATCTTGCAAAGATTTAAGAACGATTATTTCCTCAGAATTAATCTTATCCGTCTCTTCTATTAATGAAGGTGTAAATTTTTGTCAAGCAAATTTTTACCCCATCCTCCACCAGGTTTTTCTCGCTGTTTTTCCCGGCGGCGCCTAAAGCAGCAATGCAGAAGAACAGTGGCGCGGCAACGTATATAAGAAAAATTCTCATATCCCGGCTGGCAGCGGGCCGGCGGCGATTTCAATTGCCAAACCCGGCGCCAGTGACTATGGTTGCCCTGCTATTTCACACTTTATCAATATCCACATATCATACCATCCACCATGGCCAAGAAAACACAACGCAAGACCAAAGAGCTCGTCGCCGAAAAACGCGAACTGGCAATGATAGAAGGAATACTCGAAGGCAGCCCCGAAGGCATCGGCGTCGTCGTCGTCCGTCTGGAATGCGGATGCAGGAAAATGGCCGCGGTTTCCAA
>JBEPWT010000313.1:0-2848 GCA_041642275.1 Desulfopila sp. | reverse complement strand
AGTCAGCTCACCGTGCGACACCCACTGCTGAGCGCCGCTGCGGGGGCGCAGCATCAGCACAAAGGGTGTGGCAAGTGCTATATCAAACAGTAATTTACAGCTGGCTCGAAGTTTCATTGATGACTCGCTATCAGAGAAAATCTGGAAGGATGTTGTGAGAAAACATAACGTTACAGTACAGAGAAAGAAAGGGCGAGCATTCAGGGCGAATGTGTCCTTTCCACTATCTTACATTTTTCTCAGTAATTATTCCAGAGGTTTGGCAAAGGCGCTCACCGGGCTGGAAGTTGAATATGTCAAAATTGGCTTGAAAGGACCTTGCCGAGTGAATAGGCTATATCGAACCCTATTAGTGTGTTGCAGGAACTTTGCAGAAAAATCAGGCAAGACTGAGTCGGTGATATCGCATAGCCCGTCGGTCAGCCTCTCGTAACATGTGTGTTTCAACATGGCCAAGCATAAAGAACAGATACTCAAACCGGTGCTTGTTCACGAAGAAGAACGGCCGGAAGTAAAAACGGATGAAACACATCTGGGGGATGCCAGCTGGCGCACCCTGTTGAGTGGCGATATGACGCCGTCGCTTTTTATGACCTGTGGAATCGTCGAAGTGGGCAAGTGGCGGGGAGGGGAGATGGTAACGCACCGTCACCCGCAATCAGAGATATACCATGTGCTGGCAGGAGAAGGGGTGGTGACGGTGGCGGGAAAAGATTATCCAGTCCGCCGGGGGTCGACCCTGTTCATCCCCGGAGGATATGACCATGGCACCCGTAATCAGGGTGAAGAGCCATTGAAAATATTTTATGTCTTTGCCGTCGACTCCTATGGGGAGGTCGAGTATATGCTGCCGGAACAGGGCGAGTAGTTGCTCTGCTCCACCGGCCCGACGCTCTCAATGCCGCCGCCATCGGCTAACCGGTGGTGAATCTTCCTCCCAGGCTGTAGCGGGAGCCGGGCGAGAAGAAGCTGCCGAAGGTCGCCACCCTGCCTTTGACCCAGGTCTTTCTTCTCAGAACCAGGCATGGTTCCGATTGATTGATATCGAGCAGGTCGCGAATCCAGGCCTCGGGTATCACGGCTTCGACGATATGTTCGGCTGTATATTCAGGGGCGACCTCCAGGAGATACTCGGCTGGAGTCTGGGTGCTGAAATCCTGCTCGAGAAATCCGGGGGCAATGTCGGGGCAGACATAGCGGTCGGCCAGCTGTATGGGGATACCCTCGTTTTTGTGGACAAGGATGGAATGGAAAACCGGCGAATAGGGTTTGACCTCCATTTCCCGCGAAAGGGACGGCGAGGCTTTTTCTTCACAGAGGAGGTGGACGGTGCAGGAATATGTTCCGCCGCTTTTGCGTATTTCATCGGCGATCGACGATATCTCGAGAAATGACGACCGGGGTTTACGACGGGCCACAAAGGTTCCCAGGCCCTGTTTGCGGATTATGCGGCCGCCTACGCTCAGCTCTCTCATCGCCCGGTTGACGGTCATTCTCGAGGTGTTGAAACGCTCGACGAGTTCAGCCTCGGAGGGAATTTTTGTGCCGGCCGGCCACTCCTCTCTTTGGATTTTATCCAGTATATATTTTTTGATTGTCTTATAGACCGGTTGGGGGCGCTGGTTTGTCATCATCCATCCTACTGCGGCATGCTCGGCAGCAGACCCGCCTTTATCAGGGAGGAATAGCAGCCGGAAAAGATCAATGCGGTGGCCTTTTGGATATCGGGGGCAAAATAGCGGTCCCTGTCGTAGAAGGGGACGTGTTTGCGGAGCAGGGTTTTGGCTTTTTCAAGCGGCGGCGAACTCTTCAGAGGCGCCCGGAAGTCGACGCCCTGGCAGGCCGCCAGCAGCTCGATCGCCACGATTCCCGCGGTATTCTCGGCCATATCGGCAAGCCGCCGGCCGGCAAATGCCGACATCGAAACATGATCCTCCTGGTTGGCCGAAGTCGGCAGGCTGTCGACCGATGCCGGATGCGCCAGGGATTTGTTTTCGCTGGCGAGTGCCGCCGCCGTCACCTGGGCTATCATGAAACCGGAATTCAGCCCACCTTTTTCCACAAGAAAGGGCGGCAGGCCGCTCATATGGGTGTCGATCAACAGAGCCATGCGCCGCTCGGCAAGGGCGCCGATTTCGGCCAGGGCCAGAGCGAGGTTGTCGGCGGCCATGGCCACGGGCTCTCCATGAAAATTTCCCCCGGAAATAATATCCATCTGCTCGGGGAAGACCAGGGGGTTGTCGGAAACGCCGTTGGCCTCTGTTGCCAGTGTTCTTGCGGCATTGCGGATCTGTTCCAGGCAGGCTCCCATCACCTGCGGCTGGCATCTCAGCGAATAGGGGTCCTGGACGGCCTCGCAGTCCTGGTGAGATTTCTCGATCTCGCTGTGCTGGAGCAGGTCGCGGTAACAGGCGGCCACATCGATCTGGCTCTGCAGTCCTCTTACCTGGTGGATCTTCTCGTCGAAGGGGCCCCTGCTGGCCAGAGCCGCCTCGACGCTGAGACTGCCGCTGACCATGGCGGCGGCGAACAGGTCTTCGGCCAGAAAGAGACCCTGGAGGGCGAGGGCGGTGGAGGCCTGGGTGCCGTTGAGCAGGGCCAGGCCTTCCTTGGGGCCGAGCACTATGGGTTCCAGGCCGGCCGTCTGCAGGCCTTCTCTGCCGGAAATTTTTTTGCCCTTATATATCGCCTCTCCTTCACCGAGGAGAACGGTGCTCATATGGGCCAGCGGCGCCAGATCACCGGAAGCACCGACAGAGCCTTTCTGCGGGATACAGGGAGAGACGCCGGCGTTGAACAGGGCGAGAAGGGCCTGGATGACCTCGAGTCGAATTCCCGAATAACCTCG
>JBEPWT010000312.1:0-2864 GCA_041642275.1 Desulfopila sp. | reverse complement strand
ATCTACTTCTTCACGACGATCTGCCAAATCTCGAGGAGCTCAATGCCTATCGGGAACTGATGTCGCGTTACGCCCTGATTCACGAGGACATGATCCATTTCTTTGATCATTTCCCTCCCAACGCCTCACCGATGTCGATCCTGTCGACCATGGTCAACTCCCTGCACAACTTCTACCCCGAGATGACGACGCATCCCGATCCCTCCGAGACATTCGACAATGTCACCACCCGTCTGCTTGCCAAGGTCAGGACCATCGCCGCCTTCTCGTACAAGAAATCGTTGGGACACCCGCTGATTTACCCCCGCTACGATCTCAATTACTGCGAAAACTTTCTCAATATGATGTTCGACAAGCCGACCAAACCCTATACCATCCTGCCGGAGGTGGTATCGGCTTTGAACAAGCTGCTGATCCTGCACGCCGACCATGAGCAAAACTGCTCCACCTCGACCGTGCGGCTGGTGGGCAGCGCCGGCGTCAACATCTATGCCTCCATAGCCGCCGGCATCAACGCCCTCTGGGGTCCGCTGCACGGCGGCGCCGCCCAGGCAGTGGTGGAGATGCTCGAGGATATCTATGCTGACGACATGGACTTTGTCAAATATATCAACAAGGCCAAGGATCCCAGGGACCCTTTTCGCCTGACGGGCTTCGGCCACCGGGTCTACAAGACCTTCGATCCTCGGGCCAAAATCATCAAGAAGGCCTGCGACGAAACACTCGCCGCCCTCAACGTCGACGACCCCCTGCTCTATATCGCCAAGGAACTCGAGGAAAGGGTGCGCGGCGACGACTACTTCGTCAGCCGCAACCTTTATCCCAATGTCGATTTCTACAGCGGCATCATCTACCGGGCCATGGGTATTCCCACCGACATGTTCACGGTCATGTTCGCTCTCGGCCGCCTGCCCGGATGGATAGCCCACTGGCGGGAAATGATGGCCGACGACAATCGCAGAATCGGCCGGCCGCGGCAACTCTATACGGGCTACAGGGCAAAAAAATTCGTGCCGCTGGAGGAAAGGGGGTAATCGTCTCAGGTCTCAGGTCTTGGCCAGGCTCGCGCCCTTTTGAAAATTGACCACCAGCGGCACATCGAGGGCCAGCGCCCCCTCCATGGCCGCACCGACATGAAAACTGACCTCGTCGACCAGCTCTTCGGGCAGTTCGAAGACCAGTTCATCATGGATCTGCAGCAGCAGCCGGGCCTCGAGCTTTTTTGCGGCAATGACCTTGTCGACCTCTATCATGGCCAGCTTGATGATATCGGCGGCGGTGCCCTGGATAGGAGTATTCAAGGCGATGCGCTCGGCAAAATCCCGCAGGTTTTTGTTTTTGGAATGTATTTCAGGCACCGGCCGGCGGCGCCTGCACAGCGTCGTCACATAGCCCTGCCGCCGTGCCTGCTCCTTGATCTCTTCCATAAATCGCCGGACGCCGCTGTAATGTTCAAAATATCTGTCTATGAACGTTTGCGCTTCCTTGCGCCCCAACCCCAGCTGGTTGGCCAGTCCGTAGCTGCTCATACCGTAGACTATGCCGAAATTGATACTCTTGGCAACCCTGCGCATCTCCGAACTGATAAACAGCGGATTGGAAAAAATCTGCCTGGCCGTCGCCTCATGGATATCTTCCCCCTTGCAAAATGCGGCGATCAGCGCCTCGTCCTGTGAGTAGTGGGCGAGGACACGCAGATCGATCTGGGAGTAATCGGCCGAGAGAAACACCAGCCCCTCTGCCGGCACAAAGGCCCGGCGAATGCGATTACCGTCTTCCGAGCGGATGGGAATATTCTGCAGGTTGGGATTGGACGAAGAGAGCCGTCCCGTCGCCGCCACCGTCTGGTTGAAGGAGGTATATATTCTCCCGGTGCTCTTGTCGATGAGGGAGCCGAGCTTTTCCACATAGGTCGACTGCAGCTTGGCGATAGTGCGATATTCGAGGATTTTCGCCGGCAGATCATGCCGGAGGGCCAGTTTTTCCAATACCTTGACATCGGTGGAATAACCGGTTTTGGTTTTGCGGCCGTAGGGCAGTTCAAGCTTTTCAAAAAGTATCAAACCAAGCTGCTTGGGCGAATTAATATTGAAGGCTTCGCCGGCCAGCGCATAAACCTGTTCTTCCAGGACGGCTATTTTTCGGGTAAACTCCCTGGAAAGCTCCTCCAGTGCATCAAAATCAAGACAGATCCCCCGATCTTCCATCTCCGCCAGAATCGGCATGATCTTCATTTCCATGGAAGTAAAAAGTTCCATCACATCCTTCTCGCGCAGCTGCTCTTCATACTGCCGCCAGAGCGACAGCGTACCGTAGACATCCTCGCAGCTGTAAGCGCAGGCGGCGGCCATGTCGACATAGGCAAAGCAGTCTTCGCGTTTGTCGCCGGCAACCACCGCGGAAAATGAGGTCAGCCGCAATCCCTGCTCAAAGCAGAGGTCGTCGAGCTTATACGACCGCCGCGCCGGATCGAGAAGATAGGCGGCGATCATGGTATCAAGCATTGGCTGCCTGCACTTGATGCCCAGGGTATGATGAAGAACGGTATAGTCATATTTGAAGTTGTGACCGAGAATGGCGTGTTTTTCCGAGAGCAGATAGGGTTTGAGAAAACCTGCCAGAGTCTCGAGACTGATCTGAGCGGGCAGCACATTGCCGTCACTGTCTTTGTGGCCTACGGGAATATACCAGGCCTCCTCGAGGCCTACGCACAAAGAGACGCCGACCAGCTCAGCCCGGCGGACATCAAGCGAGGTGGTCTCGGTATCGATGACCAGCAGTTCGGCCTGGTCTAATTTTTCCCCCAGCCGTGCCAGTTCTGCTTCGCTGTCCACCAGCTTGAAATCGGCCTCCACCCCTGCACC
>JBEPWT010000311.1:0-2884 GCA_041642275.1 Desulfopila sp. | reverse complement strand
AGCCTCTGCCCAAGGGAAACAGGGTGCTGATCATCACCAATGCCGGCGGGCCGGGAACCATGGCTGCCGATGCCGTTGAACACTGCGGCATGAGAGTAGCCGATCTCGCTACCAATACCGCAACGGCACTGCGCGACAAGCTTCCCGAGGGCGTCAGCATCGGCAACCCGGTCGATGTCCTTGGCGATGCCCCGCCGGAACGTTACCGGGAGGTCCTGCGCACCGCCCAGAACGACGACAGCGTTGACGCCATCATCATCATCCTCACTCCCCAGGTGATGTCCAATCCCAAGGAAACGGCAAGGGCCATCGCCATGGAAATCGACGGCAGCAAACCTGTTCTCGCTTCCTTTATGGGGGGCAAGGATGTCATGCCCGGCAGACTCGAGCTGACCGCGGCCGGCCTGCCCGATTACGAGTCTCCCGAACGTGCCGTCGGCGCCCTCAAGGTAATGCACGAATATGAAACCTGGCTGCATCGACCACCGAGAATGGTTACCCGTTTTCGGGTCAACAGAAGACGGGTGGAGCGCATCATTACCCGCAGCAGGCGCTTCAATATTCTGCAGCTCAACGAAGTGAAGTCCAAGAAAATCCTGCAGTCCTATGGTTTCAACGTCCCGGACGGCAAACTGGTAACCGATGCCGAAGAAGCGGTTGAACAGGCGCGCCGCACCGGCTTTCCGATAGCCATGAAAATAGTCTCACCGGATATCGTTCACAAGAGCGATATGGGCGGGGTTAAGCTGAACCTTACCACCGCACAGCAGGTCAGGGACGGATTTGACCTGATGATGATCCGGATTCTGCAACAGGTTCCCAGTGCCGTCATCGAAGGCATCTATGTCGAAAAGATGGTGGATCCCGGGCTGGAGGTGATCATTGGAGTCAGCAGAGACCCGCAGTTCGGTCCCATGCTGATGTTCGGACTCGGCGGCATATTTGTCGAGGTGATGAAGGATGTCACCTTTCACCTGGCCCCCATCACTCAGGATGAAGCCATTCATATGCTCAAATCCACCAGGTCCTACAACATTCTCAAGGGCAAGCGGGGTCAGAAGGGCGTCGATATCGTCGGCATCGCCAACGGACTCCAGCGTATAAGCCAGCTGACCACCGACTTTCCCCAGATCATCGAACTGGACATCAATCCCTTTATCGTCGGAGAAACGGGAACAGATCCGGTGGTGGCCGACGGCAGGATGACCCTTTTATCGGCCGATAAAAGGATAATTATCTGAGAAAGTTGTAACTAATCAGCAGCACACCATCCGGAGTCTACGCTTACCTGTCCATGATCAGGGTGTCCAGCATACCCAATGTATAGCTAACCACCCTGCTTATGGGCATATGGCGCACTGCTAAACAGTTACAGACAGATGGTTGGACAAATAACACGAATCAACCTGAATAGTTACAGAAAGTTAAAAGCAGTGACGAAAAATAGGAATGGCAATGGATTACGATACTAACTGGCAGGACCGCTACAGGGAAATGGTGAGTTCGGCCAAAAAGGCGTTGAAGCAGGTGCGTTCCGGCAACAGGGTTTTCATCGGGACCGGCTGCGGCGAACCCACCGAACTGGTCAAGGCCCTGACGGCCAGGTCGTCTGAACTGGCCGATGTCGAGATTGTCCAGCTCTTTACCAAAGGCGATGCGCTCTATGCCCAGAAGAGTCATGCGCAGAGCTTCACGGTCAACTCCTTCTTTATCGGTCAGAATGTCCGGGCCATGATCCAGGAAGGGCTGGGCAGTTACACCCCTATCCTTCTCTCCAATATTCCCGAACTTTTCTATTCCGGCCAGCTCCCTCTCGATGTCGTTTTGATCCAGGTCACTCCACCGAATGTCAACGGCAAGGTCAGTCTCGGCATTTCCGTGGACATTGTCAAAAGCGCGGTGGAGAACGGCTCGCTCATCATCGCCCAGGTCAATCCGCAAATGGTATGGACCATGGGCGACAGTATGGTCGATGTGTATGATCTTGATATCCTGGTGCCGGCTGATGTACCGCTTATTGAAAGAGAAGAAGAGGAGCTGGGCGAGATCAGTCATGCCATCGGCAAAAACGTCGCTACCCTGATTCCCGACAATGCCACCATCCAGTTCGGTCTCGGCCGTACTCCCGGTTTTGGCCGTATTCCCCATGCTGCCATTCCCTATCTTTTGGAAAAAAAGAATCTCGGTATTCATTGCGAGATGATTACCGACGCCATAATCGACCTCATCGAAGCCGGAGTTGCCAACGGCAGCAGAAAAAGCACGGACAGAGGCAGAATCGTCACCAGCTTCTGCATGGGAACAAAACGGCTTTACAATTATGTCGACAACAATCCTCTGTTCTGCTTTCGACCGACGGAATATGTCAACGATTTCCATGTCATCAGCGAACAGTCGAAGATGGTGGCCATCAACGTCGGTCAGGAGATCGACCTTACCGGGCAGGTCTGCACGGACGCTGTTGACGGCAAGTTCTATTCGGGGATAGGCGGTCTGGTTGATTTCAATCGAGGAGCAGCACGCTCGAGAAACGGCAAGACCATTATAGTCATCCCTTCCGCCAGTCTCGATGCCAAACGATCCAGAATGGTTGTGCGGCTCAGCCCGGGCGCCGGTGTCTCCATCACCCGCGGCACCATTCATTATGTGGTTACCGAGTACGGCATTGCCTATCTGCATGGCAAGTCCGTGCAGGAACGGGTTATGGCACTGATCTCCATCGCTCACCCTAATTTTAGAGAACAGCTCTTTAAGGCAGCAGTTGCTGCACATTATATCCGTCCGGAAATGGCTGATGTCACCACCGGATTCATGCTTCCACGGGATGACCTGATGCGCTCCACCATGCTGCTCAAGGATGGCACCCAGGTCTATTTCCGCTCGA
>JBEPWT010000310.1:0-2896 GCA_041642275.1 Desulfopila sp. | reverse complement strand
GGGCATTTTCCTGCTGGTGGCCGTCGGCGGCGTGGGGATAGGGCACCAGAATCGCCGGCTTGCCGAGAACGGCCAACTCAGCCAGGGTGGTTGCCCCGGCTCGAGAGATCACCAGATCGGCCTGGCCATATACCGCGGCCATATCCCGAAAAAACGGTTCTACCAGCGCATCGATGCCGTTTTGCCGATAGCTCTGGCCGACGGTTTCGCAGTCGGTTTCTCCGGTCTGGTGTATAATCCGACATGCTCTTCCGGCACCATGGTCGCAGATCGCCTCGACCACGAGTTCGTTGAGCCGGTGGGCGCCCTGGCTGCCGCCGAGTACCACCAGGGTTTTGGCCTTTGCCGGCGTCTCAGGCGATGAAGCCGCTGCCAGCTCGCGGATGGGCCTGCGCACGGGATTGCCCGTCAGCACCGTTTTGTTCCCGGGAAAATAGACGGCACTGCCCGGCAGGGATATGCAGACGCGGTCCACCATGGTCCGCAATTGACGATTTGCCAGACCTGGTATGGAATTCTGTTCGTGGATCACCGTCTTTTTGCCCAGCAGCCTGGCAGCGGCGATAACCGGACCGGTGACATAGCCGCCGACGCCGAGAACGACATCGGGCCGGAAGGATCGAATCAACAGCGCCGCCTGCACGAGGGCCACGGGCAGTGCCGCCAGGGCCTTGATCAGGCTGAGAAGATTCTTGCCCTTGAGGCCGTAGCAATAGACGCTCTCTACCCTGAAGCCGTATTGCCAAAGCGAACTGCTGTCCATCTTCCTGCGGGTGCCGATGAACATCACCTCGGCCTGCGGCATTCTCGCCTGCAGCTCTTCGGCTGCGGCAATCGCCGGAAAAAGGTGTCCGCCGGTGCCGCCGCCGGTGAGAAGGAGCTTTATCGCCATGCCGTCGCCTTTCATGAGCCCACCGGGGTTGCCGAACTTTTGATTTTCGCCACGTTTTCCCTGAACACTCTGCCGCGATGGGCATAGCTGTCGAACATATCGAAACTGGCGCAAGCCGGAGAAAGCAAAACCGAATCATCCGCCCATGCCAGCGAGCTTGCCAGCCTCACCGCTTCTTCCATGCTCGCGGCGGCGACAACGGGGACGATATCACCGAGCGCCCGGCTTATGGCGGAGGCGGCCTCACCCATTACCACAAGATAGCGTACCTTGGTCGATACCATTTCCCGCAGCAGACCATAGTCATCTCCTTTGTCCCTGCCGCCGGCGATGAGGATGACCTTGCCCGGCACCTGCTGCAGGGCGCTGATGACGGCGCCGGTGTTGGTGGCCTTCGAGTCGTTGTAGTAACGAACCGAGTCAAAGGTATCCACCAGCTCCAGCCGGTGTTCCAGACCGGAAAAAGACTGGATGGCGGCCCTCGCCGCTGAGGCCGGGGCTCCGGCGAGGCGGGCGGCGCCAAGCGCTGCGGCACAGTTTTTCCTGCCTATGAAATTATCAAAGACGGTACCCCTGAGATCATACCTCTCCATTTTTGCCTGCAGCCGAAGATAAATCTCCGATTCGCAGATATATGCCTGACACCTCTTGTCATGGCCGAAAAAGAAGACCTCGGGATTCTGCAGATCTCTGCCCAGTTCGGCACAGAGAATATCGTCGTCACAGATAACAGCGTGGTCGCCTGGCCGCTGATTCCTGAATATTTTGGCTTTGGCCCTGAGGTATTCGGCATAGCTGCCGTGATGATCGAGGTGGTCGGGGCTTATGTTGAGCAAAACGGCGATATCCGGGCGGAATGCACCTCCGCTGTCCAGCTGAAAGCTCGAGACCTCGACGACAACACTGCCGGGCTGCTGCTCGCCTTGCAGACAGTCAAGCAGCGGTCTGCCGATATTGCCGCAGACACACACATCTTCGCCTGCGGCCTCGAGGATATCGCCGATCAGCGTCGTCACCGTGGTCTTGCCATTGGTCCCGGTAACGGCAATGGTCTGTGACGAAAGCACCGGCGCCGCCAGTGCAAGCTCGCCGACTATCCTTGCGGTTCTGTGCTCCAGTTTCTGCAATATCGGCAGAGTAGGAGGAATTCCGGGACTGAGAAAGACAAGCTCCGCATCCTGCAGCAGCTCAATGCTGTGGCCTCCGCCCTCGAAGCGACGGCAGCAGCCATCGACCAGCTGCCGCTCGTCAGGCCGCAATTGCTCCCAGCTGCGCCGCTCCGACACCGAGACTATGGCGCCGAGGGCGTGAAGATAGCGCACCGCCGCGCTCCCGGACATACCGAGACCGACGACGGTGACAGCCATGTCTTTATGTATTAGCGGATTCTCTTTCATCGCAGTTTGAGCGTTGCCAGAGCAAAAAGTCCCAGAACTATAGAAACGATCCAGAAACGAACGACCACCTTCGGTTCATGCCACCCTTTCTTCTCGAAATGGTGATGGAAAGGTGCCATGAGAAATATTCGCTTGCCGTTGGTCAGCTTGAAATAGCCGACCTGCAAGATGACCGAAAGGGCTTCCATGACGAAAATGCCGCCGACGATGGCGAGCAGAATCTCCTGCTTGATGATAACCGCCACCGCACCCAGGGAACCCCCCAGCGCCAGAGAGCCAACGTCGCCCATGAAAATCTGGGCGGGATAGGCGTTGAACCAGAGAAAACCGAGGCAGCCGCCGACAATGGCCCCGCAAAAGATGGAGACCTCGCCGCTGCCGGGAACATAGGGAATCTGCAGATATTCGGCGAGAACGACATGGCCTGCCAGATACGAAAAAAGCAGGTAGACCGCGGCGGTTATCACCGTGGGGCCGGCGGCCAGTCCATCGAGGCCATCGGTGAGATTGACGGCGTTGGAGGCGCCGACGATGATGAGTACGGCAAAGCCAATGTAGAAATAGCCAAGATCCGGGTAAAGATTCTTGAAGAAAGGAACACTGAGGT
>JBEPWT010000309.1:0-2900 GCA_041642275.1 Desulfopila sp. | reverse complement strand
GGTCCTTGTCGTCGACGACCAGGCCGAAGTGGCGATGATCATCCCCGGATGTCCCGCTCGATTCGCCAAGAGCGAGAAACTGATCACCCATATCGATAAAGGCCATGGTGTCGGTTTTGCCCCGCAGTTCAAACTGAAAAAGAGAGGAGTAGAAGGTGAGCGCCTCTTCGATGTCGCCAACTTCCAGAGCCACGTGATTTATGCCAACAAGTTTCGGGAGTGTCATAAATTCCTCTTTCTTTTCTTTTGCCGTGAACAGATGCAGTCAAGGGCCAGGCCAATCCTCTCATATCTTCGCGGCCTGTTTTGCAAAATCTTTTCGGAAACACCCTCAATATGGTCAGCCTATCTCTTTTCAACCATTTTTGGCAATAGATTTTATAGATTTTCTGATTACGTATGAACCTCGGCTATGAGGTTGTCATCCGGGAGACAGATTAAATTTTTCTTGGAAAGACGGAGGGGACTGATCGGAGTCTGCGCTTACCTTTTTTCACGTTATTTTGTGAAAATAAATCTCTCTCCCGTATTGTTTGCCCGTCATTGCGGCGCAGGGCCCAATCCAGGGGTGTATTTGCCGTCATTGTGGTGCAGGCCGCAATTCAGGATAAGTGGGGAAGCAATACCTTATCGCCGCAATAAAACGGCATATGCCAGAGCCCTGTTTTCAACTTGCGGCAACTTACTGCTTGAGCAGGCGTGAAAATCAATGGAAAAAATTGTAAAACACGATAGGTTGCTTGCAATTGGTCAATTTAGAAGGAGGATAATCTCGTAAAAAGTCATCGAAGTCGCCGGGATCGCCGTTTCAGATCTACAACGACGTAGATCGAGCGTTTTTACGAGTTCATCAAGGAGGAGTATGGGAAAGCAAGTGTCGTCTGCAGCGGCTGATTTTTGGCAATAAAGGGAGCAAGGATAAGGATGGCGAACACTGCCTCGTTCAGGTTTTTCCTGCCCAATACCGTACCGGTGAAGATTCTCATGCCGGTCATGCTCTCCATGTTTCTGTTCATCGGCACATTCTTCGGATATATTCTGCCCAAGGTCGAGGAGCATCTCATGGACCGCAAAAGGGAGATGATACACGCCCTCAGCGAATCGGCCATGAGCTCCATTCAATACTATGCCGAGCTTGCCAAAGAGGGATCGATCTCTGTGGAGGAAGCCAAGAGACAGGCCGCCTCCCATCTGCGCAGCCTGCGCTACGGACCGGACAACAAGGATTATTTCTGGATCAACGATACCCAGCCGCGGATGATCATGCATCCCTACCGGCCCGATCTCGAGGGCAGGGATGTCGGCGAGACCGAAGATCCGGCGGGCAAGAAGCTTTTTCAGGCCTTTCTCGAGACCGTCAAGGAGTCTGGCGGCGGCTACGTCGACTACCACTGGCAGTGGCAGGACGATCCGAGCCGGATCTTTTCGAAAATCTCCTATGTCAAGGAGTTTGCCCCCTGGCACTGGATCGTCGGCACCGGTGTCTATGTCGAGGACGTCCACGCCCAGATCGAGACGATTACCCGGCATATGACCTATATTTTCCTCTTCATCCTGGTTCTCATCGCCCTGCTTTCGGTCTATGTGATCTGGCAGGGGACAACCGCCGAATCGGACCGGCGCCAGATGGAGAGGTCGCTGAAAAAGAGTGAGATCAAATACCGGCTGCTTGCCGAAACGGCACGAGAGATCATTATCCTCTTCGACGCCGATTTTCGCATCACCTATGCCAACACTGCCTGGATGAGAATCAGCGGATACTCCTTTGAAGAAATAGAAAACACGCTGATAACCTCGCTGCTGCCCCGCGGCCAGCGGCAGCAGTTTCGGAAAAAGGTCGCCGGTACCGAAAATGGCGGCAAGGATGATTATCTGCTGGAGATCGACTGCATTCTCAAGGATAAACGGTTGATCACGGTGGAGGCGACATTTGCCCGGCTGGAGACGGTGGAGCAGCCGACCTCCTATCTGATGACCGCCCGCGACATCACCGAGAAAAAGAAAAGCGAGGCCCAGGCCAAGATTCAGCAGGAGCAGATGATGCAGGCCGACAAGATGGTCTCCCTGGGCACCCTGGTCTCAGGCGTTGCCCATGAGATCAACAACCCCATCTCGTCGATCATGCTCAATATAAGGGTCTTCGATAAATTTTGGCAGGCGGTGCAGCCCATAGCCGACGAATACTATCAGCGGGTGGGGCATCTCGACGTCGGCACCATGGCCTACCCGGACCTGCGCGGGCGCATGCCGCAACTGCTCTCCTTTTCGCATGAGGGTGTCGAGCGGGTCAAGCGTATCGTCGGCGACCTCAAGGATTTTTCCGGTCAGAAGCCCTCCGATCTGCTCGAACCGGTCAACCTCAACGAGGTGGTGGAGAAAGCCATCGGCCTGGTGATGAGCCTTATCAAAAAGGCCACCACCGATTTTCAGATAGAGTATGCCGAAAACCTGCCTATCCTGCAGGGCAACGGCCAGCGCCTGGGCCAGGTGGTGATCAATCTGGTGGTCAACTCCTGCCAGGCCCTGAGCTCTCCCGACCAGGGACTGCATGTAAAGACCGGCTATCTCGAGGAGTCCGAAGAAATCTATCTCGAGGTTCGCGATTTTGGCCAGGGCATGGAGGCCGATGTGCTCGAGCGCATAAAGGATCCCTTTTTTACCACCAAGCGGGACAGCAACGGCACCGGCCTGGGGCTTTCCATTTCCGACACCATAATCCGCAATCATGGCGGCTGGCTCTACTTTCATTCGCAATACGGCAGGGGCACCACCGCCACCCTGCTGCTGCCGCGCTACAGTCCGGACGAGGTCATCGGGAGAATGATATGAAGGCAAAACGCAATCCGGCGGATCCCATCCTCATCGTCGACGACGACCAGGGCATCTTGCTCTCCATCGAT
>JBEPWT010000308.1:0-2918 GCA_041642275.1 Desulfopila sp. | reverse complement strand
CCAGAACTCCCGGGAACCGGTGACCGAACCCGATGAAATGGTGCCGCTGTGGAAAATACTGCACCTGGCCGGTGTCGACTGGACCTACGGCAGCAAAGGCTGGGCGGCGGAGAATTACTGTCTGTTTTTGGCCGACAACGACTGCTGGGAACATGTCACCAGGGTGTCGGCGAACCACGCCGACGAGCTCGGCTGCAAGGTCTTTCTCAATACCGAGTGAGGCCACATCACCTTTGCAGTCCGGTCCGGACTGAAAAAATTCAACATCGAGCACAACTTCGAGGTAGCTTCCATCTACCAGTATTACGCCAAATGGATCCGGGAGGGCAGACTGAAGGTCAACTCCGACTGGAACAGGGAGCGGAAGATCAAGTTTACCATCCAGGACCCCTGCCAGATCATCCGCAAGGGCTACGGCGAGGCGGTCGCCGAGGATCTGCGCTACGTGGTCAGGGCGGTGGTCGGCGCCGACAACGTCATTGAGATGACGCCCAACAGGTCGAACAACTACTGCTGCGGCGGCGGGGGTGGTTTTCTCCAGTCCGGCTATACCGATGAACGCAGGGCCTACGGCAAATTCAAGTTCGACCAGATAGTGGAAACCACGGCCGACTACTGCATTACCGGCTGCCATAACTGCCACGCCCAGGTGCATGATATCGCCCACCACTATGGCGGAACCTACAATACGGTGCATCTCTGGACCCTCATCTGTCTCTCTTTGGGCATCCTGGGACCGAACGAGAGGGAGTATCTCGGTGAAGATCTAAAAGACGTCGATGTTTTCCATCCTGAAACGGCCCTGTTTTAACGGCGGGAGAGGAAAGAACGGACATCTCTGACTTGGAGGAACAAAAGACCATGAGCTTGCAGAAAAAAATATCATCGAAGGAATTTGTCGTACTGGCCGAGATGCACACCCCCAAGGGCGTCAACATTGCCAGGCTGGTAAACGACGCCCGCCGTATCAAGGGCCGGGTGGACGCCATCGTCGTCCCCGACATGGACAACGGCATCGTCCGCATGAGCGCTTTGGCCGGCGGCGTGCTGATGCGCCAGGAAGGCATCGAAACCATCATTCACATGTACACCCGGGACCGCAACCGTCTGGCGCTGCAGGGCGATGCCATGGCCGCCCACGTACTGGGTATCGGCAACATCCTCGTTGTTCACAGCGAAGACATGGACCAGAGCGACCATCGGGAGGCCCAGACGGTGACCGATATCGACGAGGTCGAGCTGCTCGCGGGGCTGCGGACGCTGGCCTCCGGCAAGGATATGGAAGGGTTCGAGCTCGACGGCGTGCCCTCCTTTACCACCGGCTGCACCATCGCTCCCTATGAGAACGACAAGCAGCTGGCAAAAGAGCTGGAGCTTGCCGCGAAAAAGATCGAAGCCGGCGCTTCCTTCATCATCACCCCGCCGGTCTTCGATACCGACCGTTTCGCCTCGTTCATGGAGAAAGCCAAAGGGCTCGGGGTACCGATCATTGCCACCGTCTTTCTCATCAAGTCCCTGGCCATCGCCCAGTATATCGCCAACAGCGAACCGGGCGCCGATATTTCCGACGAACTCATCCGCCGGATCAGGAAGTCTGCCGACAGGGAGCAGGAGGGCATCAAAATCGCCGGAGAAACGGTGGCGGCCATGAAGAAAATGGCTCAGGGAGTCAAAATCCAGACGCTGGGCTGGGAGCACAAGCTTCCCGAGATACTCGATGTGGCGGCAATTTAAGAGAGCCTGGCTGTAGAGACACACCCCTAAATCTGTAATGAAGAAGGTAGAAATGGAAAATACAAAGACACTTCCGGCCAGCAGCAAGGTACTGGTTGTTGGCGGCGGTCTGGGCGGCATCCGCACCGCTCTCGATCTTGCCGAAGCTGAAAAAGATGTCATCCTGGTGGATACCAACGCCAATATCGGCGGCCTGATGACCCAGCTTGACAGAACCTTTCCCACCAACAACTGCGACCTCTGCACGATTTCCCCCAATCTCTCCGAGACAGGCAGGCAAAAGCATATCGACTTGCAGGCCATGACCAGAGTGGAGGATATTCGCGGCGACAAGGGTGATTTCACCGCCGTGCTGCGCACCGAGCCGCGGTATATAAATCTCGACAAATGCACGGCCTGCGGTGAATGCTACAAGGCCTTTCCCGAGTGCGTGCGCTTCACCCCCGGACTCGACCACCGGGCGCCGACCTGCATGCGCTATCCCCAGGCAACGCCTCAGGCCTATTCCATCGATTTGGCCAGCTGCGAGGACATCGAAGCGCTGGTGAAGGTCTGTCCGGCAGGGGCCATCGAGCCCGATGATATCGGCAGAAACTGGGAAGTGGGTGTAGGCTCCGTCGTTTTAGCGGCCGGAGCGGAACTGTTTGACCCCAGCCATCTCGACTACCTGGGCTATGCCGTCCAAGCGGATGTGGTCACCAGCCTGGAATACGAGCGTATTCTCTCGGCTTCGGGACCCACCGGCGGCCGGCTGCTCAGGCCATCAAATGGCGAGCAGCCGAAAAAAATCGCCTGGATCCAGTGCATCGGTTCCCGCGGCATCCAGAAAGGGGCGGGGTCGCACTGCTCCAGCGCCTGCTGCATGTTCGCCCTCAAGGAGGCGATGGTTACCAAGGAGCGTTTCCAGGAGGATATTGAAACCACCATCTTCTATATGGATATGCGCACCTTCGGCAAAGACTACGAGCTCTATTACCAGCGGGCCAAAAACGATTTCAACATTCGCTTCATCCGCAGCCGGCCGCACTCCATTCTCTCCGCCGAGGGTGAAAATGAACTGGAGCTCTCCTACACGCTGGAGGGCAATGCCAGCCAGATAACGGAAAAATACGACATGGTGGTGCTCGCCACCGGCTTCAGGGTGGCGGAAGACGTTCGCGTCCTCCTGGCAAAGCTGGGCCTGG
>JBEPWT010000307.1:0-2942 GCA_041642275.1 Desulfopila sp. | reverse complement strand
TCGACTGCGACGAAAGCGCCGGCGCCCCCTTCATTGTCCTCGAGTATTTCGCCCACTCCATCGGCGCCCTTATCGGCGAGGCCTACATCCTCGAGAAACCTTCGCGGATCATGAGCATAAACAAGGCCTATACCTATCTGCGGCAGACCCTTCTCGGTCTGGAAAGACTCCATTTTGCCGGCATCGTCCACCGCGACCTCAAGCCCTATAACCTGATGATCACCAATGACGACAGAGTCAAGATCATCGATTTCGGCCTCTCGAGGGTCAGGGGAGAAGAAAAAATGGCCATACCCGGCATGCAGGTGGGCTCTCCCTATTACGCCGCCCCGGAGCAGGAGCAAAATCCACGAAATGCCGATGAACGTGCCGATCTCTACAGTGTGGGCGTTATGGCCTATCGTCTCATAACCGGCATGCTGGTGAGTCATAACCAAGACGACATCGAACCTCCGAGCAGGCGCAACAGCGACGTCAACAGGGAATGGGACGCCTTTCTTTTCAAGAGTATTCAAAGAGATGCGGACAAGCGTTTTGACAGCGCCCAGCAAATGCGTCTGCGCCTGGAAGAGCTCCATGCCGAGTGGAAGCACCAGTCACAGAAGAGCTGCACCTTTATCGCCAGTGATCAGGCCGGACCGGCCGTTGTCCCCAGATCACTGCGCAGCACACCGGGTTGTATCAGAGTGCGGGAACTGCGAAAAACTCTCGGACTCGACTCCCTGATGCGCCCGAAAGTCTATGTCCCCCACAGATTTCAATACAGAAACACGGTCCTCCTGGAATGCCTCGATACCGGTCTGCTGTGGCAGAGAAAAGCGGCGGGGTTCATGTTGACATGGGAAAAAGCCCATGAGTACATAACCTATCTCAACGGCCGATGCTGGCAGGGCAGCGACTGCTGGCGTCTTCCCACCACCGAGGAGCTGGATTCATTGCTGCGGCCGCCTACCAGAGAGAGGGATTTCTGCTTTGATGCCTATTTCGCAGAGGAGGTCCACTGGATCTGGAGCTGCGACACCTGCAGCAGGAGCAGGGCCTGGACTGTCGACATAAAAGAAAGCTTCTTCCAGGAGCTGGACAAAGACGGTATGGCTTCAGTCTGCGCCGTCACCTCTGTTGCGGAGCCCGCCGGCGATTAGCTCCGATATTTCCTGCAATATCCAGATTAGACACTAACGCCTGGATCGCCGCTGCCGATCAGCGGCAGTATCTTGGTTACCTTGAAATAGACCAGAAATCGGGGACCGATTTCCGCTTCTTCCGGGTACTTTCCTTTACGCCTGTGCAGCTCTTCGATTTTCGGCGTGTCCTCTTCCTCCGCCGTTTTCTCAAGATAAAGACGAATTCCAGAGACGCCTTTGCCCTCGACCAGGAACAGATACGCTGCTTTGGGATTTTTCTGGATGTTGGCATGCGTCAGTCGATCCCGCATGATAAAGGCGATCTGCCCATCTTCCATGAAATGGGGGGTGGCGTAGACCGCCGCATTGACATGACCGTTATCGTCGGCTGTGGAAAGAATTCCCCTGCCGCTGTTGTTTTCGAAAAATTCTTTCAATTTCATCATATTCTCCAGAGATCGATTAATCTTCAATTCCATCTGCAGGTGCCGCATTGCCGGCCGCATGAATACCATGCCGCTGTTCACGGTATAGGGCAACTCTAAAACATGCCATGCCAAAAGCAATTCCTGATTACCCCTAATGTTCAGCAACTCTTTTTGAGACAGGGAGCTCTTTTCCCGGGACGCCGTAAACATGTCCCTGGGGGCTTGACTACAGCCGTCCTGGCTGCAGACACCCGTGAAAAGAGCCCCCTGTCTCTTCGGAATTGGGGTAAGCTGAGTTTCAGGGGTAATCAGAAAGCAATTAGAGAAAGCGCCCTGTTCCTGATATATCATCTCCCTGCCACGTCTACATACGCTCCACCGGCCGCCGCTCCGGTACCTCGACATGCTCAACCTCGCTCTCATTCCAGGCTTTGGAAACATACAGGCCGCAGAAGCAGCTGCCGAACTCGGCCACATCCGGCTGCCGGTAGTCGCAGGGACAGATAATATCCCGGTCCTTTTCCCTGTCGCCGCTGGCAAGCCTGCAGGGGCAGGCCATGTAGCCGTAACGGTCTTTGTTAACCAGCAGTCCCCTGAGCAGCTGAAAGGTCTGCTCTTTGTTGCGGTTAAAAAAATATCCCTTTTTTTCGTTGACCTGGCGCAGACGCTCGTAGAGTTCGTCGACCTCGGTGCGGATTCCGAGCTTTTCCTTTATCTCCTGTACCTTGAAGCCGACAAAAACCTCTTTCTCGACGACGGTGGTCGGAAACGAACATTTGGGATTGACGCTTTTCAATGCCGCCATCACCTCGGCGCGGGCCGGACCTTCGAGCAGGTCGGCCTCGAGGTAGTCATGGTCGACCCCCAGGTCAGTCAGCATTTTTCTGATCGCCTGGCAGTAGGCGCAGGTGGACAAGGCGTAAAGAGTTACTGGTGCCGCCATTGATCATTTCTCCATCGCAGTTGTTCTGGTTCTCACCGGAGCGTGGGCGCCAAAGCTGTGGGAATTGTCCCGCATACCAGGCCATTCACGCCACGGCCCGCAGGCTCTCGTTGCGCTCATTCGACAGGCGACATCCGTTGCCATCGTCGCCGTCGCAGACCATCTCATTTTTCTGCTCTTTCATCTAGTCCCGCAAAACAGCGCGGGATCAGTGCCTTGAATATAGACGCAGATTTATCACTTCAAAAGTAATTCCCAATTTCTTGTTTTTTTATGACAGCTTTTGGGGAGTAAGGCACTGAAACGCAGTGGCTGACTTTTTACGAGATTATCAAAATTACAGCAAAAGCACAAATGTGAGAACGGGAAAAGAAAACAGGGTCGAGACGAGAATTGCCGAGGAGGCGAGTTCGGTGTCGCTGTGCATCTGCGATGAGAGGACATAGA
>JBEPWT010000306.1:0-2950 GCA_041642275.1 Desulfopila sp. | reverse complement strand
GTTGTCGTCTTTTTGTCGCTGCTTTTTTTCGGGCCCTGGATCATCAAGGTGCTCACCGTCTTCTCGCTCGGGGTTTTCGAAACCTTGGCCACCTTCTAAAGCGCGTGCTCGTCGAACTCATACCCGTTGAACAGTTTCAGGTCTTCGCCATCTGCACCGCCAGGGTGGCCGGCTTTGTCGGCGCCATCCCGGTCCTTTTCGGCGCCCAGTCGCCGGCACGCATCAAGGCCGGCCTGGTGGCAGCCATATCGCTGATGCTCTTTCCCCTGCTCCGGCCCTATGTCGTCGACGTTGATTTCCGGATAGCGTCCTTTTTGCTGTTGATGATCAATGAGACGCTGCTTGGCACGATGATAGGGCTCATTGCCCGCTTCATCTTTACCTCCGTGGAGTACGGCGGAACGGTAATCGGCTACCAGATGGGTTTCGCCGCAGCCAATATTTTCGACCCCCAGAACCAGAGGCAGACAGCACTGATATCCCAGTTCCAGAATGTTTTCGCCATCCTTCTCTTTCTCTCGCTCGACGTCCACCATTACTTTATCTACGCCGCCGTCCACAGCTACGAACTTCTGCCGCCGGGAAACCTCAATTTCAGCGGCGAGGCGGTCCCCTTTCTCGCCGATCTTTCCTCGCGGATGTTTATCCTCGGGGTGCAGTTCAGCGCCCCCATACTGGTCATTCTGCTGCTCTCCGGCCTGATCCTGGGCATATTGGCGCGGAGCTTTCCCCAGCTCAATGTCTTCCTGCTCTCTTTCCCCATCAATATCATCATCAGCTTTAGCGTCATGGGTTTGACTTTGGGGCTCGTCAAAATACTCTTGAGTCGGGAATTTGACATGTTGCCCGAACGCATTTATACATTGTTGCGCTTTCTCAACTAGCCGCGGCAGTTTATCAATTCTTCGACACAGCGGCCTCCCCCCTGTTCCCCAGACTCTTGCCGGCACCTCGGCCACAACGCCCCTCTCTTGCCGCTCCTGCCTGCTGAAATGGTTGTTTTCTTGCATGTACTTTTTTCATCGTCATAATTACAGGTGAAACACTGGCGGTCCGTTGGCCGCCGGCAATCACTGCCAGGCAATCAAATCTTCTGAACCACTTTTTTTGACCTCATAATCAGACTCGATCATGGCTGAAGAAGCTCAAAGCGGCGAACGCACGGAAGAGGCAACCGCCAAACGCCGAAATGATTTTCGGGAAAAGGGACAGGTCGCCCAGAGCAAAGAGGTGCACACCGCCGCCATCCTCACTATTCTCCTTCTCTTCTGGGTTCTCTACCTTCCCGTTTTCATAAGGGAATTTACCACAATCCTCGCACGCTTATTCGAGTCGATTGACGAAATCACCGTCACTCCGTCGCAAACCATGGAAATGGCCCTGTATCTCACCGAGCAGCTGGGCCTTCTTCTTCTCCCTCTTTTCATCCTCGTTCTTCTCATCGGTTTTTTCTCCTCCTTTTTTCAAATCGGCTGGCTGTTTACCACCAAACCGCTTCAGCCGGACATCAACAAGTTCAATCCGATCACCGGCATGAAGAGGATTTTTTCCAAAAAATCCATTGTCGAGCTGATAAAGTCTCTATTTAAAATAGTTCTCATAGGTTACGTCGCCTACTCCACCGTCGCCGACAATTTTGAACAGGCCCTTATCCTGGTCGACACGAGCATCCCCGACACCCTGGTGTTTCTTGCCAAAACCGCAGGCATCATCCTGGCCAAGGTCTGCGCCATCCTTATTCTGCTGGCCTTTATCGACCTTCTCTTTGTCCGCTATGAGATGGAAGAGAAGATGAAAATGACCAAGCAGGAGGTCAAGGAGGAACACAAGGAGACGGAGGGCGATCCTCAGGTCAAAGCGCAGATACGCACCATTCAGAGACAAATGGCCAGGCGCAGAATGATGGCCGAGGTGCCCAAGGCCGATGTGGTTATCACCAACCCGACCCATATATCGGTGGCCATCCGCTACGACGCAAAGAATATGGAGGCTCCCGTGGTCGTCGCCAAGGGGGCCGGGGTGATCGCCATGAATATCCGCAAGCTGGCCCGGGAAAACGATATTCCCATTGTCGAGAATCCTCCAGTGGCCCGCTTATTGCATACCGTTGATCTCGGCGGGACCATTCCCGCAGAAATGTTCAAGGCGGTGGCCGAAATACTGGCCCATGTCTACTCACTGAAGAACGCGAGCAGTTAATGGAAATATCAGGCCTGCAAAACAGAATCAGCATCGATCAGCTGAAAGCCATTTTCGGCAGAAGCGATATCATTGCTTCATTGGGTCTTGTTTCGATTCTGATGATCATGATCATCCCGCTGCCGCCGATCCTGCTCGACATCCTGCTGTCGATGAACATCACCCTGGCCCTGCTGATACTGGTCATAACGCTGTACACCGTCAAGGCCGTCGAATTTTCCATTTTCCCGTCAATTTTACTGACGGCGACGGTTTTCCGACTCGCCCTCAACGTCGCCTCCACCCGGCTTATTCTTCTGCGCGGCGACCAGGGCGTCGATGCCGCCGGATCCGTCATCCAGTCCTTCGGCCAGTTTGTCGTCGGCGGCAACTATGTTGTCGGCATCGTTGTCTTCACCATTCTCGTGCTCATCAACTTTATGGTAATCGTCAAGGGCGCCGGCAGGGTGGCCGAGGTCGCCGCCCGCTTCACCCTCGATGCCATGCCCGGCAAGCAGATGGCCATTGACGCCGATCTCAACGCCGGTCTGATCGATGAGGACCAGGCACGCAAACGCAGGGAAGAGATCAGCAGCGAGGCCTCCTTTCACGGCGCCATGGATGGTGCCTCCAAGTTCGTCAAGGGCGATGCCATTGCCGGCATCATCATAACATTGATCAATATCGGCGCCGGTTTTGTCATCGGTGTCCTGCAAAAAGGCATGCCGATCGCCGAAGCCGCCCAGAACTATACCATTCTCACCGTCGGCGA
>JBEPWT010000305.1:0-2956 GCA_041642275.1 Desulfopila sp. | reverse complement strand
CTGGTCTCCAGCCCTCGCAGCAGAGCAAAGGCGTCTTTCCGGTGGATGGGCGGGAGCGTTTCAACTGGGATTACCGGCCGGGAAAACGTGCCGGTCTGTCCCTGTCGGAGATGGACGAAGCTCAGCGCTTGCGGGCTTTGGCGCTCTTGGTAAGCGGGTTGAGCCGGTCGGGCGGCAGAACCGCTTTGAATATCATGAGCCTGGAAGAAGTTCTGGGCAGTCTCGAGGGATCGGCAAGCCATAGACGGGATCCCCGCCTCTATTATCTAACCATCTTCGGCGAACCGGCTGCGGATTCAACGTGGGGGTGGCGCATCGAGGGCCACCATCTCTCGGTCAATTTTCTTGTTGCCGACGGCTGCAAAATCTTTTGCTGTCCCTGCTTTTTCGGCGCCAATCCGGCGACGGTGCCCGAGGGGCCGCTGCAGGGGTTTATCACCCTGCCGCGCGAGGAGGAGTTGGCGAGAAAGCTGCTGACAACGCTGGATGAAAAACAGCGCCGGCGCGTCTGCATAAGTGCCGAGGCGCCGGACGACATCGTCACCGGCTGGGCGGCCCACATTGAACTCGATGAACCTGTGGGTATTGCCGCCAGAGAACTTGGAGAGGAACAGTACCGGGGCCTGCTGGATCTGCTCGGGGTCTATACCGGCAGAATGGCGCCGCAGATAGCCGAGGCCGAAATGGAGCAGATCGACAGGGAGGGAATCGGTGCTATCCACTTTGCCTGGGCCGGTTCCACGCTAAAGGGCCAGGCCCATTATTACCGACTCCATGGCCCGTCGACGGTGGTTGAATATGACAATATTCAGAATAACGCCAATCATATTCATAGCGTCTGGCGCAATCTCAAGCGAGACTGGGGTGGAGATCTGCTGCGCAGCCATTATGTCCGGTCCCATTCCCGCCGATGAAGTTTCCGTGGCGTTTCGACCGCAAATCCTTACTATATATATTTAAAAGTGACCAGCAACCGTCGCGGGAAAGCCAGCATTCAACCACAGGCGAAGGAGGGCAGTATGCACAAGATTGCAGGGCTTCTTACATGGCTTCTGTTTCTTCCGTCACCGGCCGGGGCCGAAACGGTTCTCACCGGAGAATCCGAGGCGATGGCCTACGAGGTCGAGGAGGTCGCCGACGGCCAGGGGGTAATCTGGAGCATGGAATTTCTCGGTGAGGGGGAGCTGCTCTTCACCGAGCGCCGGGGAAAGGTCAAGATCCTTGATCTTGCCAGCGGCGGGATAAGGGAACTCTCAGGGGTTCCCGATGTCTGGGACAGCGGCCAGGGCGGCCTGCTCGACGCCGCCGTTGTCGCCGGCTACACGGCTGGAGACTGGATATATTTCACCTACAGCAAGGCGGTAGACGGACAGGGGGCAACGACTCTTGCCCGGGCCCGTCTGCAGCAAAAAACCCTGGTGGACTGGCAGGATCTGCTGATAACCCGGTCGGCTACGGAGACGGGACGGCATTTTGGCAGCAGGATTGTTTTCGACGATCGGGGCCATCTCTTTTTTTCCGTGGGCGACCGCGGCCACCGGCCCAACGGCCAGGATCTCACCACCCATGCCGGATCGATTCTAAGGCTCAACGTCGACGGCAGTGTGCCGTCGGACAACCCCTTCGTCGGCAAAGAAGGTTTGCCGGAGATATGGAGCTACGGCCACCGTAATCCCCAGGGGCTTTTCTGGGATGCTGCCGACGGCAAGCTGTGGTCCAACGAACACGGGCCGCGGGGAGGAGATGAGATAAATATCATCCGCGCCGGTGAGAATTATGGCTGGCCGGTGGTCTCCCATGGTAAAGAGTACTGGGGACCGGTGGCCGTCGGCGATGCCGTCAGCAAACCGGGGATGGTGGATCCCTTGAAGGTCTATACCCCCTCGATTGCCCCTTCCAGTCTGCTGGTCTATAAAGGTGATGCTTTTCGGCAATGGCGGGGCGATCTCTTCTCCGGAGCTCTGGCAATGGTGCATCTCAACAGAGTTGCCCTAGACGGACAGGGCAGGCCGGCTGGAGAGGAGAGATTGCTGCTTGATCTCGATGAGCGAATCCGCGATGTTATCGAAAGTCCCGAGGGCTGGCTTTATGTCTCCACGGACAGCGGCCGGATTCTGCGGATCAGACCGGCGGCGGACTCAGCCGAATAGTTCCTCGATTGTGAACTACGTGTCAGTTTGTCCACCTCAACACCCCAGGTGTAGGCACGTGCAACTGTTCAGGCTGCAGTCAGACACAACTTGAGTTGCGACACCACAACCGCAACGAACTCTCTTCAGGAGATGAGGAACCATACATGGAAGAAATGAGGAAGATTTTGAAATCGCAGAATCTCTGCGTTTTGGCGACCTTTTCGAAAGAGGAGCCGCACTGTTCACTGATGGCCTATATCGCCGACGACACCTGCCGGAGTCTGTATATGCTCACGCCAAAAAAAACCAGAAAATTTGCAAACCTGAATGCCAATCCGGCGGTTTCCCTGCTGATCGATACCCGTCTGGCCGATGGCCGGGCCCAGCCCCGGGACACGATCTGTGCTTTAACCGTTAGTGGCAGGTGTGCGGTGGTCGAGGACAGTGACTGGGAAAAAAGCATATGTGAGCGATTTCTTCGGGTTCACCCGCATCTTGCAACTTTTGTAAAAGAAGAAGATATAGCCGTTTTCGAAGTGAAGATCGCTTCTCTGCAGCTGCTGCAGGGAGCACGTGATGCCACCTACGAAACGATGGACTGATCGGCCCGATATTTTTCTAGTCAGGGGCGATGCCTGCCGGTATACGTGGCGAGGCAACGCTGTTTTCAAGATTGTGCAGGGAAAGATGTATGAATTATTGTAATCAGTGCGGTGCCAGGGTCAGCCAGCGTATTCCCGAAGACGACGACAGGCCCCGTTTTGTCTGCGACTCCTGTGCCACCGTCTTCTATGAAAACCCCAAGGTTGTCGCCGGCGTCATAG
>JBEPWT010000304.1:0-2984 GCA_041642275.1 Desulfopila sp. | reverse complement strand
TCATCCGAGTAGCGCAGCGGAATCCGCGAACTGGGCCGGGCTATGTGAACAAGGTGGCCGATGCCGTAGTCGCGGGCAGCCGCCAGCACTTTTTCCGTATCATCGGCAAACAGGGTCCGCTCCTTGTCAAAGTCAAGCAGGTTTTCCAGTCCCCGCCAGAACAGCGGCTGTTCCTTGGCCGCTCCCACCTCCGCCGAACAGATGATCGCATCGAAGAAATGGTCTATGCGGGCCGTATTCATTTTGATTTCCAGCGCTTTCGGATGGGCGTTGGTGACGAGGTGGAGGGCCTTGCCCTGGGCTCTGATCCACTGCAGAAAATCAACCACATGGGGGTGGACTCCGATAAGGTGAGTTATCTCGGTCTTGAGCAGGGCGATATCGAGGCCGAGGTGTTCGCTCCAGTAATCGAGGTCGGTCCACTGGAGGGTGGATTCAACGCTTTTGTACCGGGCGAGAAGCCGGGTTTCGGCCTCGTCTTTGCTGAGCAGATGTATTCTGGCATAGTTTTGGGGAAGGAATTTTTCCCAGAAATAGTCGTCGAAATACTTGTCAAGCAAAGTGCCGTCCATATCGAGCATGACCGTGTCGATATCATGCCAGGGCAGCGTGGCAGCAGGGGCGGGGGCTGGTTTATTCATGGGTAAGCGTGTTGAGTTCAGCGAGTAATTGCCGGCATATTGCGAAAACATCGTTGCCGTCATGGGCTTCCACCGGGATGACCAGCCGGCCGTCGGGCAGCAGCCGTGACGGCTTCTTCCTCTCTTTTGCCGCCCGTTTCTGGACATATTCCAGCAGCGGACCGGGTTGCAGCGGCGTATCTTCGACGAAAGTGAAGACCAGCGTATCCTTGCCCCTCTCCAGCTTTTTTACCCGCAGGGCACAGAGCGATTTTTTCAAGGCGACAATACCGAAGAGGTTTTCGGTTTCCCAGGGCAGCCGGCCATACCTGTCGGTGAGTTCATCCTTGAGATCTTCGAAGAGCGCCTCGTCGGCGGAGGTCAGGGAGGAGATCCGCCGGTAGGCAATGTAGCGCTGTGAGATGTCGGCGATATAGCTTTCAGGTATATAGGCGGAAATCTGCAAATTGATTTCCGGATCGAGATCGTCATCGTCGGCGAGGCCGGCGTCGATCTCCCTTCTGGCCTTGAGGTCGGCGACGGTTTTCTGCAGCAGCTCCAGATAGAGGTCGTAGCCGATGGCGGCGATGTGACCGCTTTGCGACACGCCGAGGATATTGCCGCCGCCGCGTATCTGCAGATCGCTCATGGCCAGCTTGAAGCCGCCGCCGAGTTCGTTGTAGTCCATCAGCGCCCGCAGCCGTTCTTTGGAATCGCGCTTGAGAGCGTCGACAGAGGGAACCAGCAGATAGGCATAGGACTGCAGCGAAGAACGACCGACTCTGCCGCGCAGCTGGTAGATCTCGGCAAGACCAAGCATGTCGGCCCGATTGATGATGATGGTGTTGGCGGAGGGAATGTCGAGTCCGGATTCGATAATGGTTGTGGAGACCAGCACGTCGATCTCCTTGTTGACGAACTGGACCATAATGGACTCGAGTTCCTTGCCTCCCATCTGGCCGTGGGCTACGGCGATGCGGGCGGAGGGTGCCAGCTTCTGGATTCTCGAGGCCATTTTCTGGATCGATTTGACCCGGTTGTGGACGAAGAAAATTTGGCCCCGGCGCCGCATTTCCTTGGCTATGGCCTCCTTGATGACCAGGTCGTCGAACCTGGCGATGAAGGTTTTGATGGGCTGTCTGTGCTCTGGCGGACTGGAGATAACGGAGAGATCGCGTATGCCCAGAAGGGAGAGCTGCAGCGTCCTTGGTATGGGAGTCGCCGTCAGGGTAAGGATGTCGACCTCGGACTTGATCTTTTTGATCTTCTCCTTGTGGGTGACGCCGAAACGATGCTCTTCATCGACGATGAGCAGACCGAGATTCTTATACCGCACGTCTTTTGAGAGAAGGCGGTGGGTGCCGATGATGATATCGATCTTGCCGCCGGCCAGGTCTTTGGTCATCCGGCGCTGTTCGGCCGGGGTGCGGAAGCGGTTAATGCATTCGATGGTGACGGGGAACCCCTGCAGCCGTTCGCGGAAGGTGCTCAGGTGCTGTTCGGAAAGCACCGTTGTCGGTACAAGCACGGCCGCCTGAAAGCCGTCTTCGACCACCTTGAAGGCGCCGCGGATGGCCACTTCCGTCTTGCCGTAGCCGACGTCGCCGCAAATCAGGCGGTCCATGGACTTGGCCGAGGTGAGATCATTGATGACCTCCGAGATCGCCCTGTCCTGCCCTGGTGTCTCGTCGTAAATGAAGGACTCCTCCAGCTCATGGTAGAGTTCGCCCGGCGGTGAAAAGCTCCTGCCGGTTTTCAGTTCGCGGCTGGCGTAGATGTCCAGCAGCTCCTGGGCGACCTTCCACACCTCTTCCTTGATTTTTGATTTGGTGGTCTTCCAGGTCTGGGCGCCGAGTTTGTCGATGCGCGGCGCTTTATCGGAGAGTCCCTCGTACCTGCTGACCAGATTCATGCGGTCGACGGGCAGGTAGAGCTTGTCGCCGTCGCGATACTCGAGAAGCATGAAATCGTTTTTGGCGTCCTGGTAATCGAGGGTTACCAGCCCCTGATAGATGCCCAGGCCATGATCCCGGTGAACGATAGTATCACCGCTGTTGAGTTCGGCAAACTGGAGCACCTCGCTCGGTTGCGGCAGCTTTTTCGGCTTTGTGCCCAGACGCATCTCGCCGAAAAGCTCGCTTTCGGAAAGCACATGGACCTGCAACTGCGGAAGGCTGAAACCCTGCTGCAGGGGATGGTCGCAGACGTATACCCGCCGGTGGTCGCGAACTTCTTCAAGCTGCAGGGGGGCGGTGATTCTTTCCAGTTCATGGCCGCGCTTGAGCAGCAGTTCCGCCAGATTTTTGGTGTGTCTGCTCGAACGGCAGCAAATAACCACGCTTTCCCCGGAAGATCGGAAGAGCG
>JBEPWT010000303.1:0-3004 GCA_041642275.1 Desulfopila sp. | reverse complement strand
AGACCCCGCCGCAGCCGTTCATGCTGCAGAACTCCTTGAAACCACACTGTCTTTTAGCGTAATTGTGGGCTGAGTTTTTTCAGCCCCCCATCATCGCCGGCAGCAGGGTGACGATCGAGGGAAATACCACTATTAAAAGCAAGGCCAGCATCAGCAGCAGGAAAAAGGGGACGGCGGCGTAGGCCACCCGCAGGATGTTGAGGCCGGTGAGGCCCTGGATGACGAAGAGGTTGAATCCCACCGGCGGGGTGATCTGCGACATCTCGACGACGATGACCACGAAGATGCCAAACCACAGCGGGTCGATGCCGGCCTGCTCGATCATGGGCATGATCACCGAGGTGGTGAGCACGACCACGGAGATGCCGTCGAGAAAACAGCCGAGGATGACGAAAAAGACCGTGAGGGCGGCGAGCAGGGCATAGGGGGAGAGATCCATGGCGGCGATCCAGGTGGCCAGCATCCGGGGAATGCCGGTAAAGGCCATGGATACCGTCAGAAAGGCGGCGCCGGCAAGGATGAAGGCGATCATGCAGGAGGTTTTGGTGGCGCCCATCAGGCCGGCGAAAAAGGTACGGCGGTTGAGGGTACCGGTGTATTTCGAGAGAACCAGCGAGAGCAGAACGCCGACGGCGGCGGCATCGGTGGGCGAGGCTATGCCGGCGTAGATGGAGCCGATGACCCCGGCGATGAGCAGCACCACGGGAATGAGCCGGCGCGAGCGCTTCAGGCGCTCGGCCATTGACAGCGAGTGCTCACCGGCAGGAATGCGGTGGGGATAAAGAAGCGACCAGAGCATCACATAGCCGATAAAGAGACTGACCAGCAGAAGGCCGGGCAGCAGCCCGGCGATGAACAGCCTCGCAATCGACTGCTCGGTGGCCACGCCGTAGACGATGAGAATGATCGACGGCGGAATGAGCAGACCGAGGGTTGCGGAACCAGCCAGGGTACCGATAAGCATCGATTCGGGATATTTGCGTCTGGCCAGCTCGGGAATCGACATCTTGCCGATGGTCGCCGCCGTGGCCGCCGAGGAGCCGGAGACGGCGGCGAAGATGGCGCAGCCGAGGATATTGACGTGCAGCAGCCTGCCGGGCAGATGCGTCAGCCAGGGAGAGAGTCCGGCGAACATATCCTCGGAGAGTCTGGAACGGAAGAGAATCTCGCCCATCCAGATAAACAGCGGCAGCGCCGCCAGCGACCAGGAGTTGCTCGCTCCCCATACCGTGGTGGCCAGAACATCGCCTAAAGGCGCCTCGGTGAAGATCAGCATGCCTATCATCCCCACGGTCATCAGGGAAAAGGCCACCCATATGCCGCTGCCGAGAAGGGCAAAAAGCACGAGGAGCAGGGAAATGGTCAAGATTACTTCGGACATGGTCGATCTCCTGGCGGCTTTTGCGGCTCTTCGCTGTCTTCGAGGAGTTTCTCGCCGGCGCCGACATAGCAGGGTGTCCGGCCCCTCAAGGCGGCTGTCAGCTCGTCGAGCAGGGCTATGGAGAGGATGATCAGCCCCAGGAGCATGGCCGCTTGGGGAATCCAGATGGGCACCGCCACCATTCCTGGAGAAAGATCGTTGTATATGAAGGATTCACGGGTAAGGGCGAAGATATACCAGGTGAAATAGGTGGTGATGCCGGTGGCCAGCAGCAGGCACCAGATTTCAAGAATATGCCGGGCCCTTTTGCCCAGGTGCGAGATTACCAGGGTGACGCGGATGTGCCCCCCCTGGCGCAGGGTGTAGGCCAGGGCGAGAAAGGAGGCCGCCGCCAGGAAGAAGCCGGTGAAGTCGGCATAGGAGGGGATGGTGAGGCCGATGGCCTCACCGGTGAGCAGCGAGGCCAGGCGGTCGAGGAGATTGAGACCGACCTGGCAGACGACGATGAGACAGATTGCCGCTATAAAGACTGCAGCCAGCCAGCCGCTGCCCAGGTACAGGCCGTTGAGACTGCGGCGCAAGAGAGTAGTCCTGTCCTTCATTGTTCCTCCCCATCGGCGGGCAAGGCTTCGGGCCGGCAGGCCCGCAGCCGGCAGAATATCAGTTGCTGCGGTAGGCCTCGAGCATCTGCTCGCCTTCGGCGCCCGCTTCCTTCTTCCAGTCTTCAAGCATTTCGGCGCCTACGGCCTTGAGCTGCTGCATGAGCGTATCGCTGGGCTCGACGATTTTGACGCCGTTTTCCTTGAGAATGGCGGTTTTGGCGGCGGTCTCCTGCATGCTCATTTCCCAGCCGCGTTTTTCGGCGTTGGCGGCGGCGGCAAGAACCGCGTCCTGAGTGCCTTTGTCAAGCTTGCGGAAAGCGCGCTTGTTGACGATGACGATGTTTTTCGGCAGCCAGGCCTGGATGTCGGTGTAGTATTCGATGAAGTCCCATGCATTGGAGTTGGCGCCGGTTGACGGCGAAGTGATCATGGCCTCGACTCTGCCGGTGGCAAAGGCCTGGGGGATGTCGGGAACTTCCACCTGGGTCGGGGCGGCGCCGACGAGATTGGCGAATTTTTCCAGAGTGGCGTTGTAGGTGCGGAACTTTATGCCCTTGAGATCGTCCATGGTGTTGATGGGTTTCTTGGTGTAGAGTCCCTGCGGCGGCCAGGTTACGGAGAAGAGCGGTATCAGGCCCTGCTTGTCGAGAAGACCGGTGATCACGGTTTTCTGGGCCTGCCACAACTTTTTGGCTTCTTCGTAGTTGGTTGCCAGAAAGGGCTGGGAGTCGGCGCCGAAGACCGGATGTTCGTTGGAGAGCAGGGAGAGGAAGAGCTCGCCGATGGGCACCTGACCGCCGCGTACGGCGTTTTTGATTTCGGGATGCTTGAAGAGCGAGCCGGCGGAATGGATTTTGATAGTCAGTTCGCCACCGGTCGCCTCTTTGACATCTTCGGCGAATTCGCTGATATTCTGGGTATGAAAGGTTTTGTCCGGGTAGGGAGTAGGCATGTCCCAGGTGGTGGCGGAGGCCAGGGCGGTCAGGCCGCAGATCCCGGCGGCGGCGGTGAGGGTAAAAAA
>JBEPWT010000302.1:0-3008 GCA_041642275.1 Desulfopila sp. | reverse complement strand
CGGGGGTCTCCCACTTGAAACCGGCCAGATCTTCGGTTTTCTTTTCCTTTTTCGCCTGAGCTTCCCAGGCGGCCAGGGTCTTCTTGTCAAAACAGCTCATTTAAAAATCCCTTTCTCGAAATCAGTCCCCTGGTCACCAGGATATCAAGGCGCCAGGAAAAACTCAAAATATGACAGAGCGCCACCGGCCACAAACGTCCTCGGCCATACGACTTGACCGGAACCGAGCCCTCTCACCAACAGGTTCCTACCGGGTCACCACCGCCAGCACCTGCACCTCTTCGCCGTCGCAGGCCAGCAGTCTATGCCGCAGCGAAGCGTCGAAGTAGACCGCGTCGCCCTCTTCGAGCATGATGCGTTCCTGTTCCAGCAGGATCTCCGCCCTGCCCTTGAGGATCAGCAGGAACTCTTCCCCTTCATGGTTGTAAAGGGTCTCCTCGGCGGGACGCTCCGATACGGTGACCATGAAAGGCTCCATCTTCTTGTTGCGCTTGCGGAAGGAGAGGGTCTCATAGGTGTAGCCGTGGCCGGTCCCGGCCATCGAGATCACCCGACTGACTTCGCGCCGCTCCGATCGACGCACCACTTCGAACTTGAGTTCACCCTCGTCATCCTCGAAGAACAGACCCATCTTGACGTCAAAGAACTTGGCCAGCCGCGACAGTGTGGCAATCGGCGGCGAAACGTTGTTGTTTTCTATCTGGGAAATCAGCGCCGGCGAAAACCCGGTTTCGCTGGCGACATCCTGCAAGGTCAGCTTGCGGGCCTTGCGCAGTTTTTTGATTTTCGCACCGATCTGATATTCCACCGCAAACCCTTCCATGTGAAAATAAAAAGAGGTTTTACTGCATGTCGGGTATAGCCGAAGCCATCGGAATTGTCAATATCCCGTTTATTCAAGATAAAATCTTTTTACTGAAATTAAATTCGAATGGAGATCGACCACCTGTTTGATTTCAGCTGAGCCGTTGCGATCTGCGACATATGCAACGGCAAGGATTTCCAGCTTGACTAAAATTCTCCCGCAGGAGTCGGTTGATGACGATTGCCTCCCAATAACGCTATGAAAACCAGCAGACGCTGTTTGATCTGGGGCCATGAATGCGTTTGCCTTAATTTTTCCAATATATTTGGCTGAAGATAAAACATTCCGATCGGATCCTGGCCAAAATAAGGGTCTATTTACATCCGCACAGGCAGAGCGAAAGGATTCACGGAACCAACCCGCACTTTATCCAGACTATCAAAAATGCCCCTCAACTGCGGCCAGAGATAAAGCCAACCCTTTGGATGGCGGTGATTTCCCGCTCCGGGTCGAGTCTCCGCGCCGGGCTGGCCGGCGGCAAAAACCAGCTCTCGCAACGGGCCACCGGGGCAGGTTCTTCTGAGCTTTTTCTGCTGTGCTGGCAACTCCTGGTCATTCCTTCAGCCGCAGTTTTAAACCAATGATTTGCAGAGCAGAACGCAAAATCGGCATAACATGCTGTTTTAACAACTATTTTGGGATTTTTTTGGCTTGCGCTTGTCCGCTCATCCGTTATAATAAACCAACTGACCCAAGAAGTGGTAATTTACACCATCAAAATAAAAGGAGAGCCGGCATGAAATGCCCCGTCTGTAAAAAAGCTCAATACGTCGAATTCGATCTGCACTCGGAACAGTTTTCAGAAGACATTGTCGAGTGCACCATCTGCGGCAGCATGTGGGCCATCAATCATGGTGCCACCGAAGTCGTCAAGGATACGCAGGAGAACTCCTTCCTGGAAGCCCTGTCGGAATCGGTCGAGGGCGACGACTACAACTGGGTTGCAGCCTGAACCGAGCCTGGTCTTGCTCCTCGCAGGAAAAGCAGCGGCCCCACCCGGCAAAGGTGGAGCCGCATCGATCAGGCGAATTCCATCGATCAGACCGGAATGCCGCCCGGCACCCCCCCGGCCCTATAGTACGGCGGCCAGATAGGCGGCAGTGGTCTCTCTCTTCTGGCGCTCGATTTCTTTCGGGTCGACTTCAACAAACTTCTCGTCCGGCGTGACCTTGAACAACGGCTGCCCCTTCGAAACGATCACCCCGTCGCCACCCTCGATCAGGATCTTGTCGATGGTGCCGGAGAAGGGGGCCGGAACCTTGTTGAACATCTTCATCACTTCGATGATGAACAGCGGCTGGCCTTTTTCGAAGTGCATGCCTTCGGTCACAAACGGCGGCAGGCCGGGGGCTTCCTGGGCATAGTACATGCCACCGCCCGGCGTGACGATCTCGTCGGCCTTGGTTGACGGCGGCGGCACCAGGATTTTTTTCATGCGGGACTGCAGATCCGGGTCGGTCAGGTAATCGGGAATGGTGATCTCCAGATCCGGCTCGACTTTCAGATCATAAAAACGGGTCTGCCGGCCGACCATGAACAACATACCGAGCAGCTCGATACCCGCCTCGTAGCCGGCATGAGCCGACCGCACGCCGGCCCAGAGCGGAGCGTCGAAGCCCTTGGGCGGCTTTTCGCTCTGCAGCATTTCGTTGAGCTTGAAATAGTCATCCTTGGCCAGACCGAACCTGCTGCGCAGTTCATCATAAAAACGCAGCGCCTTCTTGAGCAGTTCGTCATCGTGGCTCCAGATGACTTCGGCCGCGGCCTCCTCCGGCCGCCAGGTCATGTTCAGGTAATCGTAAGTCTCGCCCAGAATCACGACCGGATTGCGCAGCCAGATCACTTTGTCGTTCTCGATGCGGAAGTTTTTCCGGTTGAGGCTCAACCAGCCGGACAGTTTGTGCGGATCTTTGAGCAGTTGCTCGATGGGGCGGGTGATCAGCGTGCCTTTGCGATCGAGCAGTTCGGAAATGTTCTGCTTCTCTTCGGCCAGGATCTCCGGTTTAGAGGCAAACCGCTCGGCCACCCGCGCGGCATACTGCTTTTTCATCTGCAGGAAGGCAACCACCGGATCGAGCTTGGCGGCTTCTTCCTTGAGCGTGCCGACCAGTGTCAGGTAAGGCACCACGAAGCGGGTGGTCGG
>JBEPWT010000301.1:0-3050 GCA_041642275.1 Desulfopila sp. | reverse complement strand
TCAATCTGTTCGAGGCATGCTCAAGGGCCTTGACCAGTTCATCGATTTTCTTGAGATCGAGGGTAAACCCCAGCTTGCCCTGCTCCAGTTTGCCGACGATCTGTCCCAGCTGCAGCGGAATCTGACGCTGATTGAACCAGAAGCTGGCAAGGGAATTGCGCATACTGCGCCAGACGATGTCCGGCCTGTAGCGCCGCCGGGCCAGTTTATGGACATAATCGCTGATCTCGCTGACGATGTCGAGGTTGGGATAGACCAGTCGCGCCGAGCCTTCGGCGGTGACCAGTGCCTTTATCATCACCACGTATTCCGTGGGCATCTGCAGATTGTGCTTGCGCATCAGCTCCGTCATGTCGAGCAGGAACTGGCCGACGTTGATATCCTTTATGGGAAAGGCGTGATAGTTATCGAGAATTTCCAGTAGCTCCCGTTCTATATTTGAGGGATCTATGAGGTCGCCGCGTGATTCGCAGATTCGCAGAAAATTACGCACCAGGGAGTCACTGTCTTTTTCGACAACGCCCTTGAGCAGCTCGATGATCTGAAATCGATCCTTTTCCGTGAGTCTGCCCACCTGTCCCCAGTCGATGATGCAGAGTCTCATGTCGTTTTTGACGAAAAGGTTGCCCGGATGGGGATCGGCATGGAAGAAACCGTTGTCGAGTATCTGCTTTACCCCGGCCCGCAGGCCTTCGGTGGCGATCAGCTCGCGGTCGTACTCGGAGGCGGTGACGAACTCCCTGAATCTTGCTCCCTGGATAAACTCCATGACCAGCAGCTTTTTGGTCGAATAGTTCCTGTAGGTCAGGGGAATGGAGAAATCGTCTTCTTCCAGGTAGGATCTGGCGATCTCCATATTGTGCAGTTCCTGGGAAAAATCGAGCTCCCTGATCAAATTCCGCCGCACTACCCGTACCAGTTCCGGCAGATCATAGTTTCTGAGATCCTCGAACTGCCCATGGACAAAGGAGGCAATGCCTGAGAGTATATCGAGATCGAGTTTGATGTTTTTTTCGATATCCGGCCGCTGGACCTTGACGGCGACGAAATCGCCTTCCCGACGCAGGACCGCTTTGTGAACCTGGGAAAGGGAGGCGGCGGCGATGGGATCAACGTCGAAGATGGAAAAGGCCTCCTTGATCGACATGCCGATATTTTCCTCGACGATGGCCTTGATCTCCTCAAAATCGGCCATCGGCACATCATCCTGCAGTCTTTCCAGCTCGACCAGCAGTTCCCTGGGCACCATGTCCGGACGCAGGCTCATGACCTGGCCGAACTTGACAAAAGTCGGTCCCAGATCCTCGAGGGCGGCGCGGATGCGCTGGTAGCTGTTCATCTCGGTGGTCACCGGATGGACTTTGCGCAGCAGATCGGAGCCTGGCACCTCGAGGTGCTGGACGAGGTCATCGAAGCCGTATTTGGCCATAATGGCCACAATGTCCTTGAATCTGCCAAGTTTCCTCAGATCATTTATGTTCATGGCATCTCTTTTCCGCAGCCGCGGCTCGTTTCCAGGTTTTTCCGGTCTCGGACTGTTCCATCGATCCGGCCGCCGTCATCTAAGAGCAGATGGTGGTGTTGAGCCCGCATATTTCATTACATTGCTCCAGTACGGGTCAAAAATCCAGACTGGCGTATCTGGGGACAGAGGTAATCATCGGACCGACGGTTGTCGAATTCAGCGGCGGCGGCAGCGGCAGACGGTACCGAGCATGAGTCAAAATTTCTCAGCCAAGGCCGTGTTATCGGTCCCGATGCAAGTGCATGGCTTTATTATAACTATGAAAATGAATGGCACAAGCCGCAGGTATTAAGGGATACCGGGAGGGCGAACCCGCAGGCTGGCGCAACAGGCGGGTTAACAGGCCTTTGGCACCCGTTCGGAATACTCGAACCACGACCCCTGGCGCCGGTCCCTGATGATGGCAAATCCTGGGATTTCCTTGGCCCGTTTCTTGAGATCGCTGGCGATCGAGGAAACCTCCGCCGCTGAGGTGATGTGATGGACTTCGGTGCTGACGATGCCGATGGAAAGCGACAGCAGGGCAAACTCCTGGACGGAGCCCTGGCGGTCGACGCCTGTGTAGCAGCCGGTTTCCACCGATTCCTGGGTATGAAACCTGGGCAGCATCCGGCGAAAATTCTCGATTATGAACTCGCAGGCGGCAATGGACTGCTTCGGCCGGGTAATGAGGATAAAATCATCGCCGCCGATATGACCGGCAAAGCCGATGCCGTTGACCTTGAATTTCTTCGCCGAGGCGACGGCGATGCGGCCGACCTCCTTTATGACTTCGTCGCCCAGGGCATAGCCGTGCTTGTCGTTATAGGGTTTGAAGGAATCGATGTCGATATAGCAGATATCGAAATGGACCGACTGCGACAACATCTTGACGATCTCCCGCTGAATGAATTCATTGCCCGGCAGGCCGGTCAGGGGATTGGCCCCCTTGGCCAGCGATATGCTCTTGTCCGTTACCGCGTCGAGTATGGCGCCGACGGCCACCGTGCCGATGTATTTGCCGCTGCGGGTGACACAGATGTCGTCGTACATGCTTATGTTCTTGCGCAGATTGATTTTTTTGGCCACTTCCTCGATAGGCATGTAGTTGGGCACCTGCAGGAACTCGCCGTCGAGAATGTCTTCGACCTTCTTGTAATAATTGAGGTTCATGCCATAGCCGTGCCGGCCGACCATGTGCTTTTCCATGAATCGGTGCCTGTTGACCATGCCGCAGACCTTCTCTCCGCTCAGTACCGGCACACAGCAGAGGTCGGCATCCTCGGCAAAGCGGTCGAGGACGCGAAGAACACGCTCATTGATTCCCACCGGCTGGGCATAGGCGGCGATATCCTCTATACAGATCACCTCGTCGAAGGAAGCCTTGACCCGTGACTGGCCGCCGCCGGCAGGCAGCATCGCCAGTTCCTCGCCGATCGCCAGTTTCGGCTCCGGTCTGGCGAAATAATAACCCTGCATAAGGACAATGTCGAAATCATGGCAGACCTTGAGGTCGTTTTCGGTTTCGATGCCCTCGGCGATAACA
>JBEPWT010000300.1:0-3059 GCA_041642275.1 Desulfopila sp. | reverse complement strand
GTTTTCTGGTGCTGCCGCTGTTCGCCCTGGCAAATGCCGGCGTCGTTCTGGGAGCCATTGATCTCTCTGCCGCCCTGCTGCATCCGGTAACGCTGGGAGTTACTTTCGGCCTGGCGCTGGGCAAACCCATCGGCATATTTTCTTTTACATATGCAGTTACCAGACTGCTCAAGACCGATCTTATCCAGGGAGTCAACTGGCAGCATATCTTCGGCGCCAGCTGCCTGGGCGGCATCGGCTTTACCATGTCGCTTTTCATCTCCGGTCTTTCCTTTACGGTGCCGGCCTATCAGGAGTATGCTAAAATCGGCATTATCTCGGGCTCTGTCATCTGTGGGGTCATGGGCTACATTGTTTTGCTGAATTCGGCGCGGGACAGGGGAAAATGACAAATCGATTTTTCACTTTCAAGACCATTTCCAGATTTGCCGCCGGAAAGCTGTGGGCCTCCTGCATGGATCTTCTGCCCATCGTCGCCGTCATCGCCTTTTTCCAGCTGGTGGTCATCAGACAGCCGCTGCCCAATTTCGCCGAGGTCGCCGTCGGCAGCCTGCTCGTCGTCGGCGGCCTCACTCTTTTCGTCCAGGGGCTGGAAATGGCTCTTTTCCCCATCGGTGAATCGCTGGCCCAGGCACTGGCTCGCAAGGGCAGTCTGCTCTGGATTCTGCTGTTCTCCTTTCTGCTGGGCTTTTCCACCACCATTGCCGAACCGGCACTCATCGCCATAGCCCGCGAATCCGGCGAAGTGGCGGCCAAGAGCGGGCTCATAGCGGCCGAGGAGGCGGCCATCGCCTCCTACGCCATGGGGCTGCGCATCGCCGTGGCCTTCTCCGTGGGCATTGCCATTCTCATCGGCACCCTGCGGATCATTCGCGGCTGGCCCATCCAGTATCTGATCATCGGCGGCTATATCATGGTCATGGTGATGACGGTCTTCGCCCCGGAACAGATAATAGGCATCGCCTACGATGCCGGCGGGGTGACCACCTCGACGGTCACCGTGCCCCTGGTGGCGGCTTTGGGCGTCGGCCTGGCCTCGATCATCCGCGGCCGGAATCCCCTGCTGGACGGTTTCGGGCTCATAGCCTTCGCCTCGCTGCTGCCCATGGTCTTTGTCATGGGTTACGGCATACTGGTTTTCGGGTAAGGGGGAACCAATGGACAATCTGATACAGTTTGCGACGACGCTGCTGGTCACCCTCCGGGATGTTCTGCCCATTCTCGTTCTCATCGTCGGCTTCCAGCTTCTGGTCCTGCGCCAGCCCATCCCCCGGTTCAGCCGAGTCCTTGTCGGCGTCGTCTATGTTATCGTCGGTCTGGCACTCTTCCTGGTGGGTCTGGACATGGCCCTTTTCCCCCTGGGGCAGACCATGGCGGCGCAACTGAGCGATCCGCAGTTTCTCACCGGCATCGAGAATGCTGCCCCGGTGTCATCCTGGCAGTCCTACTACTGGATCTACCTCTTTGCCGCCCTGATAGGCTTTGCCACCACCATAGCCGAACCGTCGCTGATGGCCGTGGCCATCAAGGCACAAGAAGTTTCGGCCGGTACCATAGATAAACTGGGGCTGCGCATTGCCGTTGCCGTCGGCGTCGCCGTGGGCATCGCCCTGGGAACCTTTCGCATCGTCCATGGCTCGCCGCTCTATCTCTATATTCTGGCAGGCTATGTGCTGGTCATCGTCCAAACGATGTTCGTTCCCAAGCAGATAATAGCCCTGGCCTACGATTCCGGCGGGGTGACCACTTCGACGGTGACCGTTCCCATCGTTGCCGCTCTCGGTCTGGGACTGTCGGAAGCGGTGCCGGGCAGGGATCCGGCCCTGGACGGTTTCGGGCTCATCGCCTTTGCCAGCCTGTTTCCGATAATTTCAGTGATGGCATATGCCCAGCAGGCCGCCTGGAGAAGCCGGCGGCGAAGCAAAAAAGGACCCAAGGAGGCTCGACATGCGGTTTAAGGTGATTTTGGCCAGTGTAAAATCAGATATCTCCGACACCGTCGTGGATGCCGGTAAAGAGGCCGGGGCCACCGGCGCGACGATCATCCCGGCACGCGGCACCGGCATACGGGAGGCGAAAACCTTTTTCGGCCTTACCCTTGAAGCCCAGACCGACATCATTATGTTTCTTGTTGAAGAGCATCTGGTCGATCCCATTCTCGAGGGCATCAGCCGGGCCGGGCGTTTTGACAAGCCGGGTACCGGTATCGCCTTTGTTCTGCCGGTGGACCAGGTAATCGGTCTGGAATCTCAGATTGAAAAATTCAAGAAAGAAGCCAGGGACCAGTATCTCTGAACAAGATCAACCTGCAGGCACAAAAGGCAACGATTATGGCAGCAAAAGCATCATCCCTCGTCCGGGCCAGAGATGTGATGAACACCGCCGTCCATTTTATCGACGGCATGGCCACCGCCGCCGAGGCGGCCCAGAAGATGAAAAGCGAGCACACCACCACCCTGATCGTTGAAAAGCGGCACGACGATGATGCCTGGGCGGTGGTGGTCACCCGGGATATCATCAAGGGGGTCCTCATCGACGATCGCCGGGCGGAGAAAGTGCATATTTACGAGATAATGTCCAAGCCCGTGGTGACGGTGGGGCCGGACATGGATATCCGCTACGTCGCCAGGCTCATGGAACGCATCGGCATACGGCGCATACTGGTGGAGGAGGGCGGCAAACTGGTGGGTATTGTCAGCCAGTCCGATCTGGTCCTCAGGGGCGATCTGTTCGGCTGAATCTTTTTTCAGCGCCCATCCCGGCGATTTCGATGACTTTTTACGAGATTATCAATGAAGCACAGCTACGTCTCCTGAGGGACCGGGTTGCTCATTTCACGGGACGCCATAAACCCGTCCATGGGGGCTTGGCTGCAGCCGTCCTGGCTGCAGACACCCGCGAAAAGAGCAACCCGGCCCCCTTGCTAGAGGCCAGGCTGAGTTTGTAATCAGCTAAAAAATAGACCGAGGAGCTGCGGATGCTGCGACATCAACGGTGCAGAAACCGCAGTCAATAACAATCTACCAGTGACCAGACTATCATGACCAGCCAAGAGACAC
>JBEPWT010000299.1:0-3062 GCA_041642275.1 Desulfopila sp. | reverse complement strand
TCTGGGCGGAACGCCGCGGCGCAGCCCGCATACAGCGCCGTCCGGGACCGAACATCAACGGCCCGCTGGGACTGCTGCAGCCGCCGCTGGACGGTATCAAGCTCATGGCCAAGCAGCTCATCATCCCTGGCGGAGCCGATAAGGCGCTGTTCATCGCCGCCCCCGTCCTGGCCATGGTCCCTGCCGTAATGAGCTTTGTCACCATCCCCTTCAGCGACCTTATCATCGCCCACGAACTCAACATCGGCGTCCTCGTCATTTTCGCCTTCGCCTCGCTCGGCAGCATCTCGTTGCTTTTCGCCGGCTGGAGTTCGAGAAACAAGTATGCGGTGATGTCGGCTATGCGGGCGGTCTCGCAGGCCATCGCCTACGAAATCCCCATGCTGATCACCGTCATCACCGTGGTGCTGATCGCCGGCAGCATGAGTCTCACCGACATTGTTCAGACGCAGAAGGGCGGAATCTGGAACTGGTACGTCTTTCCCTTCAAATCCGGTCTTTTCAATCCGCTGATGCTGATGTCCTTTCTCATATTCTTCATCTGCGCTCTGGCGGAGACCAACCGGGCGCCCTTCGACCTCGGCGAGGCGGAAAGCGAGTTGGTCGCCGGATTCCACACCGAATACGGCAGCATGGGCTTCGGACTGTTCTTCATGGGTGAATATGCCAACATCGTTATCGGCGCCTGTCTCACAACCATACTCTTTTTAGGCGGCTGGGACTGCCCCTTCGGTCTCTATCCCGGGGTCTGGTGGTTCATCATCAAGATCTACCTCATTATCGCCACCATCATCTGGATTCGCTGGACCTTTCCGCGAACGACCATCTACGGCCTGCTCAACCTGTCCTGGAAAATACTCATTCCTCTTTCCCTGTTCAACCTGCTGCTCACCGCGGCATTACTGAAGGTTCTCTAGTCATGGTTTCCTATTTTAGTGAAATATTCAGCGGATTGTGGAGTCTTCTCGTCGGCCTCGGCATAACCTTCAAGGAGTTTTTCAGCCCTGCAGTCACGGTCCAGTACCCTTACCAAACCCTGAAGATGCCCCCTCGCTTCCGCGGCCATATTCAGCTCATCGCCGACGAGGAGGGCACCCCCAACTGCATCGTCTGCATGATGTGCCAGCGGGCTTGTCCCTCGGGCTGCATCAGCCTGGCCGGCAAGAAGGAAGAGGGCCAGAAAAAAAAGATCCTCACCAAGTATGTTCTCGATTTCACCACCTGTTCACTTTGCGGTTCCTGTGTGGAGGCCTGCAATTTCAACGCCCTCGAATTCTCCAGGGAGTACAATCTCGCCAGCACCCGCAAAGAAGACTATATCATCGACCTCAAGAAACGATTGGAGGAGAATAACTCATGAGCCTGCCGCTCCCCAATGCCGACCAGCTGGTCGGAGCAGTCTTCCTCATTCTGCTTGCCACCACCATTGCCGGAGGTCTCATCGCCTGCAGTGCTGAACGGCTTGTCCGCGCCGTCGCCGGACTGATTGTCTGTTTCGTCGGCGTCGCCGGACTTTATTTTTTCCTCAACTCCCCCTTCATCGCCATGATGCAGATTCTGATCTACGTCGGCGCCGTCGCCGTTGCCATCAGCTTCGCCATCATGTTCGCAGCCCCGGAACAGAGCAAAAAGCATGGCCCGCCCAACCTCTTGAGCGGCCCCCTCGGTCTCATCAGCGCCGCCCTGATCTTCGGCGGCTTCACCCTGTTGATAATGAAAACCGACTGGCAGATACATCCCAAGGAAAACAGCGGCACCGTGGAAATCATCGGCCAGCGACTGCTGACTGATTACTCCATGGTCTTTGAACTCGTCTCCATTGTACTTTTGATAGCCATTATCGGCGCACTGGTCATCGCCCGGCGCGGGAGGAGCAGCTGATGGAAATCTTGTCCCTGTATAATTCGCTCAACACCTACCTCTTCATAGCGGCATTGCTCTTCTGCATGGGGGTTTACGGCCTGGTGACCAGGCGCACGCTGATCGGCATGCTCATCGCCTCGGAGCTCATTCTCGCCGCCGCCTCGATCAACTTCATGGCCTTCAACAGATTTACCGCTCCAGACCCGGCCGTCGGCCAGATATTCACCCTCTTCATCATGGCCATCGCCGCCGCTGAAGCCGCCATCGGGCTCAGTATCGTCGTTGCCATCTACCGTAACTACAAAACGATCGACGCCGAAGACCTCGTCGAACTCAAAGGTTAACAGAAGGAACGCATGATATGGCTATGAATACCATCGGTTCCGACACGATTCTGCTCATCGCCCTGCTGGTCCCGCTGATCGGCACGCTCGGGGTGATGATCAAGGGCAGGGAGGAAAATGTCAGAGAAGGCATCTCCTGTGTTTCCTCTCTCATTCTTTTCGCCATCGTCCTCTCTCTTATCCCTGAAATTCTCGCGGGCAGGACGCTGGTCTGCCACCTGTTCACCATCCTCCCCGGCCTGACCATAACGCTCAGGGCCGATGCCATGTCGATGATTTTCGCCATCGTCGCCTCATCGCTGTGGACCATCGCCGTTTTCTACTCCATGGGGTACATGCGCGGTCTCAATGAACACGCCCAGACCAGATTCAACGCCTGCTTTGCCCTGGCCATTTTCGGAGCCATCGGTGTCGCCTTCTCCGACAACCTCTTCACCATGTACCTTTTTTATGAAATTGTCTCCATCTGCACCTACCCGCTGGTCGCGCACCATCAGGACCAGGAAGGCTACGCCGGCGGTCGCAAATACATCGTCTATCTGACCACCACCGCCAAGGCCTTTCTGCTGCCGGCCATGATTCTCATCTATGTGCTCACCGGCACCCTGGATTTCACCTCCGACATCCGCTACGGCATTTTCAGCCCCGACCTCGACAAGTGGCTGGTCATCATGCTCTATATCTTCTGCCTCTTCGGGTTCGCCAAAAACGGCATCATGCCCCTGCATCACTGGCTGCCCGGAGCCATGGTCGCCCCCACCCCGGTCTCGGCCCTGCTGCATGCGGTGGCGGTGGTCAAGGTCGGCGTCTTCTGCACCACCAGGGTAATGCTCTACATATTTGGTCTTGACACCA
>JBEPWT010000298.1:0-3067 GCA_041642275.1 Desulfopila sp. | reverse complement strand
TCCTCTCGATGATCCACGCCCTCAAAGGCACCGACTACACCCTGGATCTCGACTACGAAAAAATTCTGATCGCCAGCGAAGTGTTCACCGAGGCCATGAAGGAGTATTTCTATCCGCCCGAGGCCAAAATGGTTCATCCGACGGTGACCCTTTCGCCGATGCCCGGCGGGGCGCTCACCGCCAACACCATGATGATGCGCGATACCGGCACCCTCCATCTCTATGCCGATGTCATCAAGGAGATGTCCGAGGTCGTGGCCCGCGGCGGTTTTGGCACCTCGGTTACCCCCGTCTCCCAGTTCTACTTCCAGCAGGCCTATCTCAACGTCACCCAGGGAAAATGGAAGAAGATCAATCCCAGCTACGGCAATATGGTGCTGGGCTACTTCGGCCGGACCCCGGTTCCGCCGGATCCGGAAATCGTCAAAATCGCTTCGGAACAGCTGGGCAAACCGGTGTTCACCGATGATCCGCTGGATATTCTCGAGCCGGGTATCCCCAAGGCCACCAAGATACTCGAGGAAAACAACCTGCCGGTCAACGACGAAAATATCTTCATTATCGCCAGCTGCGAGCAGAAGGGTCTCGATTTTCTCCTGGGCAAGGCCAAGGTCAATGTCCGCAAGGTGAGCGACGAGAAGCCCGCAGAGAAGAAAAAGGCGGGGCCGAAGCCGGCCGCTCCCGCTCCCGCCGAAGGCCCCCGCAGTTATACCATCACCGTCAACAACAGACCCTACAACGTCGTCGTCGCCGAAAGCGGCCAGGGTTTCCAGGCCATGCCGGCCAGCAGCCCGACTCCGGCGCCGCCTGTAGCCGAGACCGCCGAAGGCACCGAAATCGAAGCGCCGACACCGGGCAATATCGTCAAGGTCATGGTTGATGTCGGTGATGAGGTGCAAAAGGACGCGCCGCTGGTGATCATGGAGGCCATGAAAATGGAATCCGAAGTCAAGGCGCCGCTGGCCGGGAAAATCGTCGCTGTCCACGTTGCCGCCGGTGACACCGTGCAGACCTCGGAACCGCTGGTAACCATAGCCTAAATCTTTTTACGGCCTGCGTCAGCAGCCCGCGGGCCGTGTTTTCTTTCTTCGTTGCTATCGGGAAAGTATTATGAAAATGCGAATGTTCTTACTCACCGTGCTCGGATTTTGTCTGGCCGGTCTCTCATCGGCATGGGCGGAAGATGAGACGCTGGTGGAGATTCTCTCCCCGGCCGACGCCAAAATACTGAGTATCGATGTATCGCCGGGAAGCCTGGTATACAGTGGGGACCCCATCGCCACCCTGAAAAAGGACAACGGTACCAAAATCGTCCTTCATGCCGGCGTCGCCGGCAAGGTCGTCGATGTCGGCTATACCACCTACACCATGATCGACAAGGGAGCCGTTCTCGGCACCATAGCCGCCCAGGCGGTGGTCGCCGATATTCCGATAAGCGGCGTCAGCCAGCAGCTGCCGGGCATGGGCGAACTGGTGGTCAAGTTGTTCAAAACCACCGGCGTCGCCGGCATCATCAGCGATCAGATGACCAAGGACTGGACCCTGGGCATCGGCAGAATACTGATGATCTGTGTCGGCCTGATCCTTATATATCTTGGCATCTTCAAGCAGTTCGAACCGCTGTTGCTTATTCCCATCGGCTACGGCGCCATCCTTGCCAATATTCCCATGGCGGGCATCGCCGATCCTGGCGGCATCCTCTATTACATCTACGAGGTGGGCATCGTCACCGGCATCTTTCCTCTGCTGATATTCATGGGTGTGGGAGCGCTCACCGATTTCGGCCCGATGATCGCCAATCCCAAGACCATCCTGCTCGGCGGTGCGGCCCAGTTCGGTATCTTCACCACCCTCCTGGGGGCACTGCTGCTCACCGACTTCGTGCCCGGAATCGATTTCACCCTGCGCGACGCCGCCGCCATCGGCATCATCGGCGGCGCCGACGGGCCGACGGCCATTTTCCTCTCCAGCCAGCTCTCCCCCAGGCTGCTGGGCTCCATCGCCATCGCCGCCTACAGCTATATGGCGCTGGTACCGCTGATCCAGCCGCCGATCATGAAATGGCTGACCTCCAAGGAGGAACGAGAGATTACAATGGTGCAGCTGCGCCACGTGTCCAAGATCGAAAAAATCCTTCTGCCCCTGATGGTCCTCGGAATCTGCGCCACTCTGCTGCCCTCTGCGGCGCCGCTGATCGGCATGTTCATGCTCGGCAATCTCGCCAAGGAGTGCGGCGTCATCGATCGCCTCTCCGATACCATCAAAAACTCACTGATGTATACGGTGACCATTTTTCTAGGCCTCGGCGTCGGCAGCAAGCTCTCGGCGGACAAATTTCTCAATCTCGAAACCTTGGGCATTCTCGCCCTGGGAATGATCGCTTTCTGCATCGGCACCGCCTCGGGCGTGCTTATCGCCAAACTCATGAACAAAATGTCCAAATCTCCGATCAACCCGCTGATCGGAGCCGCCGGTGTCTCCGCGGTTCCGATGGCCGCCCGGGTGGTCAACAAGGTCGGTCTCGAAGCCAATCCCCAGAATCATCTCATCATGCACGCCATGGGCGCCAACGTTGCCGGCGTTATCGGCTCGGCGGTTGCCGCCGGCGTTCTGCTGGCCCTGCTGTAAAACTGCTGCAGGCTCCCCTCCATACCGAAAGGGCCCGATGTTCGGGCCCTTTTTTTTGCCTTACCCCTGACCATCGGGATCTGCAAAACAGGCAGTCTTGCAGGCTCCTTCTTCTCCCATGGGAGAAAATGCCTGTGGTACTTCCTGGGTGAGAAAAAGGAGGGCGGGGGATATCGCCGCTGTCCGGGGAAGGCGGATATGGTGTCCGTTTGCAGGGGGCAAAGAAGGGGACAGAGATGCTCGAGCGGCAAGCGCTTACCCTCTCCTTGCCGCTCGGTTTTCTGTCTCTGTGGCGTCGTTGTGGCTAAGGTGCCGCCTGTCACCTCGGGGTCTTGTCGAAGCCTTTGGCGTCTAACTGGCACTGCTTGAAATCGATTTTTTCCTTGCAGTTTTTGCAGGTATGTTCGCGATCGAATTCGTCGGAGAAAATTTCCACCAG
>JBEPWT010000297.1:0-3087 GCA_041642275.1 Desulfopila sp. | reverse complement strand
CTTTCTTTTGTCATAGTCCACGTGTACCCTCTCAGCCACCACTCCATTTAAGGTGGTGGTAATTCCCACAATATATGGTATGTTGGCCCGTGTTTATCTTCTCCTGGATCATCGGCCTCAGACGAGTGCTTCTCTTGGAGGATTTCGGACAGGATTTGCAAGCTCCGCCTTTTTGGACGTAAGTGCTGCGGATTGTGGATAAATACTGGAACTTTTCCGGTTCATCGAGTGGAGCGCAAATCTCTTGGTGAGATGGCCGGCTGACCACAGATCATTACCATACGACCATTATGTCCTACGAAACATATTCTCCCGGATTTCAGGAATTCGAGAGCCTCTCCACCGACTCCGATCTCGTACCGGTGTATCGCAAGATCATTGCCGATCTCGATACGCCGCTGACACTGTTTGCCAAAGTAGCAGAAAGTCATGACCATATTTTTCTCTTCGAAAGTATGGAGGGCGGGGAAAAATGGGGGCGATATTCTTTCATCGGTTTCGATCCGCTGCTGAAGTTTACATCCACCGGCAGCAGGGTTGGCGTTGAATATCTCGAAAGTGGAGAAAAGGTCGAGTACAAAAATGTTAATCCTCTGGAATATATACGAAAGATGGTCAGCTCTTTTGATGCCTGCGAACCTCAGGGGCTGCCTCGATTCAGCGGTGGGGCAGTGGGCTATCTCGGTTACGACATGGTGCGCTTCATCGAGGATCTGCCGGACAGACATGAGGCGATGGATATTCCTGATTCGGCATTCATCATTCCCCGCATTGTCCTGGTGCATGACAGTTTTCAGCAGACGCTGACGATTGTCTGCTGGTCCCGAATCGACGGCACGCATTCCGTCAGAGAGCAATATGAGGCTGCCCAGAAGGAAATTGAAGGTGTAATTACCAGAGTCCGGGGGGCGGTGCCGGAAAATCACGTTGCCGATACAACAGGCGCCGAAGGAAAAAGACACACCTTTACCTCCAACATGCGGCCGCAGCTCTTCGAGGAAATGGTGGAGAAGGCAAAAGAGTACATACTTGCCGGCGACATCTTCCAGGTGGTCCTTTCTCAGCGTTTTCATACCAATACGGATATCGCTCCATTACAGCTGTACAGGGCGCTGCGGCATATCAACCCCAGCCCCTATCTCTTCTTTCTCAAAATCGACGATCTGGTGCAGATAGGCTCATCACCGGAAATTCTGGTGCGCAAGGAGGGGCCTTCCATTGAGTTGCGTCCCATAGCAGGCACGAGAAAACGGGGAACCACCGACGAAGAGGACCAGGCGCTGGAGCAGGAATTGCTCGCCGATCCCAAGGAACGGGCCGAACATCTTATGCTGGTGGATCTCGGCAGAAACGACGTCGGCAGAGTAGCGGCGGCCGGCACCGTCGAGGTAAAAGATCTCGGAGTAATCGAGAGATACTCACATGTCATGCATATAGTCTCCGGAGTTCACGGCGTCATAGCCGAGGGCAAGGATCAGTTCGACGTCATGGCTGCCTGTTTTCCCGCCGGGACGGTAAGCGGCGCACCGAAGATCCGCGCCATGGAGATAATCGACGAACTCGAACCCGAACGGCGCGGTCCCTATGCCGGTTCGGTCGGGTACTTCGGTTTTTCGGGCAATATGGATTTCTGCATAACCATACGCACCTTCGTCATGAAGGGGCGCAACCTCTGGATCCAGGCGGGCGCCGGCATAGTCGCCGATTCCGATCCGGCAAAAGAGTTTGAGGAGACGGTCAATAAATCCATGGGTCTGCGAAGAGCCGTGGAGCTTGCGGAGAAGGGGTTTTGAGTGATGATTGCCATAATCGATAATTACGATTCCTTTACCTACAACATCGTGCAGACCATTGCCGGCAGCTACAAGAAAGCGGGCATGACCGCCGATATCAGAGTCTTTCGCAACAACACCGTGACGGTTGAGGAGATCGCCGCTCTCGGGCCCCAGCGGCTGCTGGTCTCCCCCGGGCCGGGCACGCCGGCGGATGCCGGCATATCCATCGAGGCCATTCGCTTTTTCGCCGACAGAATTCCGGTGCTGGGCATCTGTCTTGGCCACCAGGCCATCGGCGAGGCCTTCGGCGGCAGGACGGTGAGGGCGGGACGCATCATGCACGGCAAGACCAGTGAGATGCACCACGACGGCAGAGGGGTTTTCGAGGGGCTGGACAATCCTTTCGAGGGGATGCGCTATCATTCCCTGGTCATCGAAAATGCCACTTTACCTCCATGCCTGACCATAACCGCCAAAACCGAACAGGGAGAGTTGATGGGGGTCCGTCACAAGACGCTGGCGGTGGAAGGGGTACAGTTTCATCCCGAATCCATTATGACCCGGGCGGGCATCCGCCTGCTGGAAAACTTTACTTCGCCTCATTATCTGCAGAGAATCGAGCACGCCCAGAGAGAGGGTGAACTGCACTCACTTTGAACCGAAAGCGCGGGGCCGAAAACATCATGGAAATACGAGAAGCCATAGGGCTGGTGATAGCAGGCAGGGATCTTACCGAAGAGCAGATGCTCACGGTAATGAATGAGATAATGAGCGGCGAGGCAACCCCGGCCCAGATCGGCGCCTTCATCACCGCTTTGCGCATGAAGGGCGAAACCGTCGAGGAAATCACCGGAGCTGCCAGGGTCATGCGGCAGAAGGCAACGCGCATCGATACCGGAGTCATCATTTCAGAAGATGGGGTGGTGGTCGATACCTGCGGTACCGGCGGCGACGGTTCCGGGACCTTTAATGTTTCCACCGCTTCGGCCTTCGTCGTCGCCGGCGCCGGCATAACCGTCGCCAAGCACGGCAACAGGTCGATATCGAGCAAATGCGGCAGCGCCGACGTTCTCGAAGCCGCGGGCGTGGTGCTCAACCTTCCTCCCGAGGATATTGGCGCCTGCATACGCGAGACGGGCATAGGCTTTTTGTTCGCGCCGGCGCTGCACGGCGCCATGAAGCATGCCATCGGTCCCCGCAAAGAGATTGGCGTCCGTACGGTCTTCAACATCCTCGGTCCGCTGACCAACCCCGCCGGAGCCAATGTCCAGGTTCTCGGAGTTTTCGCCCCTGAGCTGACCGAGCCGCTGGC
>JBEPWT010000296.1:0-3088 GCA_041642275.1 Desulfopila sp. | reverse complement strand
TCTCCATGAATGTGGCGCGTTCGATCGATCTCATGGGCCAGGTGACGGCCGAGGCCGCCGCCCAGACGCTCTATGCCGGAGTCAGCGGCATACCCGATTTTGTCCGGGGCGCCCGCCGCTCGAAGGGTGGCAGGTCCATTATCTTTCTGCCCTCCACCACTCCCGACGGCAAGAAAAGCACCATTATCCCCATAACCGAGGGCGTACCGGTGGTGGTGCCGCGCGGCGATGTCCACTGGGTGGCCACTGAGTACGGCATAGCCAATCTTTTCGGCAAGAGTATGCAGGAGCGGGTTATGGCCATGATCACCATCGCCCATCCCGATTTCCGCGACGAACTGTTGAGCATCGCCAAGGAAATGGGCCTGATCGGCAAAGAAAGAAGCCTCGGAGAGGCGGTCAGGGCCGTTTATCCGGTGGGGCTCGAGGACCAGATAGTCCGCGATGACAAGAAAATCACCATCCGGCCGGCAAAGCCGGTGGATGAGAGAAGAATTCAGGAGCATTACTATAAACTCAACAAGAAGGACGTTCTCTCACGGTTTTTCCATGACAAGCAGAGCTTCAACCGTTCCGATCTGGAGAACAAATCGCATATCGACTACATCAAGGATCTGACGCTCATCGGCGTCGTCGGCGAGATTGGTTTCGACGAGGTCATCGCCGTCGGCGAATATCTGCTCGTGGTTGAGAGCAATATGGCCGAGGTGGCTTTTTCCATCAACGAGGAGTATCAAGGCAAGGGGCTGGGCAAGATCTTTCTCAAGAAGCTGGCCGAAGCGGCGAGAAGCAACGGCATATCCGGACTCATGGCCTACACCGTGCCCGGCAACAAGGCCATGATCGGCCTTTTCAAGTCGCTGCCCTACAAGGTGAAAACGGTTATAGAAGACGACGCACTGGTGTTGACCTGTAAGTTCAATGAGTTGAAAGAGGATCTCCTTTAACGGACGGCAGGAGGAGGGCTTGAAAAGGGTCTATGCAGGCCTGTTGTTCTTGAGGCGTGAGCAGGAAACAGGCGGAGGAGATGAAGACTTCCCCTGTCTCCTCTGCCGTGTAAGGGTATGAATGAAAAAGGACTTTTTGCTCAGTAGTTGGTTTCTTTGATTTCGAAGTGTTTCTTTTCATGGGCGCATGCCGGGCAGAGCTCGGGAGCTTCCTGGTCTTCGTGGACAAAACCGCAGTTTCTGCACTTCCAGCGTACCGTCTCGCTTTTTTTGAAAACTTCGCCTTTCTCGAGATTGGCGATGAGTTTTCTATACCTGGCTTCGTGTTCTTCCTCGACCTTGGAGATCATGGTAAAGGCTGCGGTCACCTCCGGGAAACCCTCCACTTCGGCAACCTGGGCGAATTCAGGATAGAGCTTGCTGTGCTCCTCGTTTTCACCGGCTGCGGCCATTTTGAGATTTTCCAGCGTATTGCCGATGATGCCCGCCGGGTAGGAGGCGGTGATTTCCACATCACCGCCTTCGAGGAATTTGAAAAAACGTTTGGCATGCTCTTTCTCGTTCTCGGCCGTCTCCAGGAAGATGGCGGAAATCTGTTCGTATCCCTCTTTTTTGGCGACGGAAGCGGCATAGGTGTATCTGCTTCGCGCCTGCGATTCGCCGGCAAATGCCTTGAGAAGGTTCTGTTCGGTTTTGGTGCCTTTGATTGCTGCCATTACATTCCTCCAATTGTAAGAGTAAAAGATGTTGCTGTCGTATGATTGCTGGTATGATTGCCCGCAAACCGGTGGATTCCCGTGGCACCATTTCGTTTGCCGCGGAAATTGGGAAAGCCTCTGTCGGCGGCGGTGTCTGTGAGCATATGTTATCAACAACCATACACTTCTGCCGCGCGGCTTGTCAAGGTCTGGCCGCCGGCTGCGCGTGTTGCCGGCGGAGGCGCCCGGAGCACATCAAAATGCACAAAGTGCGGATTAAGGTTGCAGCGACGGCCGGCTTCCCGTACTAAATTGAGGGAATAGTCTAACATCTTATCAATTTTCAATTTCGGTGCAAGGCGATGGCAACATACTATATTGACGGAGAGTTTGTCGATTCCGGGCAGGCGGCGCTGCCGTTGAGTGATATGGCGATACTGCGGGGGTATGCCGTTTTTGATTATCTCCGCACCTATAACTCCAAACCTTTCCACCTGCGCGAGCATCTGATGCGCCTGCAGAAGTCGGCGGCGCTTCTCCATCTCGATTGCCCCTGGTCTCTTGAATTCATGGAAGAGACAGTGTTTGAGCTTTTGCGGATAAACACCTTCGCCGAAGCCACTCTGAGGCTGCTTATTACCGGCGGAGACAGCATCGATTCCATCACCCCCGGCAGCAGGCCGCGCCTTGTCATAATGGCGGCGGAAATGACGCCCTTTCCCAGTCACTGGTACACCGACGGGGTGAAAATCATTACCGCCGATGTGACCCGCTATATCCCCGGCTCCAAAAGCACCAGCTACATTCCGGCGATCGTCGCTTTGAAAAAGGCCCGGCAGCAGGGGGCGGTGGAGTCCATTTATGTCAATGAGCAGAATCAGATGCTTGAAGGAACGACCTCGAATCTTTTTGCCGTGGCCGGTGAGCAGATCCTGACGCCGGCAATAGATATTCTGCCGGGAATAACCCGCGATGTGGTCATGCGGCTGGCCGGGGAGGAATTCAGCGTCGAGTGCGGTGAAATCAGGCGCGACGGCATCGACCGCTATACCGAGTTCTTTCTCACCTCCTCGAATAAGGAGGTGGTGCCGGTGGTCCGGGTCGATGAAGACTTTCATGCCGATCAACCCGGTCCGGTAACCAGGAAGGTCATGGAGCTGTTCCGCCGCTATACGCAATCCTGGTGACAGGTGATCATACTCTCTCGGCCGGCTTTGCTGACCCGAACATTTCCAGCCAGCCATTTCAACGTCAAGAACGCCTTCCTCTTAGCTTACGCTTTCGGGACTGTCTGCTGGCAAAAAGCGCCGGTACTGCCTTGCTAGTAGACGTGAGTGTCATATAGTTTCCGAAAACCAGTCAATAACAGGGAAAGCTGCAATGACCCGGAAAATAAGTGAACGCATAGAAGAGCATATTGTCGCCGAAGAACCTTTTTACGTT
>JBEPWT010000295.1:0-3092 GCA_041642275.1 Desulfopila sp. | reverse complement strand
ATTGTCCTTGGGCATGTTCTCGGCTTTGGCCGTGGCAATTGCCGCCCGCAGGCGGGGGTTACCGTCGGGATCGCCGCCGCCGCCGGTGCGCGCCGCCACGGTTATCTCCTTGATCAAACGCGTGAAAATCTTGCCGCGCTTGGCATCGATTGCTCCCTTTTTTCTCTTGATGGTTGACCACTTAGAATGTCCTGACATATTCCCTACCTGTTTTGAGTTCGTTATCGCGGCAATGGCACCGATATCGGCAAAAACAGTCGTTTCCCCTGGTGTCTCGGTTACCGGTCATACTCCATGCCGAGCACAAAAACTTCGCGGCTTTCGGTTCTCGAGCTTTTCGGCTTGATCGTCTTCGTCATCGCAAACTGTTTTTTTACCTCGTCAAAAAATCGGGGGAAATCCTCGCCCTGAAAAACCTTGACCAGATAATGACCTTTGGGATGCAGCAGTTTTTCCGCAAGGGAAAGGGTGAGACGGGCAAGGGTGATCGACTGCTGATGATCCGCCCAGCGGTTGCCTGTTGTTTTCGGGGCAAGGTCGGAGAGCAGAACCTTGAACGCCGGCCGTATTCTGCGCAGACGGACAATAAGGTCTTCATTAGTGATGTCATCGCAGAGCCAGTGAATCTCGGCGCTGCCGGTCCGGGGCTGCCTGTCGGCCTGCTGCAGATCGACGCCGACGACCAGGCCCTTGGCGCCGACCACCTCGGCGGCATACAAGGACCAGCTGCCCGGATAACAGCCCAGATCGAGGATGCTGTCCCCCCGCCGCAACAGCCGATATTTTTTCTGCACTTCCTCAAGCTTGTATACCGAACGAGCCGGATATTTGTCTTTTTGGGCCTTTTTTGAATAATAATCGCTTACTTTACGCACGTTTTAGTCCATTTGCTTTTCTTTGACAAGTCCTAAGAAGCAGCGCCGCGGCCAATTCGCTCACCGTCCGGAACGATCCGCTTCATGATTGTCAAGGTAGTCTTCCAGCCAGCTCAAAGCCTGCCGGCGCGAGGCGATCTTTCCCTCCACCTGGGCCAGTTCGACCTCATCGAGTATCCGGCGGAAATGAGGTCCCGGGACAAGTCCGAAAATTTTCTGCAGGTCATGTCCGTCGATCAGGCGTCCGCCGGCAATGACGGGCTCGATATGACGCTCTTTCGCCCTCTGTACCTCACCAAAAAGCCGAGCAAGCTCCGCCTCCGTGTCCTCGGGCTTCTTCGGTCCCCTGCTGGCCAGACTGTCGGCCATGGCCAGCACGAAGAGGCCCGGCAGATCCTCGCCCGCCCTCCGGCAGATTTTCAACAGCGCCCTCCGGCTGAGCTGCTGCCGGCGGCGGGCACCGCTCAAATGAAAAGGATGCATGTGCATGTCGATGAGCCGACCGATGGCTTCGCTCTCCTTTCTGCTCATGCGCAGCCGGGCGGCGATTTCCAGAAACATCTCCCTGCCGACGCTGTCATGATCATAGAAAGTGGTCCGTTCGCCATCCATTGTACCAGAAGAACGGGTCGCCGGCTTGCCCAAATCATGAAAAAGAGCAGACCAGCGCAGACGTCTGCGCCGACTTTCCAGGGCCAGGTAACTCTCTATGGTATCACGGCCTTCCGGAAAATACTGCTGCGGCCTGGAGAAAATCCGGCCCATCTTTTCCAGGGCAAGCAGGCTATGGCCCAAAACATCCTCGTGATGATATCCCGGCTGTTCCATCCCCTGCCCCAGCTCAAGCTCCGGCAAAAACTCGAACGCCAGGCCGCTTTCCACCATCGCTCTCCAGGCTTCGGCCGAGAGCTCAGTTGCCATTATGCGCTCAAGTTCGGCCGTGATGCGTTCGGCGGCGCAGCCGTTGATGGCCGAGCGCATCTGGCGTATCCGGCCGCTGCACTCTTGATCAAGATCAAACCCCAGTTCCGCCTGCAGCCGGTAGCCCCGCAGCATGCGCAACGGGTCTGCCTCAAAGGCCCCCGGACAGGGGCGCAGCCTGCGGGCAGCCAGATCCGCATAGCCTGCCAGCGGATCGATCAGAATCTGGCCGCCGCCTTCGGCATTCAGGGCCACGGCCATGGCATTGATGGTGAAATCGCGGCGAGACAGCTCTTCTTCGATGGTTTCGGCCCCGCCTCTGTAGGCGGAAAAATCGACGCAGACCCCCTGCCAGACCACGCGGGCGGCCTCCTCCTTTTCCGTGCCCAGTTTTACCAGAGCACCGCCTTCTAAAACATCGATGAGCATTTTGCAAGAGGCTTCGGCCTTATTGCCGACGGCAATATCGAGATCATGCGGCTTTCTGCCAAGCAGCCAGTCACGCACCGTGCCCCCGGCAATGTAAAACACCTCGCCCTGTCTGCGGGCAACGGCGTCTATCGCCGCTATAAGCTTCGGCGGAAAGGCGGAGTATATCGGCGAGGAGGGGATTGTATTCATATCACCGTGCACAGAGGCCGAGAGGCGGTAAAAGAAAGATGCAGACGTACAGATATAATGATATCATAGATCGTGGTCAACTCCAGGCGCAGACTTCTTTTTAAAACCGAGGCGCCCTCTATTTTGCCGTATCGCATTCGCCCCCTATTCCATGCAGCCTCCACAGCGTCACTTTTTCTATCTCGCCCCTATCCGGGGAGTCACCGATGCCCTGTTTCGGCAGGTCTTTCACGCCCATTTTCCGGGTTTCGACGCCGCCGTGGCGCCATTCATCTCCCCCCAGCGCTTCACCAGCCTCAAGCCGGCCATGCTCGCCGACATTTTGCCGGAAAACAACACCACATTGCCGACGGTGCCGCAACTGCTCTACAACAAAGCCGACGACTTCATCACCCTCGGCCGTCTGCTCGCTGATCTCGGCTACAGTCATCTCAACTGGAACCTGGGCTGCCCCGCCCCCCAGGTCGCCAACAAAGGCCGGGGCTCCGGCCTGCTTGAGCACCCGCAACGGATCGTCGACATGCTCGAGGCCGTCCACTCGCACCTTCCAACGCGGATCTCCCTGAAAACGCGGCTCGGCTTCCGTTCAGCCGATGATCTTGACAGGCTGCTGCCGCGTCTCGAATCCTTTCCTCTCAAGGAAATAATCGTTCATCCGCGCATCGGCAAACAACT
>JBEPWT010000294.1:0-3092 GCA_041642275.1 Desulfopila sp. | reverse complement strand
CCGTTGCCGCCTGGGCAGGAGTGGCGGTACTCGCTGCCGGCAGGGTTATCAGCATGACCGATGGCTACGGCGCCATCGACTGGCAGGTGATTTTTCTCCTTGTGGGCTCTTTGAGCTTTGGTGAAGCTATGAAGGAGAGCGGCCTCTCCCGGCTTCTGGCGGACCAGCTGGCCGCTGTCGGAGGAATCGGCCTGGGGCCGGTTGTGGTGGTGGGGCTGGTATACCTGGCCACAAACATTCTCACCGAAACCATGTCCAACAATGCTGCGGCGGCATTGATGGCGCCGATGGCCATTGCCGTAGCCGAAAGCCTGGGGGTAAATCCCACCCCGCTTCTGGTGGCGGTGATGGTGGCCGGCAGTTGCAGCTTCATGACGCCCATCGGCTATCAGACCAACACCATGGTGTACAGTGCCGGCAAATATGTGTTCAGCGATTTTCTTCGGGTGGGCACCCCGCTCAACATCATGGCGCTGCTCATCTCTTCTTTTATGATTCCTGTTATCTATCCTATGTAGCCACAGGCGGTAATCACAGGCGGTAGTCACAGGCGGAAAGGTGGCTGCAGCCGGACGTGAGCTTCAACATTCCAGGAAAAACAGGCGGCTGGCAGACGATTTCAACCGGAGAATATGCCGGTTGGCTCGCTGTCGGCGGCAGGATTGTTGAATATGACCGCCTGCTTGTGGTATGGATAAAGGAAAACCGTGGCAGCCGGCGGCGATGACAACAGAGCCGGTTTGCCGAATTTTTGCATCAGGGGCGCAAAACCGCAGTATCACCAGAGGGCATCCATGGATCTGAAGGGGCAATACCCAGAGAGAACGCTGAGCGCCGAGAAGGCGGTGACGGTGATAAAACCCGGCAGCAGGGTTTTCATCGGCACCGGCTGCGGCGAACCGCAGCATTTGGTCAGGGCCATGGTCGCCGACGGGGGCATGCACGATATCATGCTCTATCAGATGCTCTCTTCAACGCTGTCTCACTTTGTCGATGACGAGGATTTCCTCGGCAGGTTCTCCCTGAAACTCTTCTTTATCAGCTGGTCCATGCGCAAGGCGGCGTCAGTGGGCAAGATCGACTATATTCCCACCTATCTCTCAAGAATACCGGAAATGTTCAAAAGCGGCAGGATCGGCCTCGACGTCGCCCTCATCCAGGTGAGCCCGCCGGACTCTTTCGGCTACTGCAGTCTCGGAGTTTCCGTCGATATCACCCGCGCCGGAGCCGAGGCCGCCGCCGTCGTCGTCGCCCAGGTCAATGAAAAAATGCCCAAAACCTGGGGCGACAGCCTCATTCATGTGGATGAGATCGACTATTTCGTCCTTCACGACGAGCCCATAGTCAATTCCATTCGCTCCCTGAAGCCGGAGGAAATCGAGATCGGCCGCCGCATCGGCATGTATGTATCCCAGGTGGTCGAGGACGGCGCCACCCTGCAGGTGGGCTTTGGCTATCTGCCCAATACCGTGCTGCAGTACCTCGATGGCAAAAAGGATCTCGGTATCCATACCCAGGTGGTCACCGACGGCCTGCTGCCGCTGCTGAAGAAAAAGGTGATCACCAACCGCAGAAAGACCCTCATTCCCGGCCAGGTGGTCGCATCGCTGTGCATGGGCTCCCAGGAGATGTACGATTATGTCAACAACAATCCGATGTTCTATTTCCGTTCGTCGGACTATGTCAACGATCCGCGGGTGATCGCCGAAAACGACAACCTCACCTCCATCAGCTCGGCTTTGGAGGTAGATCTCACCGGCCAGGTCTGTGCCGATTCGCTGGGAAATCAATTCTACAGCGGCATCGGCGACCAGGTCGATTTTCTCCGCGGCGCCGCCATGTCCAAAGGCGGGGTCTCCATCATCGTTTTGCCGTCCACGGTCAAAACCGCATCCGGCCTGCGTTCGCGCATTGTTGCCAGCCTCAGCGACGGAGCCGGCCTGGCCACCACCAGGGCTGACGTCGATATCATCATCACCGAGTACGGCATCGCCCACCTCCAGGGAAAATCGATCTACCAGCGGGTCATGGAACTGGCCCAGATCGCCCACCCCAGTTTTCGCGAGGGCCTGATCGAGGAGGCCAAGAAACGCGGCTATATCTTCCCGGACCAGCTGCCGCCGTCGGCTGAGGATCTTATTTTCCTGGAAAACTACAAGCGGCTGGTGGAGTTGAAAAACGGCAAATCGGTGCTGTTTCGCCCCCTGCTGCCATCGGACGAGTTCGCCTACCGCAACTTCTTCTATTCACTGAAAGAAGAGACCATCTACTGGCGTTTCTTCTACGATAAGAAGGTCTTTTCCCATGAGATGATCCAGGGGGAATATGCCGACGTCGACTACCGCCGCAACATGTACCTCGTCGGTCTGGTGCAGAAAAAGAGGTACCAGCAGATAATCGCCATCGGCACCTATATGGATGTGGGCGATAATCTCGCGGAGGTGGCCTTCGTCGTCAACGACGACTTCCAGGGTTTGGGCATCGCCTCCTGCCTGCTCGAACAGCTGGAGGGAATTGCCAGGAAAAACGGTTTCGTGGCTTTCGTGGCCACCACTCTTCGGGAGAACACCTCCATGCGCCGGGTATTCTCCAGGCGCTACCCGCAGATGAAAAGTGTCGACGACGGCTCGATGATCGAGATTACCATGCCCTTCAGCGAGGCTGAACAATAAAGCAATCCGGTTTCTCAAACGCCTTGCTGAATGCCATTGATAATCAGTTATCACTTTGGCATTCATGAAACTACGATTTTTTTGCAGATATTTCAGGGGATATTGATGTCTCCAGACGCCTTTTTTGTGGATTTTCCGGGATACGGTAGTATCCTGTAGCGTGGTAGTGACGCCGCCAATCAAGGACATAGAGGAAAGAAGAAATGCCCGAAAAAACGCCTCCAAAACCGGTTGTACCCATCGTCTCCTCAGAGCACCTGACCTCGCCGGACAGCTGGCATCTCAGCGAGTTCGAATACGGCATGATCATTGCCAGTAACGCCTTCTCCCGCTGGATGGTACGCTGCATGACCGCCGCCGGCCACCGCGATTTCAGTCCCCTCGATGTGCTGGTACTGCACAATGTCAACCACCGCCGCC
>JBEPWT010000293.1:0-3159 GCA_041642275.1 Desulfopila sp. | reverse complement strand
CGGGTGCCGGTACTGGTGGCCGGTTGCCCTTTTTACCAATCCTTTGAGGTACCGATTACAATGGATATGTCATTACCTTCATTTTTCCATTCCCCGAAAAACCGTTTCTGTGCCGACCACTGCGATATACAGCAGCTGATCGAATCCTTCAGCCGCAGCTTTGAACAGCAGCTGGCCGGCCGGGGCATGATGCTCTGCACCAGAATCAGGGACCCGCTTCCCCGTTTCGTCCGTGCCGACGGCCGTGCCATCGCCCGGTTCTTCGACAATCTGGCCGGCTGTTCCTCGCCGGTTTCGGCCCGCGGCTGCGCCGTGCTCGATATCGCCGCCGAACCGGCAGAAGAGGGAAGATACAGCATCTATTTCGTCCTCACCCTCTCCGGCGACGGTCTCGATGCGGGGCAGGAACGGGAGCTGTTGGCGGCCGACGCCGCCGGCGAAATGACCAAAGCCCGCCTGGCCCTGGAGCGCGTCCGGAAAATCTGCAAAGACCATGGCGGCAATATCCATATTAAAAACTCCCCCGGCTTCGGCACCCGCTTCATGGCGAAGATCTGTGTTGCCGACGGTGTTGAAGACGGACCGCAATCCAGCCCGGAGTGAGAGATGGACGAAGAACCTCCGGCGGTGAGGGCAAAAAGGACAAGCCATGAAGATGAGCGAGGTGAGAACCATTGCCAGAAGCCAGGGAATAGTCCCCGGCAGAAAGAACACAACGGAGCTGGTATGGGAAATCCAGAAAAGGGAAGGCAACGAGGTATGCTGCGGCAGCAGAAAAGAATGCGACAGGTATGACTGCAAATGGAGAAGCATCTGCCTGCCGAAGGCGGCCGAGTGTTGAGGGGAGAGAAGCAAGGATAAAAAAGTGCGGCTGGGAAAAGGCGCGCCGGCCGGGTGGGGCCGCCTTTTCCTGGCGCAGAGGCAAGGAATGCAGGTGGAACCCGCCCGTTAATTACCAGGAGAACGACAATGGCAGAAGGAACAGTAAAATGGTTCAACGAGACCAAGGGCTACGGATTTATCGAACAGGAAGGCGGCAAGGATATCTTCGTTCATCACACGGCAATTCAGAAGGAAGGTTTCCGGTCCCTGGCCGAGGGCGAGCGGGTAACCTTTGAGATAAGCGAAGGTCAGAAGGGGCCCATCGCCAAGAACGTCATCGGCTCCTGAGCCGGGTTTGCCCCGGACATCCCGGCGGCGGCGCCTGGAAACACCATGCCGCCGCCGGAATCGATCGCCGGGCGGCGAAGATCATCTGCAGTAATTCCCTCCGAAAACGACTGTCAACTTCCCCGGAAATGCATCTGATGAGTTTATCTCTTCAGCAGGGCCTGAACATCAGGGATAGCGCGTCAGCGTCCGCCGTACCGCATCTTTCCAGCCTGCGTATTTACGCCTGAGTACATCTTTGTCCAGCAGGGGCAGAAACTGCCTGTCGCGTTTCCAGCTGTTGGCAAATTCCTCCGGAACCGGATAGACCCCGGCCCGCAGGCCGGCGAGATAGGCGGCGCCGACGGCGGTGGTCTCCAGCACCCTGGGCCGGTCGACGGGAGCGTCGAGAATATCGGCGAGAAACTGCATGGTCCAGTCATTGGCCACCATGCCGCCGTCCACCCGCAGCACCGTCTCGTTCATGTCGGCCCAGTCGCCCTTCATGGCTTCGAGCAGGTCGCGGGTCTGATAACAGACCGACTCCAGCGCCGCCCGCGACAATTCGGCGGGCGTCGTGCCCCGGGTGATGCCGAAGATCGCTCCCCGGGCATCCGGGTCCCAGTGCGGAGCGCCGAGGCCGGTGAAGGCGGGGACCAGATAGACGTCCTGGTTGGGATCGGCCTTGGCGGCAAGCTCAGCGGTCATGGCCGCCTCCTCGATGACGCCGAGGGCGTCGCGCATCCACTGCACGGCGGCGCCGGCAATGAAAATGGAGCCCTCGAGGGCGTAGGTGTTCTGGCCGCCCAGACGGTAGGCGATGGTGGTCAGCAGCCGGTTTTTCGAGCGGATGGGGGTGGCGCCGGTGTTGAGGACGACGAAGCAGCCGGTGCCGTAGGTGGATTTGATCATGCCCGGCTGAAAACAGGCCTGGCCCACCAGGGCCGCCTGCTGGTCGCCGGCGATTCCCTGTATGGGCAGGGGACTATCGAAGATGCCCTCGGCGGTGGTGCCGAAATCGGCGGAGGAATCGAGAACCTCGGGCAGCAGGGAAGCGGGAATCCTCAGTATTTCGAGAATATCCTCATCCCACCGGTTTTCGTGAATATTGTAGAGCAGCGTCCGGCAGGCGTTGGTGGCGTCGGTGCGGTGCACCGCACCGCCGGTCAGACGCCAGAGCAGGAAGGTGTCCACCGTGCCGAAGGCCAGACGTCCGGCCTCCGCCTGCTCCCTGGCGCCGTCGACATGGTCGAGCAGCCAGCGGAGCTTGGTGGCGGAAAAATAGGCGTCGATCAGCAGGCCGGTCTTTTCGGCAAACAGCTCGGTATGCCCCTGAGCGCTCAGCTCACTGCAGAACCCGGCCGTCCTTCTGTCCTGCCAGACTATGGCTTTGTGGATGGGTTTGCCCGTTTGTCGGTCCCAGACGATGGTCGTCTCCCGCTGGTTGGTGATGCCGATGGTGGCGATGTCGCCGGCCTGCATGCCCGCCTTTGCCAGTGCCTGCCTGCAGGTGGCAAGCGTCGACTGCCAGATTTCTTCGGCATCGTGTTCGACCCAGCCGGAGTGGGGAAAAAACTGCTCGAACGCCTGCTGGCTGGAGGCGACGATCTCCAGATTTTCATCGAAAACGATGGCCCTGCTCGACGTCGTGCCCTGGTCGAGGGCAAGAACATAGGATGACATGTGCGCTTCTCCTTCGGCTGGATGATCGGGTGATTATCGTCACCCCGCCTCTTTGGTATACACACAGCGCCGCAGGCCGGAGGCAATACCTCCGACCTGCGGCGCTTCCGCTGCGCTACGTATCGAGCGGATGCCTGCCGGCAGCCGCTCGATGGACGGCTACTCCTTCTTGGCCGCGGCCCAGCTCTTGACCAACTCGTCGTAGTCGACGGTCTTGCCCTGGGGCTTCTCGTTGGCCAGTTTCGGTTTGGGCGAGCCCGGCAGGTTGAGCCAGTAGGAGGCGTCCCTGGGCTCGTTGAGCTTGGGACCGCATTCGCCCTGGATGCC
>JBEPWT010000292.1:0-3165 GCA_041642275.1 Desulfopila sp. | reverse complement strand
GGCGCAGACTTTGCTCGTCGATGTCGACCCGGGCCTTGACCAGGCGGCGCTGGCCGAACTGGACCACCGGATAGGGGGCGAGGCCCCGCGTACCGGCGCCGATGGTATAGACCTTGATGGCCAGCGCCTCCGCCGCCTCGGCCGCTATCAGCGGCGGTATTCTGCCGCTGGTGTTGACGCCGTCGGTCAGCAGGATGATGATGCGCGAAGTCGCCTGTCGGTTGCGGAGCCGGTTGACCGATGTGCCGATGGCCGTACCGATGGCCGTGCCGTCTTCGATCATGCCGATCTCCAGTGAGCCCAGCCTCTTTTGCAGCCAGTCGTGATCGAGGGTAAGAGGGCTTATGAGATACGGTTTGCCGGCAAAGGCAACCAGGCCGATGCGGTCGTTGGGGCGGGCATCTATAAATTGGCCGACAACGTTTTTGACCACTTCCAGCCGGTTTACCGATTGGCCGTGGAGGGTGAAATCCATGGCCTCCATGGAGGAGGAGACGTCGACGGCCAGGAGTATATCGATGCCGCTGGCGGTAATTTCGGTGGTGGTATTGCCCTGCTGCGGCCTGGCAAGAGCGGCTATCAGCAGCGCCATGGCGGCAAGTTTCAAGGAGGCCGCCGCCGCCCCTGTTGAGAGTTTTCTGCCGCCTGCAAGCGTTCTCGCCACCGACGTCGTTGAAAAGAGCAGCGCCGGGGCCCTGCCCTGTCTGCTTTTGAGCAGCGCCAGCAGGGGAAGCAGGGCCAGCAGCCAGAGAAGATGGGGGTAGACGAACCGCATTACTGCCCCTCCACGGTAGCTCCAATGAAGCGGCGAACAGTGTGCTCCATCTCCTCGAGCTGGGCCCTGGTGGCGGTTTTGCCGGCATACTTGGCAAGATCGCATTGATGCAGAAAAGCGCCCAGCAGCTGTCGGTGCTGATGCAGCGGCGAATCGGCGCTACTCTTCGCGGCTTCGACGGCAGCGAGAAATTCCCCTGTTGTCCGGCTGGTGGAGCTGAGGGCGAACCGCTGTTCGATATATTGCCGCAGAATAGCCGAGGCTCTGGCGGCGTAGGCCACAGAAGCGTTTTCTTCAAGCAGGTCGCGGGCCTGGGCCAGCTCGGCCAGGGCTTCGGTGTGGGGCTGTATTTGCTGTCGGGGCGTCGATCCGGGGCGACGCAGATAATAGACGATCAGCGCGACGAGGATAACGGCGACAGCGGCTGCACCCAGATAAAGCGGCCAGTTCGGCGCCCCGGGCAGCGGCAGCGGCCCGTAGATATCGTAGAATTCCTCGGAGGCGGTCTGGGCGAAAATACCGGCCTGCCCGGCAGCGTCTGCCCCGGCGACAAAGATGAAGAGAGCCAATAAAACTGGTGGGGGAGCGGTAAGGATTATGCTCATCGCCTCCTCCTTCTGCGGGCGCCGAAAAAACCGAGCAGAGCGTGCAGGTAGGGAATTTCTGTCGACAGTTCGAGCAGGTCGCTTCCGCTGGAACGGATACTGCGCTGCAGCGTCTGCCGGCGGTCGGCGGCAATTTCATCATAGCCTCTGCGCACCGCCGGATCGGAAGTGTTAAGCTCGACCTGGTGGCCGCTCTCGCCATCCTCGATGGTTATCCAGCCGACATCGGGCAGCCGGCTTTCCCGGGGATCGCTTATGATAAAACTGATGAGGTCATGGCGTCTGGCGCAGATTTGCAGCTTTTTCGCCAGCAGCTCGAGCTGGCGGTCGAAGTCGTCACCGAGACAGAAATCGGAAATGAGGAAGGCGACGCACCTTCTTTTGACCACCCGGCTGATGAAATCGAGAGGATTGCGCAGATCGGTCTGTCGCCGCTGCGGCTTGAAAAAGAGAATTTCCCGTATAATCCTGAGGATGTGCCTGCGGCCTTTCTGGGGGGGAATGAAGAGCTCGACGAAATCGGTGAAGAGCACCAGGCCGACCTTGTCGTGGTTGCGAACCGCCGAAAAGGCGAGCACGGAGCCTATTTCGGCCATCATTTCCCGTTTTGACAGGCGCTGGGAACCGAACTCGCCGGAACCGCTGATATCGATCATCAGCATGATGGTCAGCTCCCGTTCCTCGACGAATTTCTTGATGTGGGCCGTTCCCGTCCGGGCGGTGACGTTCCAGTCGATGCTCCTGATGTCGTCACCGGGTACATACCCCCTGACCTCGTCGAAGTTCATGCCCCGGCCCTTGAAGACCGAGTGATAGCTGCCGGCCAGGCTGTCGTTTACCAGTCTGTTCGTGCGAACCTCTATCTGCCTGACCTTTTTGAGGATATCCTTGTTGAGCCCGGTCATGGTCGATCAGGGTACCGGCAGTGTATCGAGTATCTTGCGGATGATGTCCTCGCTGGTCACATCCTCGGCTTCGGCCTCATAGCTGACGCGAATGCGGTGGCGCAAAACGTCCAGGGCAGCCGACTTGACATCGTCCGGGGTAACGAAGCCGCGGCCGCTGAGATAGGCCAGCGCCCGGGCGGCCGCCTTGAGACTGATGGTGGCCCTGGGGCTTGCCCCGGTTTCGATATACTCGTGCAGATCGAGCCGGAATTCGCCCGGGTTCCTGGTGGCGAAAACAAGGGAGACGATATAATCCTTGATCTTGTCGTCCATGTAGACGGTGTTGACCACTTCCCGGGCGGCAAGCACGGCTGCCGGCGAGACGACGGGGCTCACCCGTATCCGGCGGTCGGTCTGGTCGAAATCCTCGAGGATGCGCCTTTCCTCGGCCATGGTCGGATAACCGACCACGGTTTTCAGCATGAACCGGTCCAGCTGGGCTTCGGGAAGCGGGTAGGTACCCTCCTGCTCGATAGGGTTCTGCGTCGCCAGCACCAGGAAAAGTTCGGGCAGGGCGAAAGTGGTATCGCCGATGGTGACCTGTTTTTCCTGCATGGCTTCGAGAAGCGCCGACTGGACCTTGGCCGGCGCCCGGTTGATTTCGTCGGCGAGAATGACAGAGGCGAAGACAGGCCCTTTTTTGACGACGAAGGAGGTGTCCCGGGGGTTGTATATTTCCGTACCGATAATGTCCGCCGGCAGCATGTCGGGAGTGAACTGAATGCGCCTGAAATCGGCATCCACCGTCATGGCCAGTGTTTTGACGGCCAGTGTTTTCGCCAGACCGGGAAGTCCCTCGAGGAGAATATGGCCGCCGGTAAGCAGCGCCACCAGCAGC
>JBEPWT010000291.1:0-3232 GCA_041642275.1 Desulfopila sp. | reverse complement strand
ACCCCTTCCAGCAGCTTGCGGTTGACGAAGCCAAGTCCCCGTCCCTGGGCTTCATGGGCGAAGAAGGCATCTACGCCGGCATCGGTGAGTGCCGCCTTGGTCCTGTTCATCATATTCATGCGAACGACAGCGATTACCTCTTTCATGCCACCTCCTCCGTATTTGCCGCGTCTTCCCTGACGCCGGAGCTGATGGTATAGACATCCTCGACCTCGGCGACAAAGATCTTGCCGTCGCCGAAGGCCCCTTTCGTCCCGGAGCGGGCCGCCTCCATAATGGTGTTGATGACGAAGTCCTTGTCCTCGGCCTTGATCACGCTCATCAGCATGGTCTTGGGGATCTCGTCGTAGGTCACCTCGCCTATCTTGATGCCTCTTTGCTTTCCGCGTCCGGTGACGGAATATTTGGTCACCGCCGGAAAGCCTGCGTCCATAAGGGCGGCGAGAACATCGTCGGCTTTTTCCGGACGCACTATGGCTCTGATCATGATCATCATTTGCATTTCTCCTGGTGAAAAGGTTGGTGTTAGGCTTCCAAGAGGCCGAAGTCGAGCAGAAGCTGTTCGAGGTCTTCGATTTCCAGCGGCTTGGGTATGACGAACATCTCGTTGTCGTCAATAGCCCTGGCCAGTCCTCTGTATTCCTCTGCCTGGGGGGCATCCGGGTTCCATTCGATGACGGTCTTCCGGTTGATTTCCGCCCGCTGCACGTCGTTGTCTCGGGGGACGAAATAGATCATCTGGGTGCCGAGCTTGGAGGCGAGCTCCTCAATCATCTCTTTTTCGTTGTCGACGTTTCTCGAGTTGCAGATCAACCCGCCGAGACGGACGCCGCCGGACTGGGCGTATTTCATGATGCCCTTGCAGATATTGTTGGCGGCGTACATGGCCATCATCTCGCCGGAGCAGACGATATAGATCTCCTGGGCCTTGCCGTCGCGGATGGGCATGGCAAAACCGCCGCAGACCACATCGCCCAGGACGTCGTAGAAGGCATAATCCAGACCTTCGCTTTCCTCGTAGGCGCCTAAGGATTCGAGCATGTTGATTGAGGTGATGATGCCCCGGCCGGCACAGCCGACGCCGGGCTCCGGACCGCCGGATTCCACCGACCAGGAGCCGCCGAAACTCGGCTTCCTGATATCGTCGAGTTCGACATCCTCGCCCTCCTCGCGCAAGGTGTCGAGCACCGATTTCTGTGCCATTCCGCCGAGCAGCAGGCGGGTGGAGTCCGCCTTGGGGTCACAGCCGACGACCATCACCTTTCTGCCCATTTCCGCAAGTCCCGCCACCGTATTCTGGGTTGTCGTCGATTTGCCGATACCGCCTTTGCCATAAATTGCGACTTTTCTCATGATTGCCTCCTGTATTTGAGTAATGCCCGAATCTTGTTGCTGTCCATCTCATCTTTGAGAGCGATCGGGGTCGAACGGTTATTGTCTGCCGTCCCTTTGAGCAAGGCCTGTGCCAGTTGATTTTAATTGAAGAATGTCCTGTGAACACAAACGCCTAGGGCATTTTGTCTTTGCCGGCAGCTGACTGTCTCTGATATGACAAGATCATCCTATTTGTATTTTCCTTACATAATTGTGGCGTGCGCGACAAAGACACGACAAGGGTACCGGTGAGAGGTAAAACTTTACTTCACTGTTAAAACTGCAGGCAAGAATGATACAAAAATGTAATGAATGTTTGGTCTTCGGCCAGTGCTGGCTGTGAGGTTATTGCCCAGGTTGTTGATAATTTATAGAAAAAAATGTGTGGCACGTAGTTTGCTATGTTTGCTGTTGGATGTTTGAGCTGTTGAGGCGTGATGAGGACAAACGGAGGAAAGATGGCGACCAGTGAATATGGCAGGATGTCGGCGGGCGACTCTACGCAGGGTTTGGAGTTGCAGGCGTTGCACAGAATAACCGAGCTCATCGGCAGTGCCGTCGACCTCGAGGTTACCTTCGAGAGAATTCTCGAAGTGGTGAATGCCACTTTGAAGATGGAACGGGCGACCCTGCTGCTCTATGACCCCGCCAGCGTCAGTCTGGTAATTACCGCCTCCTGCGGCCTTTCCGAGGCCGAGGAGGTGAGGGGGGTGTACAGACCTGACGAAGGGGTGATCGGTCAGATATTCAGGACCCGGTCGCCGTTTATCGTTCCCGATATACAGAGCGAGCCGCTCTTTCTCAACCGTACCGGCGCCCGTACCGGTGTTTCTCGTGACAAGGTTGCCTTTCTCGGAGTGCCGGTGATGGTCAAAGACCGTCCTGAGGGGGTGCTTACCGTTGACCGACTTTTCGGCGACGAGGTCAGCTTTGAGGAGGATATCCGTTTTTTGACGGTGCTGGCTACCCTGATCGGCCAGTTTCTGACGCTGCATAAAGAGATCGAGAAAAAAGAAGCCAAGTTGGTGAAGGAGAATGAATCGCTGAAGGCCAGGATTCATCAGATCCATGACGGTCACTTCATCATAGGCCACTCCAAGCCGATGCAGGAGGTTTTCGGCGTCATCGACAAGATTGCCAAAAGCAGCGCCACGGCGCTGCTTTTGGGTGAATCAGGCACGGGCAAGGAGTTAGTGGCTCGCGCCATTCACGAGGGCAGCGAGCGCAGGGGCGGGGCTTTTGTCAAGATCAACTGTGCCGCTCTGCCCGAGAATCTGCTGGAGAGCGAACTGTTCGGTCATGAAAAAGGGGCGTTCACCGGCGCCCATGCCAGCCGGCCCGGCCGTTTCGAGCTGGCCGACGGCGGCTCTATTTTTCTAGATGAAATCGGCGAGATGCCCCTGTCCCTGCAGGCGAAGATGCTTCGTGTGCTCCAGGAGCAGCAGTTTGAGCGTATCGGTGGCACCAAAACCTTTCAGGTTGATGTGCGGATAGTGGCGGCGACCAACGTCAGCCTTGAGGAGGCGGTCAGCCAGGGGAGGTTCCGCGCCGATCTCTACTATCGTCTCAATGTCGTACCCATCGTCCTGCCGCCGCTGCGGGAGCGCAGGGATGATATTCCTCTTCTGTTCAATCATTTTCTTGGCAAAAGCAATAAGCGAAACAATAAGAACATCAAGATGACTTCCGAGCTTCTGGACTTTCTTGTGAACTACAGCTGGCCAGGCAATGTTCGTGAGATGCAGAATCTGGTCGAGCGCATGGTCATTCTCGCCGAGGGTGAGCGCGTCACCCTGAAGGATCTGCCTGCCAATATTCTTCGTTCCGTAAAATCCCCTGCAGCGACGGTTGCGGCTGA
>JBEPWT010000290.1:0-3237 GCA_041642275.1 Desulfopila sp. | reverse complement strand
GCCGACCAGGCGGCGTAGACCGGCGCTTCATAGCCCGGAACCAGCCGTTTGTAGGAGTTGACCAGAGGGTTGGTGACCGCTGCGAAACCGCGGGCATTTTTCAAGGCGCCGGCGATGTACTGATAGGCCACCTCGGAAAGCTGCAGCTTGTCGGACTCATCGAAGAAAGCGTTGGTGCCGTCGAGGTTGAACAGGGACTGGTTGGTGTGCATGCCGGAGCCATTGATGCCGAAAATCGGTTTGGGCATGAAGGTGGCGTGCAGGCCGTAATTTTTGGCGATGGTCTTGACCACCCACTTGAAGGTGACGGTATTGTCGGCCGCAGCCAGGGCATCGGCGTACTTGAAGTTGATTTCATGCTGGCCCTCGGCCACCTCGTGATGACTTGCCTCAATTTCAAAGCCCATGAACTCCAGGGTTTCGATTATTTCGCGCCGGCAGTCGTTGGCGGTATCCTCGGGGTCGAGCGAAAAGTAGCCGGCTACGTCATTGGTCTCGGTGGTCGGGGAGCCGTCTTCCTTCTTTTTAAAGAGAAAGAACTCGGCTTCGGTGCCGACGTTCATGGTATAGCCCATCTCTCTGGCGGTTGCGAGGATGCGCTGGAGATTGACTCGCGGACATCCCTCGAAAGGCTTGCCGTTGGATTTGTAGACGTCGCAGATAATGCGCGCGGCGGCGATACCTGCCTTGTTTCTCCACGGCAGGACGGTAAAGGTGTCGTAGTCCGGCTTGAGGTACATGTCGGACTCATTGATGCGAACGAAGCCGTCAATGGAAGAGCCGTCGAACATGATATCGCCGTCCAGTGCTTTCTCAATCTGACTCAGCGGCAGCGCCACGTTCTTCATCAACCCGAATATATCGACGAACTGAAGACGGAAGTAGCGGATATTCTGCTCTTCAATGGTTTTCATTATTTCTTCTCTGGTCATTTAGCTGTCTCCTTACTGAATAGAATTGTTGTAATCCAAGACCCTGGAGTCGTCTGCAAATCGGTTGCTTCTGTTTACCATTTATTACAAAAAACGCAATATATAAATGTGGGCATATTACAAGATTGTCATTTTTTTTCTTCCTCGCGGTCTATGGCATACAGCAGTCCTTCGACGATTTCCTTCTCAAATTCGGGATCTTGCACTTTTTTACCGGCACCGTCGAGGACATAAAATACATCGATCAACCTGGCCACCTCCGTGGCGATGAATGCCTTGTAAATACTTATCTTGAAATCGGCCAGGGCCTGAGTGATGCGATAAAGCTGTCCCTCCCGGTCGCTGCCGTACACTTCAATGACCGTATAGGAGGCCGATGCCCGGTTGTCGACGACCACCCCGGTCTTCTGCCTGGAGCGAAGTTCTCTTTTGCGCCCATAGCTGGCCGAAAGTTTCCGGTAGAGCCGGTGGCTGAGGCCAAGGCGGTGGGCAATCGCCAGGTCGAGCTCGCCGTTGAGCGCCCGCCAGTCCCGTTCGTCAAAACCCAAACCGTCGGTGGGCCTGACTTCGAGCACATCAACGGCGGTACCATCCACCCAGGTGAAAATTCGGGCATTGAGCACGGTGAGATTGTTCAAGGCCATGACCCCGCATATCTTGGCGAGCAGTCCCGGCTGGTCGTGGGACATGATCAAAAGCGACCATTTCTCCCTGTCGTCGGCGGCAAAAACCAGAGACTTCTGACGCAGGAGACGATAATTGTCCCGATGGATAAGCATATGGCCGACAACGGTTTCCGGGGTAAAGGAGAGCAGATAATCAGGGGCGAGATCATCGATATCCATGCGCAGGCCCTCCTCGTCCTTGAGCAGATCGGCCACCTGCTGCCGCAGCCAGACCACGCCCTGCTCCATCTGGCTTTCCACCAGCCCGGCATGGGCATGATCGAATCTCGACAGCTCCAGGTAGGGTTTGATCTTCAAGAAAAGCTCCTGCAGAAGCGTTGCCTTCCACTCACTCCAGGCCGAGGGCCCGGTAGCCTTTGAATCGGCAATGGAGAGCAGATAGAGCATGGCCAGCCGCGAGGCCCTGCCCACCCTCTCGGCACAGCCGCGAATGAACTCACTGTCGTTGAGATCCCGCCTCAGCGCGTTTTCCGGCAGAAAAAGATGGTTTTCGATCACAAAACGGAGATCGCGGCACTCCTCTTCGTCAAGCCCCATCCGCCGGCCAATGCCATAGGCGATATCAGCTCCGGCCTCGCTATGATCCCGGCCCGACCCCTTGCCGATATCGTGCAGCAGGGCCGCAAGAAAAAGCACCGAAGGCGAATCGACCATGGACAGCACAGGCTCCTGCTCGGCCACTACCCGCTGCATCTCCACCACGGTCTGCAGGGAGTGACGATCCACCGTATAGATATGGTAGACGTCATGCTGAGCCAAGGTATGGACCTTCTCGAATTCCGGAATATAGGCGGAGAGCAGGCCGGTTTCCAGCATGTCGCTCAACACCCGGCTGGTATCCGTCCGGCTCTGCAGTATGGCCAAAAAGGAGCTGACGGCGCGCCCCGAACTGCGCACCTTGTCGGTCATCAAACCCAGATTGGCGGCAACAGCCTTGCGTGTGCGATGATGGATAGGTACGCCGAGGCGGGCGGAGGCCAGAAAGACCCGCAGGAGCAGATGCGGCTTTCTTGCGAGTTCTGCCGGTGCGGCGACGAGGTGCACGGTATTCCTGCGCAGCTCGATGCCCTTTTCGACAACCCTGTCCGGCACCTCCTCGCCTTCCATGCTGATGCCGAGCACATCGCCGACATGGGCGAAAAAAAGATCGATGACCACGGCAATATTCTGCATATGGCCGTACATTTCGCGCATGAAAATCTCTACGCCAAGGGCTTCCCCCCGATCTTCATAGGAGAAGGCTTCGGCAATTTCCTCCTGATGCTCGAAATAGAGCTGGTCGTTCTTGCGTCTGCAAATATAGTGGAGCCGGTTGCGGATCCGGGTGAGCATATCCCAGGAGGCAACGAAGCCATCATGCTCTTCCTCCGTGAGAATGCCGGCGTTGACAATACCGGTGAGACCCTCGAGTCCGTAAACCACCTTGGCGGTCCAGAGCATGGCCTGAATATCGCGAAAGCCGCCCTTGCCTTCTTTGATGTTGGGTTCGAGCAAATAGGAGTGACTGCCGAACTTCTGCCGCCGCTCCCGGCGAAAGCGCTCCATGGTTTCCACAAACTCCAGACGCTGGCCCTCGACGAATTGCTGCCGATAGAGCGACAGCAGCTCAAAATAGAGCA
>JBEPWT010000289.1:0-3252 GCA_041642275.1 Desulfopila sp. | reverse complement strand
CCCACTTTATCCTGACCTCCTGGCCCTGAAGACAGAGCAGCCCGGTGTCGGCGGATATATCCTGCAGCCGCAGCTGGCATTCCCTGGCGAGTTTCAGCTGTTCATTTCTGGCCGCGGCCAGGCCGAGCCCGCCGCGGCTGACATTGAGGATCCTGGCCTCCAGGCTGCCTCTGCCGTTGACCGGTTCCAGGACCACTCTGACCTCGTCTCCCCTGGCAAAAGCCAACCGTTCCGATGCCCTCTTTTCCGTAGTCATATTCCACCAACCGTTTTCGTCGCTTTGGCCCAAAGTCCGGCCGTGCCTCAGCTTTGCCTGCAGCATACAAAAAACAGATCGCCGAGGCAAATGAAATACAACGCCCTGTGCCATCCGGCGGTATCGGCCAAGGGTGAATGAACCTGATGCAAATCAGCGTAACAACAGCGCCGGAAGTGTCGTCCCAACCGGCCAAAGATATTTCCCTGGCAGGTTACGGCTCCAGCGGGCCGGGTGCGCACAGCGCTCCCTTGTCATTGGCGGTATTGCCGCAGTTGCCGCATATATACCGCGGATCTTTTGAATACTTTTCTATCTCCGCGGTTTTTTTTGCCGACTTCAGCTCGCACATGTGCATCGCATGATTTTCCGGGTTTCGGCAGAGATTGTCGACGATTGGCAGACGGTCGCTCATATTGCGCTCCTTGGGTGGGGAATCATGTCCTGTCCATCGCTTCCTGCAGCAGCTCAACTGTGTGGACGCAGCGTACGGAAGGATCGGCCTTGCCCATGCTGCCCTTGAGCATGATCATGCATCCGGGACAGTCCATGGCCACGGTTTTGACACCGGTCTTGCCGATGTTGGCCAGCTTGTCTTTGGTAATCTGTCTGGAGATCTGCGGGTGGCTGAGGAAGGAGTAGGTTCCTCCCATTCCACAACACCTGTCGCTGTTTTTCATCTCCTCGACGTGATAGCCGGCCGCCGCCAGCAATGCTCTTGGCTCCCGCCAGACATTGTTGCCCCGCTTGAGATGACAGGCATCGTGATAGGTGACGGCACCCTTTTCAGACGGCAGATCCAGCTGAGACGATGCCTTGAGGACATTCTCGAGGAAGGCGGAGGCGTCCATGGTTTTCTCCGATACACGCAAGGCTTTTTCCGACCATTCGGGATCATCGACGAGCCGCTCGACGAAATCCCTTTTCACTCCCATGGTGCAGGTGGGACAGATACTGAGAACATAGTCCACCTCGATCTCGGAAAAGGCCGCGACTCCCTGCTTGGCGAGATATTTTCCCGTCTCCCAGTCGCCGGCATAGAGCGCCGGAATGCCGCAGCAGTTCTGTCCCCTGGGGAAGACGACCTCGACCCCCAGCCGGTTGAGCACCTTCACCAGACTGACACCTACCTCGGGATAGACGAAGTCGGCGCCGCAGCCGACGAAGAAGCCGACCCTGCAGGTGGGCGTGTCGACCTTCTGCTCTATCTTGTCAAACTGATCCCTGAAGGAGGTGGGAGCAATGGAGGGGAGATCCCGCCATTCGGTAAAATCCTTGGACATGAAATGCATGGGCAGATGACGGATCACCCGTCCCGAAGACTCATCCCCCTGTCTGCTGGTAATGGGCCGTTGCAGTTTGGAAGCGGCGCGCACCATATTGTGGAAAAGACCGCGGTTTTTCATAACCGATTTGAAGGCTATATTCTTGACCATCCCCATACCGTATTTTTCGGTAATCTGATTGCGCAGATGAAGAATAATTTCTTCAAGATCGATCTTCGAGGGACAGACGGCGGTGCAGGAGCGGCAGCCGATACAGGCCCTGGCGATCTCCCTGGCTTTGTCCAGTCCCTCGTAAAAGGCGGCGAGAATAATGCCTATGGCCGAGATGTAGATGCTGCCGAATACATGACCGCCCACCGTCTGATAGACCGGGCAGACATTGGCGCAGGCTCCGCACTGGATGCAGCGCAGGGCGTCCCGGCAGGCCTTGGATTCGTAGAGAGCCTGACGTCCGCCGTCTATGAGGATGATGTGCTGTTCCTTCTTTTCGCCGTTTGAGGGTACGGTGCCGCGAATCCAGGTAATATAGGAGGTCAGCAGCTGGCCCGTGGCATTCCGCGGCAGCAGTCTGGTGATCTTGACGGCGTCCTCCATATTGCGGACGAGCTTGTGTATGCCGGCAAAGACCACATGCACACTGGGCAGGGTGGCGCAGAGCCTGGCGTTGCCCTCATTGGTTACCAGGCCGATGCCGCCGGTGTCAGCCACGAGAAAGTTGGCGCCGGTGAGACCGATATCGGCATCGAAGTACTCCTTGCGCAGCTCCTCCCTGGCGACATTGACCAGATGCCTGATCTCCGGAGAGTGTTTTTTGCCCGTTTCTTTGGAAAAAAGCTCGGCCACTTCCTCCTTGAACATATGTATGGCCGGCATAACCATATGCGACGGCCGCTGGCCGGCCAGCTGGACGATCCATTCCCCCAGGTCCGTTTCCGAAGCACGAATGCCTGCCTGGCTGAGAGCTTTGTTGAGATGCGCCTCTTCGGAAACCATCGATTTCGACTTGGCGATAACCTTGGCCTTTTTCTGCTTGGCCAGCTTGATAACGTAGTCGTTGGCCTCTTTGGTATCCTTGGCGAGAAACACCTTCGAACCGGCCGCCTCGGCGTTTTTGACAAACTGGTCGAGCAGTTCCTTGTGCCTGAGGCGGACCTCGTCCTTGATGGCGGCAAGCTCCGTGCGCAGTTCTTCGAAATCGAGCCCCCTGAAAGCATTTTCGCGGGCAATGAGATAGGCATCGCCGAACAGATGCAGCGCTTCGCTCAATTTTTCATTGCTCAGCGCCTTTTCAACACTCTTTTTATACTGGGTGGAATCAGCCATTATTTACTCCTTCTCTTCTGCGTTTACATTTCCATCGGATCGCTGGAGAGAGAACCAACGACGAGGATATGCAGCTCTCGCGGGCCATGACAGCCGATGGTCAGCACCCTTTCAATGTCGGCGGTCCTGCTCGGCCCGGTTATATAGGCGACGAAACAGGGAGCACCGCCTTCATGGAGAGCGTACAGCGGCTCCACCGCCGCCAGGTTGTCGGCGAGTATCTTTTCCGGGTCGACAATGACAAAATGGTAGTCGGGCAAGGTCGTCGCCAGACGGATATCCTCATCGGTTGAATCGAGGACCACCGTGCCTGTATCGGCCATGGCAAAATTGCAGAAGGTCACCCCTGCTGCCGGAACCCTGCCGGCATCGCGGAACTTGCCGGCA
>JBEPWT010000288.1:0-3274 GCA_041642275.1 Desulfopila sp. | reverse complement strand
ACATTGCCGTTGTCGTCAAGATGAATCGCTATCTTGGCATGCCCTTCGATTCTGGTAACGGGGGCGATGGTTATAACCTCTGCCATATCTCTTTCTTCCTTTTCCGGCTATTTCCGCGGCGGACGCAACCTGCCGTGGGCTCCGCTGAAACGCAGAATCGAACGGCGATCGACCACCGATCTGTAGTTAATGCCATTGCTGGCCATGGCGTTCATCATGTCGAGCATCTGGTTGCCATCCCTGCGGACCGGCCCGTAGCAGCCCCGGCAGGGAACCCGCGCCTCTATGCACTTCGGCGCCTTGCCGCCGGCACAGCCGGCCAGGGTAACCGGCCCCATGCACATGTACCCCTGTTCGAGAAGACAGCGCATGGTCTCCACCCCCTGCTTCGGGTCATAGCGGGCATTGGTGAAAAATCGCAGGACGTCTCTCACCTCCCCCTTGCCGCTGCGCTCCACCGGACAGGTGTCGCAGACGCTGCGGGTGGACAGGTTCAACGGCCGCTTTTCGAGCCGGGAGCGCAATACCTCGATGATGCGATCCGGATGGGGCGGGCATCCGGGCAGCAGCTGATCGACTTCGGCCTTTTCATCACAGGCATAGACCCTCTCCAGCGGAGCGGGAACCTCGACATCGGGCAGCGACGCCCCCGGGTCAGTGGAGACGGTCTCAAATACCTCCTGCAGGCTCTGGCGCCTGTTTCTGCCGTTCATCAGGGCCGGTATGCCGCCATGAGTGGCACAGGTTCCCAGGGCCACCAGCATCGTGCATTTGCGCCGCATCTCCGCTAGAACACAGAGATGGTGCTCGTCTTCGACACCGCCGGAGACGAGGCCGATATCGGCCTCGGGAATGGTCAGCTCCGTATCTTTTCCCGTCTGCCCGTAGTATTTGTGATCCATGAGAAGGGGGGCATGGACAATCTCAACTCCGGCCTCAAGCAGGGCAATCAGTTCCTCGCCCATATTGAGAAAGGATATTTCACAGCCGGAACAGGCACCCAGCCATTCCATGGCAACACGCAAAGCCATATCCGTTCCTATGCCTCCCGCAACTCTTTGACCCTCTCCACCATATCGGTGGCCAGCTGTACAAATCGTTCGGGCTCCGCCGAGGAAACCCAGAAAATGCCGAACCGCTCCTGCTCATAGCCGAAATCCTCGAGCAGTTCGCTGATCATGTCAGAACGGGCCAGGGCCTTGCGGTTGCCGTCTATATAGTGGCACTCGCCGAGATGACAGCCCAGGATCATGACACCGTCGGCACCCTGGTTAAGGGCGTCGAGGACCAGCTCCGGATGCACCATCCCCGAACACATTACCCGTATGATTCTGATGTTTGACGGATATTTCATCCGCGAAGAACCCGCCAGATCGGCCGCTGCATAGGAACACCAGTTGCAGCAGAAGGCGATGATTGTCGGTTGGCGATGCATGTACGCTCCTTGTCTTGTCAGTTGTCTCACTCTGCCGTATCCAGAGCCGCCCTGATCTGGCAGCTCAACTGTTCCATGGTGAAGCCGGCCACGTCGATGCCGCGCATGGGGCATGTACCCTGGCAGAGCCCGCAGCCTTTACACTGGGCGGTGTTGACGCGCACCAGTTTGAGGGGGGCTTTATCCTGGCCCTGGTCCTTCTCGATCAGTTCTATGGCGTGGTAGGGGCAGACGTCGATGCAGAGGGCGCAGCCGTCGCAGCTGTGTTCGTTGACCACGGCCTTGATGCCGTCGAGATAGACCTGTTTCTGCGACAACAGCGTCGCCGCCCTGGCCGAGGCGGCCAGAGCCTGGGAGACCGACTCATCCACCGGCTTGGGATACTGCGCCAGACCGGCGGTGAACATGCCTTCGGTGGTGAAGTCCACAGGCCGCAGTTTGGCGTGCGCTTCCTGAAAAAAGCCGTTGTTGTCCAGGGGAATCCGGTAGTGCTGGGCCAGCTTTTCCATTTCCGGGTTGGCGACGATGGCGGTGGCCAGAACAACCATATCGGCCTTTATGCGCACCGGCCGGTGCAGCACATGATCCCAGACGTCCACCCGTATCTGCCTGTTTTTTTCGCTGACCTTGGGCTTGCCGTGCAGCTCGTAGTTGATGAAGACCACGCCCATCTCGCGCGCCTTCTTGAACAGCGATTCGCGTTCGCCATAGGTGCGCATGTCGCGGTAGAGAATATAGACGTTGCGGCCGGGATCCTCCCGTTTAAGCTCGATAGCCGACTGCACCGAATGGGTGCAGCATACCTTGGAGCAGTACATCCTTCCCTTCTCCCGGGAGCCGACGCACTGGATAAAGACGAAGGACTTGCCCTTCTTGACGTGTTTTTCCTTAAGTTCATGCAGCTTTTCGAACTCAATGGCGGTGACGACGCATCGTATCTGCTTGTAACCATATTCAGTGGGCCGGAAGATCGTGGCGCCGGTGGCGACAATACCTATGCCGTGATCAATGGTCTTGGTTTTTTTGCGCATCGTCTTGAGCGTCGTCTTGAAGTTGCCGACAAAGCCCTGGGCCTTGGCAACCTCACTTTCCATGTGAACGCTGATCTTTTCATGGACATTGACTCGATCGACCAGCTTGGCCACCTGCATGGGGACGTGTACCCCCGAATAGGTATGTTTGAGATTGAGGGCGTTGCCGCCGAGTCGAGCCGATTTCTCCACCAGATCAACCTCGAAGCCCTGGCTGGCCAGATTGAGGGCCGCCGTCATGCCGGTAATGCCGCCGCCGATGACCAGACCCCGCTGGACGATGGGAACCGCCACCGGCTCCAGCGCCCGGGCATGGGCCACCTTGGCCGCCGCCATGCGTACCAGGTCCCTGGCCTTGAGCGTCGCATTGAGCCGATCATCATGGACCCAGGCATCCTGGTTTCTGATGTTGGCCATCTCCAGCAGATACTCGTTGATGCCGGCCGCCTTCAGCGTTTCCCGGAAAAGCGGTTCGTGAGTCCGCGGCGAACAGGCGGCGATGACCACCCTGTTCAATTGCTTCTGCCGTATCGAATCGATGAGAATCTCCTGGGTCTCCTGGGAACAGGAAAAGAGATTCCTCTCCACATGGACAACCCCGGAAAGCGTGCCGGCATAGGATTCGAGATCGGCGACGTCGACCATGTCGGCGATATTGGAGCCGCAGTGACAGACGAAGATACCGATGCGCGGCTTTTCCTCGCCCACCCGCCGCTCATCGGCAGAGATTCTGGGCCTGCTCTTCTCCCCCCTGACCGGCGCCAGAATGGAAGCGACGGCGGCCGAAGCGGCAGAACCCTCCACCACG
>JBEPWT010000287.1:0-3277 GCA_041642275.1 Desulfopila sp. | reverse complement strand
GGCAGCTGAAGAGAAGAGGTATCGACAAAATCGCAAGAATAGTCCTCGACGACAGCGCCTTCGCCCTGGAAACCCCTCCCCCGGGCTCCGCCAACACCCACAACCCCTACGATGCACACAGCAGCGCCCTGGCGGTCAACTTCAATTCCCTGCCCTTCATTGTCAGCGACCGCGGCAGGGCAGGCGCCGGGGAAAAACAGACACCGCTGTTGCCGATGATGAAAACCATGGCCCGCGGCCTGCCCGCGGGAACATACCGCCTCAATGTCGAGGCCTTTGCCGCCCATGGCGACACCTCCAACACCCTGCGGTATACCGGTGAACTCCTCACCGCTCTTTTCCAAGAAAACCAGATAACCGTGACCGGAGGTTTTGGCAGGGGCAAAACGCCTTCCGGACTGGAGCCTCTCTTCATCCATGAATCGGAAAAACCGGTCGCCGAGCTGGTACGGCTCTGCCTCCACTATTCGAGTAATTTCATCGCCAACCAGCTCTACCTGAGCAGCGGCAGGAGGATTTACGGATCTCCCGCCACCTGGGAGAAGGCGGCGCGCATGACACAAACATTTCTTGAAAAACGGCTGCCGGCAACCCGGGGGGAAATACGCATGGTCGACGGCTCGGGCCTGTCGGCGGACAACAGAATGACCGCCGCCGCCATGCTCGAGGTTTTGAGACGCTTCAGCCCCTATGCCCCCCTGCTGAAAAAGCAGCAGCGGACCTATCTCAAATCCGGCACGCTCACCGGGGTCTACTGCTATGCCGGATATTTCGAGACAGCTTACGGGCTCGACGCCTTTGCCCTCTTTCTCAACCAGCCGGCCAACACCAGAAAGCAGGCGCTTTCATTATTGGAGAAACACTATCGGCAGAGAGTGCGGCAGCGCTGAGAACATGAGAATACTGCATACCATCAGCCAGCATCCCGAAGCCACCGGCAGCGGCATTTATCTCCAGGCCATGCTCAGGCAATCGCGGGCGGCCCATCATGCCTGCGCTCTCGTGGCCGCCGTCAACGACAGTACCCCCCTGGCGACACACCAGGCGGCAGATGAAACCGACCTGGTTATTTTCGACCGCAAGCCGCTGGATTTTCCCCTGCCCGGCATGAGCGACGTCATGCCCTACGCCAGCAGCCGCTTTCGGGATCTGAGCGGGGAACAGATACAGAGGTATGAAGAGGCCTTTTTCGGCACCATCGCCCGCCGCATCGATCTTTTTGCACCGGATATCATCCACAGCCATCATCTGTGGCTGCTGAGCTCGCTTATCAAAAAAAGATTTCCCCGCATTCCCCTGGTGGTCAGCTGTCACGGTTCCGACCTGCGCCAGTTCCATCTCTGCCCCCACTTACGCCGGCGCGTGCTCGAAGGCTGCAGCGCAATCGAATCCATCCTCGCGCTCACCGCCGCCCAGAAGGAGGAGATCGTCTCGCTCTACGGCTTCGAGCCGGAAAAAATCGTCGTCACCGGTGGCGGCTACAACAGCAGCCGTTTCAGCCCCGGCATAAAACCTCCGCCGCCGCCTCTTGAGATCGCCTATTGCGGCAAGCTCAGCAGAGCCAAGGGGGTTCCCTGGATGCTCAAGGCTTTGCAGTCCTTGCATGAACTTGATTTTCATCTCCACCTGGTCGGCACAGGTTCCGGTCCGGAAGAGCGGGAGTGTCTCCTGCTTGCCCGCAGCCTGGCAGACCGGGTAACGGTCCATGGCAGCCTCAGCCAAGCCGCCCTGGCCGAACTTTTGCAGCGATCGCACCTCTTTGTTCTGCCATCCCTGTATGAAGGATTGCCGCTGGTCGTTATCGAGGCCCTTGCCTGCGGCTGCCATGCAGTCACCACGGAGCTTGCCGGAACGCAGGTCATCGCCGAAGCCGTCGACCGGCGATTGATGACCACCATAGCCCTGCCTCGTCTTCACAGTGTCGACCATCCCGTGGCGCAGGATGAACTGCCCTTTGTCAAAGCCATTGCCGGGGCAATCGAAGCGGCCGCCTGCCGCTATCTCGAACAGGGTGACATCGATGCCGAAATTCTGGACCGCAGTCTGGCTCCCTTCACCTGGGAGCGTATCTATGCCGCCATAGAAAAATGCTACCAGGACCTTCTCTGATCCTCTTTTTCCTGCCGCCGTCTATTCCTGACGATGCTGCCTTCTGATCCGGACAGCTATATCCATTTTCACCCTTCGGCCAGGTCGATATGACCTGCCAGAATTGTTTTTGAAATGTCCCACTTCTGTGGTACACTCTGCTGAAATGTTTATAAAATATTAACATATCCAATCACTTCAGGAGGAGACCATGTCCCGCACGACAGTGCTCGGTCGTCTGACGTCCCTATTTCTTATAGGTGCCGCCGCCTTTGTCGCAGGCGGCTGTTCCGGTCCGGAAGGCAATGCCGCCGAAGGAAAACGATGGTACGGAATGCACAATTGTCACGCCTGCCATGGGGAAAAAGGCTACGACGGCGGCGGGCCCGATATCGCCAATATCGACATGAGCCACAGGTCGTTCGTCCATCGTCTCAGAAATGCCGAAACCGCCGTTATGCCGGAATACAGTGAAGAGAAAATCAGCGACGAGGATGCCGCCGATATCCTGGCCTATCTCAAAAGCATTGAGCGCTAACCCGAACATTTCATGAAAAATGGACGGAGTATTACATATAACTATAAATATCAGATTGTTAAATTAAATCTGAAGATGATTGTGGATGGAGCAGTTTGTACAAAGAGAAAATACTGCCAGTTATGTTCATTTTCACCCTTCGGGCTAACTTCCCTTTGCCCACACAGATCTCTCAACTCGTGAAATATCCGGGCAAATGAAAATACTGCATACCTCGGACTGGCACCTGGGCCGGACTCTCTACGGCAGAAGGTGCCATGATGAATTCGCCTCTTTCCTCGACTGGCTTGCCGCCGAGATCAGCCGGCAGAAGATCGACTGTCTCCTGATAGCAGGCGATGTGTTCGACAGCACCACGCCTGCCAACACCGTTCAAAGCCTCTACTATTCCTTTCTGCATAAGATATCAGGCGGCTGCTGCCGCCACGTGATCATCACCGGCGGCAACCATGATTCCCCGTCGCTGCTCAACGCCCCCAGGCAGCTGCTCAAACACCTTAACGTCACCGTGGTCGGCAGTGCCACCGATGATATCGCCGACGAAGTGGTAGCGCTTTACGATTCGGCAGGCCGGCTCGAAGCCGTGGTCTGCGCAGTTCCCTATCTGCGCGACAGGGACGTTCGCCGCTCCGAGGCTGGGGAAAGCATTGA
>JBEPWT010000286.1:0-3324 GCA_041642275.1 Desulfopila sp. | reverse complement strand
CCCTATGTCGGAGAAATCTTCGCAAAACGCCCGGGCCTATCTTGAAAACATGGGCGTTGAAATACTCACCGAAACGAAAATAGAGCATTTCGACGGAGAGCTCGTCTCAACGGACAAAATCGATATTTCCACCCAGATCCTGGTCTGGACCGGGGGCGTTGCCGGTGCCGCCATCGATGGGCTGGAAGAGGAGCTGGTGGATAAGAAAGGCAGGGTAGCCGCCGACCGGTTCGGCAGGGTCAAAGGACACGACAACATCTATGCCATCGGCGATGTCGCTCGTTTCGACAGTGAAGACTCTCCCCAGGGCCATCCCCAGCTGGCCGCGGTCGCCGTCCAGCAGGGCAAATACCTTGCCTCCTGCTTCCGGGATCTGGCAAAGGGCAGGGAGCCCGGACCCTTCTCCTACAGGGACAAGGGGGTGATGGCCAATATCGGCAGGGGCAAGGCTATCCTCCAGTCGCCTGGCGGCAGAAGCTTCAAGGGATTTCTTCCCTGGCTCGGCTGGCTCGGCGTCCACCTCGTCTATCTCGCCGGTTTCAAGAACAGGCTCAACACCTTCCTGACCTGGCTCTGGTTTGCCCTGAGCAAGGACATGGCCAGCCGCATCATCGTCGAAAAACAGCGCCGGAAATAGCAGCAGGCAGCCAGCGCCGGCGCAGGCGAACTCCCCTCGAAATCATCAGGCCGGGCTTGCCGCCTATACCTACAAAATGGAGTTTAGTCTTCATTTTTGTCCTTTTCCTACTCCACCATCATTGCAGCCGCCCCGACGGCATCGCCTTTCTACCGCCGTTTCCCTTTGTTTTTCTTATAGATATTAAAATAGTGCCTGCTGGCACAAGGCTTGCTGAACAGCAGGGAACAATAATGGTTCTCAAATGAGGTGTTCCGATGAAATCAGCAGCACTGCTTGACCAGCGTCAGGCGCAGGTTTTTCGTAAAGGCAAGGACACATTCACTATCGACTGCAACAAGGACAGCCTGGCGGGGGCGGTAAGCCAGAGGGCCTGTGTCTTCTGCGGCTCGCGGGTGGTTCTCTACCCCATCGCCGATGCCCTGCACCTGGTGCACGGCCCCATCGGCTGTGCCGTCTACACCTGGGATATCAGGGGGGCCCTGTCCTCCGGCCCGGAGCTGCACCGCCTGTCTTTTTCCACCGATCTGCAGGAACTCGACGTCATCTTCGGCGGCGAAAAGAAACTGGAAAAGGCCCTGGACGAACTCATCGACCGTCACCGGCCGAAGGCGGCCTTCGTCTACTCCACCTGCATCGTCGGCCTTATCGGCGACGACCTTGAGGCGGTCTGCAAAAAGATGAGCGCGGAGAAGAACATCCCGGTGCTGCCCGTCCAGTCCGAGGGCTTCAAAGGCAACAAGCGGGCCGGGTACCGGGCTGCCTGCAAGGCCATGGGAGAGCTGGTGGGCACGGGCGATATCAGCGGTATCTCCAAATATTCGATAAATATCCTCGGAGATTTCAATCTCGCCGGCGAAATCTGGCTGATCCGGGAATATTTCGAGAAAATCGGCGTCGAAGTCGTCGCCAACATCACCGGCGACGGCCGCATAGACGACATCCGCCGCAGCCACGGCGCCTCGCTCAACGTCGTCCAGTGTTCGGGCGCGACCATGGATTTGGCCGATATGATGACCGAGAAGTACAACATACCTTCGCTGCGGGTCTCCTATTTCGGTGTCGAGGATATGGCCGAAGCGCTCTATTCCGTGGCCGAACATTTCGATGACCCGCGCCTGCTGGAAAAGGCCCGCACCCTGGTCAAAGAGGAAGTCGAGAAACTCGCCCCGGAGCTCAAAGCTTACCGCGAGGCCCTGCAGGGCAAAAAGGCGGCCATCTATGTCGGCGGTGCTTTCAAGGCCTTTTCCCTGGTCAAGGCCTTCCGGCTGATCGGCATGACAGTGGTGATGGTCGGCTCTCAGACCGGAACCCCCGAGGACTATGTCGAGCTGGAGGAGATAACCGACGAGGGCACCATCATCGTCGATGACGCCAACCCCCTGGAACTCTCAGCCTTTCTCAAGGAAAAAGAGGTCGATCTTTTCGTCGGCGGCGTCAAGGAACGTCCCATCGCCTACAAACTCGGCGTCGCCTTCTGCGATCACAACCATGAGCGCAAGGAGATGCTCGCCGGTTTTGCCGGCATGCTCAATTTCGCCCGTGAAGTCCACTCTTCGGTAATGAGTCCGGTGTGGAATTTCGTCCCGCGGCGGACAAAGGAGAAATAATCATGTCAGCACATTATACCTCCACAACCAATGCCTGCAAGCTCTGCAGGCCGCTGGGCGCCTCACTGGCCTTCCGCGGCATCGAGGGCTGCGTCCCCTTTCTGCACGGCTCCCAGGGCTGCGCCACCTACATGCGCCGCTATATCATCAGCCATTTCAACGAACCCATCGATATCGCCTCCTCGTCGCTGGGAGAAAAGCAGGCGGTCTACGGCGGCGGTCCCAATCTCAAGCTCGGCCTGGTAAACGTCACCAGCAAATACATGCCGCAGCTCATCGGCGTCGCCACCACCTGTCTCACCGAAACCATAGGCGACGATGTCGCCCATATTCTCAAAGAGTATAAAGAGGAGTTCGCCACCGAAGATTCGCCTGTCATCATCCAGGTCTCAACGCCAAGCTACGCCGGGACGCATATGGAAGGCTTCCACGGTGCCGTCAGAGCCGCCGTCGAGCAGCTGAGCGAGGCGGCGCCGGCCAACGGCGGCGTCAATCTGCTTTCCGGTTTCATCTCCGCTGCCGATATCCGCTACCTCAAGGAGATCTTCGAGGAGATGGGCAGCGACTGCACCCTCCTGCCAGACTATTCCGACACTCTCGACGGGCCGGCGCTGGACGACTACCCCCTGATACCCAAGGGAGGAACCCCGGTCTCGGCCATCCGCGGCATGGGCGGAGCCAGGGCAACCATAGAACTGGGCTCCACCCTGCCCAGGGACTCGACCGGAACCTTTTTGCAGCAGCGCTACAAAACACCGCTGCTGCAAACGGATCTGCCCATCGGCATCCGCCTCACCGACAAATTTTTCGAGACGGTGAAAACGGCCACGGGCCGGGATATCCCTCCACGACACGCGGCCGCTCGGGGACGGCTGGTGGACGCCATGGTCGATGGACACAAATATATCTTCGGCAAGCGGGCGGTGATCTACGGCGAGGAGGACCTGGTCGTCGGCCTGGCCTCTTTCCTTGCGGAAACAGGCATTCAGCCCGTTCTCTGCGCCTCCGGCGGCAAAAGCGGAAAGTTCAAAGAGGCGGTGAGCAATGTGGTTGCCGGCATGGGGGGAGAAGAGCCCA
>JBEPWT010000285.1:0-3335 GCA_041642275.1 Desulfopila sp. | reverse complement strand
CACGAGACTGAAGAGCCTCAAGGTCACCCCGGATCCAGGTGTCATCGAAGTCAACATCCAGCCGCTGCACAGCTGGCAGCAGATGGTCGACCACACCACCAGACTCTATGAGATCGCCAGGGAGTGTCGTCTGGGCACGGAAAAATTCATGGTGGATGGACGTCATACCGGTACCGGCGGCGGCAATCACATCGTCGTCGGCGGAGCGACTCCCGCCGACAGCCCCTTTCTGCGCCGTCCCGATCTGCTGCGCAGCTTCATCACCTTCTGGAACAATCACCCGTCGCTTTCTTTTCTGTTTTCAGGACTTTTTATCGGACCGACAAGCCAGCAGCCCCGTATTGACGAAGCCCGCCACGACAGCCTCTACGAGCTCGAGATCGCCTTTGCCGAGCACGATCGTCACACGGAATCGGGCAACCCCTGTCCGCCCTGGCTGGTCGACAGGCTCTACCGTCATTTGCTCGTCGATGTCAGCGGCAACACCCACCGGGCTGAGTTCTGCATTGACAAGCTCTATTCACCGGACAGTTCCAGCGGCCGGCTGGGGCTTTTGGAATTCCGCGCCTTCGAGATGCCCCCCCATGCCCGCATGAGCCTGGCACAGCAGCTGCTGCTGCGTATTTTCATCGCCTGGTTCTGGAAAACGCCCTATCGCCAGGAACTGGTGCGTTGGGGAACCAGGCTCCATGATCGCTTCATGTTGCCGCAACTGGTGCGAGACGATTTCGAGGATGTTCTCGATATCCTCGTCCGGGCCGGCTATGCCGTTTCCATGGACTTTTTTCACCCCCACTTCGAGTTCCGTTTTCCGGTCTATGGCCGCACCCGCTTTCAGGGCATGGAGATGGAGCTGCGCCAGGCCCTGGAACCCTGGCACGTCCTCGGGGAAGAGCCCGGAGGCGGGGGAACCGCCAGGTATGTCGACTCCTCCGTCGAACGCCTGCAGGTCAAGGTTGCCGGCATGACCGGAGAACGCTACATCGTCGTCTGCAACGGCAGACGGGTGCCGCTGCAGCCGACGAGAACGGAAGGAGTCTTTGTCGCCGGGGTACGCTACCGCGCCTGGCAACCGCCCGCCTGCCTTCATCCCACCATCGGCGTCCATGCGCCCTTGACCTTTGATCTCTACGACACCTGGTCAATGCGGGCCGTCGGCGGCTGCGTCTACCATGTCGGTCATCCCGGCGGGCGCAACTACGACGTCTTTCCGGTTAATTCCTATGAAGCCGAAGGCCGGCGCAACGCACGGTTCCAGGCCGGTGGACACACTCCGGGCTCTGGCGGGACAGTTCCCCGGCAAGAAAGAAACCACCATTTCCCCTATACGCTTGATTTGCGAAGGTGAAATGGTTAGATAGTGTCTCCCTACGTTCTTTTTGCTGAGAGGCTCCACCTGCATGGCTGATTCAAAGATTTTTCCAGACACCGGCGTCAAGACGTATGAGAGTTCTCTTTTTGGCGGCGGCACTGTTTATGCCGATACGGTCTATAACGAAGCGTTCTCCTCCACCGGACAGCCTCGTGAGCACTGGCAACTGCTGATATCGGCACTGGAAGAAAGAGGCGCGGCAGCGCTGAAAAGAGACGATGAGCGGGCCAGGCACATGCGCCAGGAAGACGGCGCCACCATTAATCCTTTCGATGATCCGCAAAGGCACAGCACCGCCTGGGATCTCGATCCGGTCCCTCTCATCATCAGTGCATCCGATTGGAGCACCCTGGAAGCCGGGCTCCGGCAGCGGGCGCAGCTGCTGGAAAAAATACTCGCCGATGTCTATGGCGAACAGCAGCTTGTAAAAGAAGGCCAGCTGCCCGTCGACCTGGTATTTGCCAACCCCAACTATCTCTATTCCTGCCATAACATACGCCCATCCGGCAATTGCCGCCTGCCCGTATATTCTGCAGATCTCTACCGGGCCGCCGACGGACGTTTTCGGGTGCTCCGTGACTTTGCCGCCTATCCGGCAGGATTAGGCTATGCCCTGGAAAACAGGATCGTCACCTCGAGAATATTCTCCGAGTTGTATCACCGGGTCCAGACCCATCGGCTGGCACCCTTTTTCAGAGCATTTCACCAGGCCCTTATCCAGCGGGCCGCACTGGGTCAGGAAGACCCGGACATTGTTCTGCTTTCTCCCGGACCGGAGAGCCTTATCTATTTCGAACATGCTCTGCTCTCCCGCTATCTTGGCTATACACTGGTTGAATCGCAGGATTTGACGGTGCGAAACGGCAAAGTATTTCTCAAAAAACTCGCCGGCCTTGAACCGGTGGAAGCCATATTCCGATTTCTCTCCGATCTCAACAGCGACCCCTTTGCCCTGCGACGCGAAACGGCACACGGTGTTGCCGGCCTCATACAGGTCTGCCGCGAAAACAACATTGAGATAGTCAATCCCATAGGCAGCGGTTTTATCGATACCCCCGCCCTGTCAACCAAGCTGCCATCGCTTTGTAAAAACCTGCTCGGCCAGGACCTGCTCATCGCCAACCACCCTGCCTGGTGGTGCGGAGATGACGAGGGATATCACTATGTGATAAACAACCTCGACCAGCTGACGCTCTCTCATGCCCTGCAAGCCGGCGCCATAGCCGAGCCGCCTGAAAACCTGCCGGCCCTTATCTCCTCGGCGCCTTCCCACTACCTGGGATCGGCCCCCCTGCTTCCTGCTGTCAGCCCCGGCTGGAACACTGAGGCAGCAGGCAGCGGCTACACCCTGCTGCGGGTATTTGTCTGCGTCACCGACAAGGGCTACAGGGTAATGCCCGGCGGTCTGGCGATCACCGCAAGCGAGCCGGGGGCACTTTCAGGCAATTCGCCCGAATTGCAGCGCAGCAAGGATGTCTGGGTTCTCTCCGACACACCGGTTGAGCCCTTCAGCCTGATGGAAGGCTTTCATGCCATCGATGAATTCAAACGCAGCAGCGACCTGCCCAGCAGGGTCGCCGACAATCTCCTCTGGCTGGGAAGATACCTGGAACGGACCGAAGGACAGGTGAGGCTTTTGCGCTTGATCTTTCAAAAAATTTCAGGAGAGGACCGCCCCCAGCATATCCCGGAACTCCCCTTCCTGCTGAAACTTCTCCGAACAAAAAACATTATTCCCGTACCTGCCAAAAACGCTCCGGAAATTCCCCTCTTTCTCGAACTGTCCACCCAGCTGCATAACGCCTTGAGTCGCCGCGACGGGGTGGAAAGCGTCAATTCCCTTCTTGGCAAAGTGCAACGCGCCGCACGCCGGGTACGTGATCGGCTTTCTCTGGATTCTTCAAGAATCATCAACCATCTCGAAGACCTGGCCGAATCAGGGGCCACCGACCCTCTGGAGTTT
>JBEPWT010000284.1:0-3341 GCA_041642275.1 Desulfopila sp. | reverse complement strand
TGCCGCCAATGGAGATCGATCCGTGATCGGGGTCCCAGAAGCGGGTGAGCAGGTGTGCCAGGGTGGTCTTGCCGCTGCCGCTGGGACCAACCAGGGCCATGGTCGATCCCGGGGGAAGCACCAGGTCGACGTCCTTGACGGCGCGGCTGCCGCCGGATTCGGGATAGGCGAAGCTCACCTGCTGAAAAACGACGGCAAGATTTTTCGGCTCGGGCGCCGGCTCGGCCGGAAAAACGACCACCGCCGGCGCCTCGCTGATTTCAAGCAGCCGCGCAGCCGCGGCCCGGATTTTGCCGAGCATCTGGTAGGCGAGCGGCAGGGGCTGTATGGATTCGAAGGCGGCGAGCACGGCAAAGGCGATCAGCGCCAGAACCGGTTCGGAAAAATACCCGCCCTGGGCCAGGGGCATTGCCACATAGAGTGCAGAAAGCGCTGCCAGTCCGCCAAGCAGTGTAAGAAGCGCATTGGAACAACCACTGATCATGGCCATCTTTTCCTGAAGACGAAGCAGATGGTCGCTTTCGGCAAGCCGCTGGCGGCGGTGACGATGCCTGGCTCCGTAGACTGCCAGATCGGCCATGCCCTGCAGGTCTTCCACCAGGTTGCCGCGCAGCACGGCCTGCTGTTTCTGGATGCGGGCGCCTATGCGGCGGCCGAACCAGCCGGCGAGCAGCGGCGTGGCGATTCCGGCAAGCAGAAAAAAGAAAAAAAAGACCAGGGCCACGGAGGGAGCCAGCCACCAGAGCAGTCCGACCACCGCCGCTGCCACTGCAAGGGCGGCGATGGTCGGCGAGAGGACGCGGACGAACAGGGAGTCGAGTATATCGATGTCGGTGACGATCCTGCTCAAGAGGTCGCCGCTGCGGTGACGGTAGAGGCTGGCCGGCGCCTGCGGTTCTATTCTCTGATAAAACCACACGCGCAGGGAGGCGAGCAGCCGCAGGGTGGCCTCATGGGAGATCACCCGTTCGGCGTAGCGGGCAACGGTGCGCAGCACGGCGAAAGCACGAAGACCGGCGCTGGGGGTATGGAAATCAAAAAGATGGACAGCGGCGAGACTCAGGCCGGCGACGGCGGAGGCGCTGAGAAACCAGCCGGCTGCCGCCAGCAGACCGATGCTGGCCAGCAAGGTGAGTATGCCGGCGGCAACGGCCCAGAATGCCCAGAGCCGGTGCGGATGGAGCAACTTGATGAAAAAAAGCAGCTCTTTCATGGCATCACCTGCGTTTTGCCGCTCACCAGGCCGGCATACACGCCGTTTCTCTCAAGCAGCTGACGGTGGCTGCCCTGTTCGATGAGCATGCCGTCGGCCATCACCGCTATCCGGTCGGCGAGTCTGGCGGTATCGAGCCGGTGGGTGAGCATGATCACCGTTCGGTCTTTCCGCAAAAGCTCGAGGCTTTCCATGATCAGCCGCTCGTTTTCCAGATCGAGACCGGCGGTGGGCTCATCGAGCAGGAGCAGCGGCGCGTCCTTGGCAAAGGCCCGGGCCAGGGCCACCCGCCGTATCTGACCGCCGGAGAGCCGGCATCCCTGCTCGCCGACCTCCGTTGCCAGGCCGTGGAGCAGCTGGTCGTCCGGATGCAGATTTGCCTGTTCGGCTGCGGTTTGCAGCTGCTGTTCAGTGAGGTCGGGGTTTCCCATTTTGATATTTTCCGCCAGGCTGCCGAGGAAGAGCTGCGGCTGCTGCGGAACCCAGGCGATGCGGCGGTGCCATTCATCGGAATTAAGGCCGACGGCGGGGCGCCCGTTGATGATGATCTCGCCCCGCTGCAAAGGCAGAAATCCGAGCAGCAGGTTGAGAAGCGTCGTTTTGCCGGCGCCGCTGGCACCGACGATGGCCAGCCATTCGCCGGCGCCGACCGAAAGGCAGAGATCGCGTACGGCCGGCATGCTGCGGCCCCGGTAGTGTTGGCTCACATGGCGCAGTTCCAGCGCCACACTTTGGCTGACATCTGTTGGCGGCGGGGGCGAATGCTCGGGATGCCTCTTCATATCTGTCAGCAGAGAGTTCAGTTCGTCGGCGGCGCCCAGGGCATCGGCCCGGGCGTGGAAATGGGTGCCGAGCTCGCGCAACGGCAGATAGACGTCGGGGGCGAGCAGCAGCAGGAAGAGGCCGGTGCGCAGGGTCAACTGGTTGCCATAGAGACCGAAATCCAGATAATGAAGATAGGAGAGGCCGAGGAAGACAGCCGTCACGGCGATGGCCACCGAGGTGAAAAATTCAAGGACGGCCGAGGAGAGGAAAGCCACCCGCAGCACCGCCATGGTTCCCCTGCGGTATTCTTCCGAAGAGGAGGCGATGCGCTGTGTTTCCTGCTGAGAGCGCATGAACAGTTTCAGCGTTGCCAGGCCTCGCAAAGTGTCGAGGAAATGGGCGCTCATGCGCGAGAGAAGCTGGAAATTCTTTTGACTGAGGTTTTCCGCGCCCTGGCCGATCATGACCATCAGTGCCGGGATCAGCGGCGCGGTGATCAAAAAGATCAGACCCACCGCCCAGCTGACGCTGAATGCGGTGAGGATGATCAGCAGCGGTACGGTCAGCGCCACTGTCTTTTGCGGCAGGTAATGGGCGAAATAGCCATGCAGCGCTTCAATGCGTTCAATAATTGAGCTGGCCAGTCCCGCCGTCTGCTTCGCCTGAACCGCAACCGGCCCGGCGGCAGTGAGCTGCTCGAGCAGTTGTCGGCGGACGAATCGCCGCACCAGCGTCGAAGCGCGCTGTCCGCAGAGCTCCCGTCCCCAGCTAAGAGTCGCCCGCAGCAGGAAAACGGCGGCGAGCGCCGCAAAAAACGGCAATACGCGTTCGCGGGCCAGGCCGTCGATCACGGCACTGTGGAGAATATGGGCCAGCAGCGCCGCCTGGGCGATGGCACAGATTCCGCCCGCCGTTGCCAGGACAATGGAGAGCAGAATGGGCCGGCGGCATTGGGCGCGCAGAGCGTGGAGCCAAACAAGGGGGGGGGACAAGGCTGAAGCTCTCCTCGGCTATAAAACAGTTGCATGGGGTGATCATTTCCTACGCTACCGTTCCCGCTTGCTTTTGGCAAGTGTTTTGAGCGAGGCTGGAATGGAGCTGAAGTCTCAGCCGCGATCTCCACTCTCAGGCTTCCACCGCGGATGATGCGCTCTTGCGTGCTCTTTATCCATCTTGCCGGTGATCATCGACGGGATCATCGGCCGGTGCGATTTAAGCATGAGTGCGGCCACATGGGCGACGACGAGCAGCATGAAAATCATGGCGAAACCGGTATGGATGAAGGCGGCTATTTCCAGCAGCAGGGGATCGACGATGATGGCGCCGAGGTTTTTGTAGGATTTGAGCAGACCGGTGGCAATAA
>JBEPWT010000283.1:0-3370 GCA_041642275.1 Desulfopila sp. | reverse complement strand
GAAGCCGCCAAGAAAATATACTCCATGGCCCGGGGAAATCTGCGCATGACCAATATGCTGGCGGCAAAGTCGCTGGAAGCGGCCGAAACCGACACCTCCTTCATGGTGTTGCTCGATAATGTTGCCGATGGCGATCAGGGAAGTGGTAAGAATGGCAAAAAAAAGACGCCAGTTTCCAGGCGGCAAAGCTCCTGGCGCCGGTGGGCGTATGGCGGGACCGGCCTGGCCGTGCTTCTTGCTGTGGCCTTTCTCGTTTTCGACGACCAGGTTCAGGAAGAGACTGAGAACGGCGGTTCCGCCGTCAGCACCGAATCTGCGGAGATTTCACCGCTGCCTGGTGAGATAGGGGAAGAGCCGTCTGCTCCCGAGCCAGCCGAACCACAGGGGACGGAGGACAGCGCCGCCAAGACCGCATCGGTTGAAGCCGAGCCTGCAATATCGCCGGCCCCTGCGGAGAGCGGGGAACAGAAAGGGCTTGCCGCCGGACGGACAGGTGCTCAAGAGCAGCCGGCCCCGGAAGAGGAGGCCCACGCCCCGGCAGCTGCAGGGCGGTCCATGGAAAAAGCGCCGCCGGCATCTGCTGCTGTGGACGATGAGGCTGACATTGCCGGGCGGCGGGGCGGTGATGAACCGAAAGAGCCTGCTGTCACTGTATCTCCTGCAAAGAAAAAGGAACAGGAGGTCGAGGGGCCTGCGGTGGCCGATGCAGTAACAGAGACGACAGATGCCAGCGAACAGCCGGCGCGCCCGGCGCCGACCACTACAGACTCTGTTGATGCCAAAGAGGAGCGCCAGCCGGCCGTGGAGGAATCGGCGGTGAAGCTTCGACAGGGCGGTGTGGCGGAGACGGCCCGGCCCGAGGAAATTGCGCAGTCCGTCGACCAGGAACAGGAGGAGGAACTGCAGGAGGAGTCGGACTCTGGCGAACCGGTGGTTTTTGTCGGTATGAAAAAACGGTTGCCGCCGCCGGAAACCGATGAAGGCAGTGCCAAAAAGATAGCCAAGATCGCCCCGGTCAAGGTAAAGATTCCGATAACAGCAGCGGGCGACGACCAGACGGCGGCGGCTGCCTCGGATGATACCTCCGTCGACAAGCTGTTCGATCGCAGCCTCGCCCGGGGAAAACGGTGGCTCCAAGGCCAAAACAGCGGCAGTCATACCCTCCAGCTGATGGCCCTGACCGCCGAACAGGCCGAAGAAAACCTGAAAAACAGGTTCGGACAGCAGGAGTATCGCCGCATTGCCGATCAGCTTTATATCGTCAAAGGCAACACTTCCACGGTATATGTCTACTACGGCGAATATGAAGACATGGATTCGGCCAGGCAGGCACGCAATACTCTGCCGCTGTTCTTACGGAAACACGATCCCTATGCCGTTTCTGTGGAAGAGGCGACAGCCAAGGCTGTCTCCGAGCCTTAGCGCCGAACATTTCATGTAAAATGGACGACGAATCACCTTGAGCTATAGCCAGCAAAAGCTCAAAGCGTTTTCCGCCGACATCATCCCAGCTATCAGTCAGTCACATGAGCATCAGGATCGCAATAAATGGATATGGCAGAATAGGCCGGTGCATTCTCCGGGCCCTGTATGAGTCCGGTTTCCGCCGTAAGCTGCAGATAGTCGCTGTCAACGAACTCGCAAGTCTTGCCTCGATCATCCACCTGACCAGATTCGATTCAACACATGGCAGATTTTCCGGAACGGTGGAGCAGATTGAGGGCGGTATGCGGGTAAACGGCGACAAGATAGCTGTTTTTTCCCACAGCGACATCGGCAATCTCGACTGGGAGAGCCTCGGCGTCGATATCGTTTTCGAGTGCAGCGGCAGCTATTGCGAGCGATCGACTGCCCAGCGGCATATCGACCGCGGGGCCGGCCGGGTCATCTTTTCCTCGCCGGCCACCCGCGAGGTTGATGCCACCATCGTTTACGGCTTCAATGAGCATATCCTCAAAAAATCGCACACCATCATCTCCAACGCCAGCTGCACCACTAACTGTTCCGCCCATGTCATCGACCTGCTCGACAGCCATTTCGGTATCGAACAGGGACATCTGACCATAGTCCATTCATCGATGAACGATCAACCGGTCATCGACGCCTACCACAATCCCGATCTTCGCAAAAGCAGGAGTTCGAGTACCTCAATTATACCGGTCAGCACCGGCCTGGCCCGCGGGGTCGAGCGGCTCTTTCCCCATCTGGTCGGCCGCTTTGAGGCGGTATCTCTGAGAGTGCCGACCACCAACGTCTCTCTTATGCAGCTCAATGTCAACGTCGCTGAAAATGCAAGCCGCAACGGCATCAACACCCTTCTCAAGGAAAAGGCCAAAGGAGCGCTGGCGGGAATACTCGAGTATACCGAACTGCCTCTGGTTTCCTGCGATTTCAATCATAATCCCTGTTCGGCGATAGTCGACGGCAGTCAAACGCTGGTAGCACGGCAGCGGCTGGTGACAATCCTGGCCTGGTTCGACAACGAATGGGGATACTCCAACCGCATGCTCGACACGGCCATTGCCCTGATGGAAGCAGAGACCTAAATTACAGCTCCCCGGTGAGTCCTCGGGAAATCCTGCTGACCACGAGATGGGAGGTCAAGTAACGGCGCACGCCGCCACCATCGGCGGGTATAAACTCTCCTCAAGCCTCCGCCGCCCGGAGCAAAGAGCGGGCGCAGCAGGGCCCGAGGCGGACGGCCAGGTCCTGACACCTCTAAGACGATTCATAGGCGTATGAATCAGACGTTTTCCTCCTCAAGTTCAGCAACTCTTTTTGGTGTAGCTTTGCACATGCTGACTCAACGCTCAGCTTATCGAAAACAGTGACCCTGGCGAGGAGAAGCTGCGAGAGTTTATCGCTGCCGGCTTTGCCGGTGAAATCCGGCGCCGGCCCGGCTCCTGGAAAAACAGGGCGTACTTGCCAGGGTTGAGGGCAAATGGCCAGGCAGCAGCCATGAGTCGATGGCTGTGTTTTAATTACTCACAGCCCTTTCAATGGGGCGGTGAATGTGATAGGATTATGGATGGGCAAATACCAGTCACAACAGGTGAAAATATGAACTCTAAGATACTCTTCTGTACCGCCGCGCTTCTTGCCGGTCTGCCGGCAATATGCCTGGCCGACCGTGATCCCGTCGCTTTTATCGACTCCGTCAGGGACGGGGTCACCATAGAAAGCGCCGGTCAAAGTCTTCCGGCGGTGGTCAATATGAAGATGTTCGCCGGCGATTTTGTCAGAACCGGATCGAAGGGAAGCGTCGGTCTCATTTTCGATGATGACACCGTCGTCGCCGTCGGTCCTGACAGTGAGATGAAGATTGAAGAGTTTCTTTATCATCCGGTTGAAGACGAGCTTTCCTTTGTGG
>JBEPWT010000282.1:0-3376 GCA_041642275.1 Desulfopila sp. | reverse complement strand
GCAGGTCTTCCAGGGCGAAGAGCTGCTCGATGGCGAGTTCCTTGCTGTCCAGCGGGCTCACCAACGTTGCTATACGACTTTTCAATGCCTCCTCAGCCTGCTTCCTGGCCGATATGTCGGTGGTGAACCCCTGGAAGTAGAGGATCTTGCCGTTTGCGTCCCGCATCGCCCGAACGTGTTCGCAGGCCCAGAAGGTCGAGCCGTCCCGCCGGCGATGGAGACATTCATGACTGATCAGCGTGCCCTGTCTGTCGAGCTGTTCGAGAAAGGTTGTTCTGTTCTCGGGGAAGACATAAATCTGGCTGGCGATGTCGCTGATTGATGCAATAAGCTCCTGTGGTGTGTCGTAACCGTACAGGTGTGCCAGCGTCGGATTGGCGTCGATGAACAGGCCATCGACAGTTGAGGCGAAAATGCCGATGGGAGCGCTTTGAAGAATGGCATGGCACTCCTTCAGGTCGGCAGGGGCAAGGGGGTGTATGTCTCCGGAACCGGAGGAGAAGTGCGGCATGATCTATTGAAGTGTCTGTGGAAGCGCAAGTTCCTTTAAGTTCAGTGTATGCTCCTTAAAAAAAACAGGGCATTTTTATCGACGGCTGAAACCGGCATTACAAAGGGAAATGTCCATACCGCTCTTTCCTCTGAAATACCTCTACCGCCATTCTACAGCGGAATGAGAATTATATCCATTTTTTAGGTAAGCACGGGAATAAAAGGGGATTTCACCTGTAAACATGGCTGGTAAAGAGGCCCCTGAGGCAAAAAGAGTTGCTGAACATCCGGGGGAACCAGGTTCTGGAATTATGAAAAAAATAGTGCTAGGCTTGAAAGTGAGGGCTGGTGGGGCAAGATGAGCCTGCCCGGCAGGATCTTATGAGCGGTAGAAGACTTCAGTTTCGTATTCGGGGATGGTCGTGTTTCGAGGCAGGTCAACTGATGCTGTGGAGAGTGCCGGGTAAGCGTATATATCCCGTTGCATGGGGAGGATGAAAAGGGCAATGACAGCACACTACCATTTCAGCAGCCGGAGCTTCGACCAACTGGTCGAGCGCGCCATTGCCCGGCTTCCCGAAGAGATCAAAGGCTATCTCGACAATGTGCTTATCAGCGTCCAGCCGCGGCCAGGTCGGCAATTGCTCGAGGACCTCGGTCTGCCGCCGGATACCGAGCTGTTCGGCCTCTACACCGGCATCCCCCTGCCCGAGCGCAGCATGGCCGAACCACCCTTGTACCCCGACACCATCCAGATCTTCCAGGAACCGCTCGAATCCTTCTGTCGAAGCGAAGAAGAAATACTCGAGGAAATCGAAATTACCCTGGTCCATGAAGTCGCCCATTTCGTCGGGTTCAGCGACGATGACCTCGAGGCCCTGGGCTACGGTTAGCACGATTATCTGAGTTTTAAGGCTGTTTCGACCCAGGCCCCTCTCGTCTTTTCTGCCTCCAGCCGCCACCTCAGGCCGGCTTCAGGCCGGTGTAGACAGTGGCTTCTGGAAAACTCTGCAGATTTTCCATCACCGATTTCCCCTTCATCCAGGCCGACGGGACTGCGGCCTGCGCAGAAAAAGATCAGTTGCCTCGAGGGCAGATGTCGAGTATAGTATTTAAGAATTAAATTTAATGCCATAACAGCAAGGTACAATACACGGAGAAATACTATGAACGACAAAAAGGAAACGGCGGCCTTCATCTGTGTCAAGGATACGCTCGACGGAGGATATCCCTCTCTGGTGCTGGCCATCAACGCCGCCAGGCAGCAAATGGAAACCAAAATCTTTTATTCCTTCATGGGCTTAAATCTGGTGGTCAAAGGAGGCACCGAACGGGCCAAATACATCCCTCCCGGGGTCATGGGTTCCATACTCGGCATGAGCACCGTTGCCACCGGAATGATGCGCAAGAAAATCGAAAAGGCAAATATCCCCAGTCTCGCCGAAATGCAGGAGATGGCCCAGCTTGAAGGCGTTGAACTCATCGCCTGCAAAATGACCGTCGACATGATGGAAATCGATGAGAGCAAACTGGTCGAAGGTGTCAGGGTCTGGAACGCCGAAGAGTTTCTCACCTACGCCAAGGACTGCAAGATCTGTCTGTTTACCTGATCTTGAGCCCCTGTTTCACCGGTCAGCTGAGTTTATGATCGAGGCATCAGGGATGCAGTTGCGGTTTGGAAAAAATGGTGAAGCGGAAGAATGCCCCGATGTGGTATAGCCTTTAGTACCATCCCGGCAACTTCGATGACTATTTACAAGATTATAATCTTTTGTTTTTCGGCGAACTGCATATTCCGTACAGCAGAGAGTATTAACGAGGATCAGCATGAAAAAGCCCAGCCAATATTTCAGGGCGGGGGCAGGGGCTGTCATCATCAACAGCAAAGGACAGCCGCTTCTTCTCGAGCGCCTGGATATCACCGGTTCCTGGCAGCTTCCCCAGGGAGGCCTGGATAAAGACGAGGAGCCGTATCCGGCGGTTTTGCGGGAAGTGGAAGAGGAAACCGGCATCACCCCCGGCGAACTCGAGCTTATCGCTTCATATCCCGAACCACTGGCCTATGAATTGCCGCCGCAGGCCAGGAAGAAAAAGACCGGCAGAGGCCAGGTCATCTATTTTTTTCTTTTTCGCTTCACAGGCGATGAAGAGGCGCTGGATCTCTCCCAAAGCAAGGAATTCGGCTCGTGGCGCTGGTCGTCCGCCCGGCGGATGGTTGAGCTTGCCGTCGACTTCAGGATGTCCGTCTACAGGCGCCTGGCTGAACACTTTTCCGAATTTTTCGGCAACGAGGAAGAGCGAGAAAGAAGGTGATTTTTTGATGTGTTGCCCTGCTGCTCCCGCGTCCCAGGCTTTGCTCCATTATCTAGTGTCTGTCCATAAATGGCACTATCTAGAAATCTGCTGCAACAGAGAGAGGAAACGTCTTACCAACGGATATACATCATATACATCACCAGTTCGATGTGAAATCGAATGGTAAAAGGAGAAATAGCGGTTTGAAATAGCTCCAGGCGACGTTTCAAGAAAAAAAGGAGAAACGTGGGCATGGAGGGCTATTTTGCCGTCCAGCCACCATCTACATAAATCGTCTGGCCGGTAATGTAATCAGAAGCGGGTGAAGCAAGAAAAAGGGCAACGCCCTTCAGGTCATCGAGCTCCCCGTTTCGGCCAATGATGGTCTGACGGGCAAGAGCATCTATAACATGCTGCTGTTCAAAGAGTTTTGAAGTCAAAGCTGTTTTAAAGAATCCAGGCCCGATGGCATTGCAGGTGATCCCGCTTTGATCAGCCGACCAGGCCTCAGCCATGGCCCGGGTCAACTGTCGTATTCCACCCTTGGATGCACCATAGGGGATACTGTTTGGAAACGCCCGTTCTGATT
>JBEPWT010000281.1:0-3380 GCA_041642275.1 Desulfopila sp. | reverse complement strand
ACACCACACTCTTTGCCGAAAAACCGCCCCGCCGCCAGGCCCCCTGATTGGCGAATGCCGGTTTTTCTTGCCATTTGCCAGGCCTCTGCGGTATTCTTAGCACCGTGCGTTCCAGGGAGGACGACCCATTCTCTGCAGAGGCGATCCCTTATAACGGTTGCCGGCACCGCCATTCTCCTGCCCTCTGGTAAGAAAGCGCCGCACATGCTACCATATTCCAGGCGTCGTATCATCGGTCACCGACACATATCTCTATAAATGAGTAATTCATAATGGCCCAAGAGCAGAAGGAATCCCTGAGCAAACGCATCGTCAAACGGCTCTCGCTTTTTTTCCCGGACACCGCCTATACTCTCGAATCGCTGGAAGAAGAGCTGGACACCGGCAATGTCTACTATAAGCCCAAGGATATACTGCCCTTTCTCCAGACGGCCTTCATGGATGAGAAATTTATCGAAGTCGGGCTCAACGCTATAACCCAGACCTATTTCAGCAGAATTCACGACCATCCGCAGGAGGCAAGCCCCAGCGATGACGAGGCCGAGGTCAAAAACGACTACGCTTCGGGCGATTACCTCAAGAACATGAGTCACCTGATAATACTGCCCCTGGAGCCGGGGATGGGCAATTACAGCATCCGCTATGCCAACACAGTGCTGCTGCGCTTTTTCACTGCCTCCTATGCCGTCGAACTCGGCACCTTCTACCAGACCCAGGAAACGGTTGAGGGCCTGCCGGTACTGCGACTGGACTATCCTGTTATCGCCAGAATCGTCAGAGGACTAAGGGAGTTCAGGGCCAAGGTGCCCAAGAAAATGGATATCAAGCTGATGATCATCGGCAAGCGGCGCCAGAAGACCATAACCACACGACTCCTCAACGTCAGTGTCTCCGGTTTTGCCTTCGCCATACGCAAGGAGCAGCAGAATGACTTCATCATCGACGAAACACGCTCCATGGAAATCGTCATCAACGATATGATGGAATTGCGGATCAACGGCACCATCCGCCACATCTCCAAAATACGCGGCAAAAAAGGTACCGAATATCATGCCGGTGTCCAGGCGGACCTGCCGACCCGGGCTGTGGCAGCCAAGCTTGAAGAAATCGTCGCCACCGTCCAGCGGGCTCATCTGCGCGAACTGGCGGATCTCTCCGATTCCAGCGGTATTGAGCTGATAAAATAGACGCCTGGCGCCAACCTGAGGTCATTTCTTCTCGCAGAGTTGAAGAAGCAGGTCTCCCCGCCGGTTTCTGCCCTGTCTGCCCTTGCCTCTCAGCCGGAGCTTCTGCCCGTACCTGCTCCCCGGAGGGATTCTCACCCGCAAAACTTCCCGGCCCCGGCTGCCGTGGGACACCACTTCGGTGGTCATCCCGCTTTTGAGATTCTCCGCAGTCACCGGCGTCCGGTAGACGATGTCGAGATCTTCTTCTGCAGTTTCGGACTCGCCGCCTGGGGCTGTGCGCATGCCCAAAAGGCCGCCGACGCTGTCTCCGAGTGAGCGGAGCAGGGATTTGCCGCCGGGCAGAGCCCTTTTACCGCCTTTGAGCAGTGCCGGACCGGCGAGGGAGCCGAAAAGGAACAGACCGCCGACAAAAACACCGCCTTTGCCGCCAAAAAAGGATTTCTTTAAGAAATGCGGCCCAGTACGCAGACCCGATTTCTGAAATTCCCGTAAAATACCCTGGAACATCTGGTGAAAGCGGGGGTCGCGGAAAAGATCTTTGAGAATGTCTTCCTGGGAGTAGGTGAAACCGGAGTCATAGCGTTTGCCCGAATTGCCGGAGGCCAGGTGAATATCATACTGGCGCCGCTTGACGGGATCCGTCAGCACACCATAGGCCTCTGATATTTCTTTGAATTTTTCCTCGGCGTCGGGACGATCCGGATTATGGTCCGGATGATGTTCCATGGCGAGTTTGCGGTAACTCTTGCGGATTTCATCATTGCCGGCGGTTTTGGCGACCCCCAGTATCTCATAGTAATTTTTCATAAATGCTCAACACCACCCTGCGCTGGTGAAATGGCTCCGAGATTATCCCAGACGGGCCTGCAGCCAGGCGGATATGTCGTCAATCTGCTCGGCACAGACTCCATGCTGCATGCCGTATTCACGGTAGTGCGCAGTATACCCTTTCTTCTTTAGCGCCTCTAGAGCTTTTTTACCAAGCCGCGGAGGCACTACTTCGTCATGGATGCCGTGATGTATTTCAATGGCCAGCTCCCTGTTGGCGCTGTGCAATTGAATACTCTTTTCCGTGGCAAAATAAGTCGACATGGCCAGCAGTCCGCCAAGGCGGCTGGGATAGCTCAGAGCCGTCTCATAGGCGACGGCGCCGCCCTGGGAGAAACCGGCAACGATAATCCGCTCGCAGGCAACTCCGCGCTGCCGCTCGACATCGATGAATTCCCGTACCAGGTCGGCCGACATCCTCAGCTGCTCCACATCGAGGCGGCGGTCGATTTCCATGTCGAGAATGTCGTACCATGCAGGCATCACACAGCCGCCGTTGATGGTTACCGGAATCGACGGCGCATGGGGAAAGATGAAACGGACTCCCATGTCTTCGGGAAGGCGAAGCTCCGGGACGATGGGGGCAAAATCATTGCCGTCGGCACCGAGCCCGTGCAGCCAGATTACGGTGGAATCAATATTTTTGTGTGTTTCTGCAGTTATGGCGGCAAGCATCGGCATGAGAACATCCTGTGGCTGATAATGGTTTTTTGACAGCGGCAAAAGTGCTATGCTGACAGTAGCGACTCTTGCTGCTCTTATCGGTACCGTCGATATACTTGTATAACAGCTTCTCATCACATGCAACTGATCGATACCCACAACCATCTGGATCTGGAAAGTTTCGCCGGCGATTTCGATGCGGTGCTCGAGCGCAGCAGAAAAGCGGGGCTTATTGCCCAGATCCTCCCCGGCGTCTGCCGCGACTTCTGGGCCAATCTTCTGCATCTGAGCCGCAGACATGCCGATCTCTTCGCCGCTCCCGGCCTGCACCCCATGTATCTTGCCAGTCACCTGCCCGCCCATCTGGACGAATTGGCGGAAATAGCAGCCGCAGGCGAGATCGTCGCCCTGGGTGAAATCGGTCTGGATTATCACATCAAAAATTGTGATCATCGCGTTCAGCAGAAGCTTTTCGAGGCACAGCTCGATATCGCCGCCGACAATGACCTGCCCCTGCTCCTGCACGTCCGCAAGGCCCACGACCAGGTTCAGGCGGCCATACGCCAAAAGCGATTTTGCCGCGGCGGTATCGTTCACGCCTTCAGCGGCAGTCTGCAGCAGGCCCGGAAATATATAGAGCTGGGTTTTTTGATCAGCTTCGGCGGTACCATCACCTACGACAGGGCAAGATCGGAAGAGCAC
>JBEPWT010000280.1:599-3428 GCA_041642275.1 Desulfopila sp. | reverse complement strand
AAAGGTGTGGGGCCAGGCGATGTGGTGGGCCTGCTTGCCGATCGTTCCATCGAAATCATCATCGGACAGCTGGGCATTCTCAAAAGCGGCGCCGCCTTCATGCCGATTGATTCCGACTATCCGGATACCCGCATCAACTTCATGCTGGAAGACGTTCAGGCCGGGGTCATCCTGAGCCAGTCCAGGTTCATCAGGGAACGCGATTTCGGCGGGGCGCTGATCGTCAATCTGGATGATGCAGAAATTTTCCAGGGCAAAGGCTCATCTCTTGATAACCTCAACACCCCCCATGATCTCTGCACCGTTATCTACACCTCGGGATCCACCGGCAAGCCGAAAGGAGTTTTACTGGAACACCGCTCCATCTGCAATGTCATCCATGCCACCATCAGGGAGCACGGCCTGAGTGTTGAGGACCGTCTCTCCAAACATGCCAGCTTCTCATTTGACGCCAGCCTTCTCGAGGTATTTGCGGCGCTGATGAGCGGCGCCGAGCTCCACGTCATCCCCGAGGAAATCCGGCTTTCTCTCAGCCACCTCAATGAGTATTTCGAGACCAACGCCATTACCTGGGCCTTTCTCACCACTCAGCTGGGAGAGCAGTTTATGGAATTCATAGACAACAGCTCGCTCAAGACGCTGATCGTCGGCGGAGAAAAGCTGCGCACCTTCAAGCCGCGAAATTACCGGTTGATCAATGTCTACGGACCTACCGAGTGCTCGATATACGCTACCCGTCATACAGTTCAGCACCCGGAGGAAAACATCCCTATCGGCTCGCCGCTGCCCAACTGTCGCATTTACATTCTCGACAACCACGATCATCCGCAGCCGGTGGGCTATGCCGGGGAATTATGCCTCGGCGGACCTGGGGTCGGCCGTGGTTATCATCAGCGCCCGGAAAAGACCGCGGAATGTTTTACCACCGATCCTTTTCATCCCGGAGAACCAATGTATCGTACCGGCGATCTGGCCTGCTGGAATCCAAAAGGACTGCTGCAGCACCTGGGCCGCATGGATCGGCAGGTAAAACTGCGCGGCTTCCGCATCGAGCTTGGGGAGATTGAAAATGCCATGCTCGCCGTGGACGGCATCCTCGAAGCCGCCGTTGCCGATTTCACCGACAGTGCGGGGCATGTTTTTTTGTGCGGCTACTTCTGCGGGTCTGAGCTCGAGACCGAGAGCATACAACAGCAGCTCAAACTCAAATTGCCCGATTTCATGGTACCCCCTCTTATTCTGCGGCTGAAGGCCATGCCGGTCAACTATAGCGGCAAGATCGACCGCAAACTCCTGCCCCGGCCGGAAGAGGAATCTACAGCCCGGGAGGAATATGTCGCTCCGCAGGGCGAGATGGAAACAACCCTTGCCGCCGTCTGGGGCGATATCCTTGGACAGCGGCAAGTCGGTGCAGACGCCGACTTCTTCAAAAGCGGCGGTGATTCCCTGAAGGCGGTGGCGCTGCAGATGACCATATCACAGACCCTCGTGCGCGAGGTGGAACTCTCCGCCATCTTCGAATATCCCACACCGCGGAAAATGGCGGCCTTTCTGGAAGCAGCGGTCGGCAAAGCGCTGCAGGCCATTCCCAAAGCTCCGCCCGCAGAACTCTATCCGGCAACGATTTCGCAGCAGCAGCTCTTTCTGCTCAACCGCATGCAGGGCATCGGCACGGCCTACAATATGCCGCTGTGTCTGACCTTCAGAGGCAAGCTGGACAAAAAACGACTCTCCGATGCACTGCTGGTTCTGCTTGAGCGCCATGAGTCCCTGCGAACAACATTTGAGATCCGCGACGGCAAATGCATGCAGCGGGTCATGGAAAATGTCCATCTGAAGCTGGAATATGCCCAGGCTCCGGAGCAGGAACACCCTATTCCGGCTGCTGGTTTTGTTCGTCCCTTCGACCTGAATAAGGCACCGCTCATGCGGGCCAGACTTGTGGGTTATGATTCCGGCAATCACCGGCTGCTGCTGGATTTTCATCATATCGCCTTCGATGGTGTCTCGGTTGCCGTCTTCCTGCGGGAATTATTGGATCTCTACGGTGGTAAAGAACTCGCTGCGCCCTCTCTCCAGCATAAGGATTTTGCCGTATGGGAAGCCGGCAGGAGCGATGAGATACGGGAGCGGCATCAATCCTTCTGGTTCGATCTTTTTGAAGATCCGCCGGAATCGGAAATGCCCACGGATTCTTTTCGTCCCAGTCAGCAGTCCTTCGAGGGAGCTGTCTATCGTCACCTCTTCGATCACGAGCTGACGGCGGCTCTGCGCGGTCTGGCCAGAAAATACGGGGCCACGCTGCATCAGGTCTTCCTCGCCGGATTATCGGTACTGAGCGGACGCTGGTCCGATGCCGAGGACGTTTGTCTGGGAACCAGCATGAGCGGCCGCGATCAGCCCGGAACCGCCGGCGTCATCGGCATGTTCGTGCGTACCCTTCCCACCCGGCTGCGGCCGCAGGACCGTAAGAGTTTCGGCGAACTCCTTGCTGAAACAAAGCAACAGATGCTGGCCATACATGAGCATGGCGAATATCCGATCAGCAGCCTCTATGAGCATCTCGGGGTCAATCGCGGACCGGGCCGGCATCCGTTGTTCGATATGAATTTCGTGATGCGTAATACCGGGATGGAGAGCGCCTTTGAAATTGACGGACTGAGCGTCGAGGTTTCCTCCCTGCACACCGGAACCGCCAAGTTCGATCTCTCCTTTGCCGCCGAAGAGCAAAATGAGACGCTCACCCTGGAGGTGGACTACCGTACCTCGCTGTATAAACGCGACACTGTGGTTCGCATGGTCGGACATCTGAACCGCATTCTTGGAGCC
>JBEPWT010000280.1:0-589 GCA_041642275.1 Desulfopila sp. | reverse complement strand
CCGCTGGGCGAAATCGACATTATTGCCCCCGAAGAACGGGAAACGCTGCTCAGCCATTTCAATCCTCCAGCGACGCCTGCTCCACAGTGGACCACGGTCTGCCGGGCCGTTGCATCTCATGCCTCACAGAGGCCTGAGCTGACAGCGGTTGTAGCAGGAGATGAGAGCTTGACCTATGGCGAGCTTGACCGGCTGGCTAATCGTGCCGCACGGGCCATTGCCGCCGCAGGCGGCGGGACTGACCGGATTGTCGCCGTGGTTGCCGACCGCTCGGTCTGGGCGGTGGTTGGTATGCTGGCAGCCCTGAAATCCGGCTCGGCCTACGTCGGACTTGACGTTCACTATCCGGCTGACCGGGTGGCCTTCATCCTTGAGGATACCCGCACCCCGTGCCTGGTCGGCACTGCCGCTCAACTCGCCGATCTTGCCTTTGAGGGAGAAAAGGTCCTGCTGGATGGCGACCTGCCCCATGACGACAGTGAGCCGAACCTGGCACGTGGAGGACAGGATCTGGCCTACTGCATCTATACCTCCGGCTCTACCGGGATTCCCAAGGGAGTGCTTATCGAGCATAATTCCATGGTCAATT
>JBEPWT010000279.1:0-3434 GCA_041642275.1 Desulfopila sp. | reverse complement strand
CGAGTTCTACGGTCCCGGCGGCCTGGCTGTGTTCAACGCTTTGAGTTTGAATATCAGCGGCGATATTTATTATGAAGAGGGCGATCTCACCTCGGCGGTCAAAGAGTACAGGGCTGGTCTGCTCTGCAACCCGGAGGAGACAAATCTCCTCAACAGTCTTGGTGTCTGCTACGTTGACATGGGCAGGCATTTGCTTGCCCGCCGCTGTTTCGAGGAGGTTCTCAGGATCGATGGTGATGACTTCATGGCTCTGGTCAACGCCGGGCTGGAGTCCTTGCGTCTGGGAAATCACCAGGAGGCGATCGAGTATTTTGAAAAGGCGGGCGGTCTTGAGACACAGTCCCGGGAGGCCAGCGAAGATCTTGCCTTTCAGCTCGGCAGACTCTACTGCCTCACCGGAAGATATAGCCAGGCGGTTGTTGCCCTGCAATCATTGAGCGGTGGCAAAGAGCAGACGTTTTTCCGGGAGAAAGCCTTCGCCTATCTGGGCAAAAGCTATTACGGCCTGGAAAGATATGGTCTTGCGGCCCGGTGGCTGCAAAAGGCATTACATTCCGATGAGTTTGACGCAGAAACCATGGGGCTGCTGGGATATGTCTATCTGTTGCGCGAAGAAGGCAGGGACATAGCCCTTTCGCTGTGCGCCAAAAGCGTGGAACTCGCTCCCGGAAACGGCAGGCTGCGCCTGTACCTGGCCGAAGTCCAGATTTCCTGTGGAGAGTACGCCGCGGCCAGGCAGACGCTTGGCAAATGTCTGCGCAGCAAAACGCTGCAGCAGGAGGCAAAGCTTCTCAGGTGCGAGAGTTACATGCAGGAAGGCAAGCTGACAGTCGCCCGCAGACAACTGGATGAACTGAAAAAAAATATTCCCCTCCATGAGAAATTCAGGGGCCGTGTACAAAAAATCTATGAGGAACTTGATGGAGCAGACAACCAAAAACGAGAGAAGAAGGGTTATCCGGGAACCGAAGTATAACCTGGACAATACTGTGGTCGGCGACTCCTGGAGAATGTTCAGGATAATGGCGGAGTTTGTCGACGGTTTCGACGCGATGTCCACCATCGAAATACCGGCGGTCACCATTTACGGTTCCGCGAGAACGCCGAAGGACAATCCGTACTATAAAAAAACCGAAGAACTGGCGGGGAAGCTCGTCGGAGCCGGATACGGCATTATTACCGGCGGCGGCCCCGGCATCATGGAGGCGGCCAATAAAGGGGCGTTTGAGGCGGGGGGAATTTCCATTGGGCTCAATATTTCTCTACCGCATGAGCAGCAGGCCAACCCGTATACAAACTTTCCATTGAATTTCAAGTACTTTTTTGTCAGGAAGGTCATGTTGATGAAATACTCAACCGGTTTTGTGGCCATGCCGGGCGGCTTCGGATCTCTTGACGAACTCTTCGAGGCCCTTACGCTCATTCAAACAGAGCGGATACGGCCTTTTCCGATTGTCCTGTTCGGCAAAAGCTACTGGTCCGGTCTGGTCAGCTGGATTGAGGAGACAATTGCCGGCAGCGGCAACATCGGTGCCGACGATACAAGTTTGTTTCGGGTCATTGACGATGTTGATGAGGCCCTTTTATATATTACGACGCATATCGGTCAATGATAAAGGCCCCGTGGCGACAATGGTTTTGCGAAGACGCTTTGTGTTAAGGAATCGATGGCAGATAAAGACGCCACAGAGTCATCGGCGCCTCCAGGTCTTCAGGGTTTAATCCTGCGATGGTATTTAATATATTGAATTACGATTAATTTTCTTGTTAAGTTATCTTTGATTCGCCGGAGACCTCATCGAGGATGCGCCGGAGCATTTTATATGCTGGTTTTCCCTCTGTCCGAATTGCCGGGATACTGCAGGGAAGACCAAGACATGGCAAGGGTAGTCAAACTGTTCAGACTGGATTACCACAGCAGACCATATGCGTGATCCATATGTGTTAAAGAGGTTATTATATGGCCCAGATTGATGCGTTTTTTAAGCTGATGAACGATGAAGGGGCATCCGATCTTCATATGGTTGCCGATCAACAGCCGGTGTTGCGTATTCGCGGCGACATGGAGCGGGTTAAGTTCAAAAAGCTTGGCAATGATGAATTGCGGGCGATGCTGTATGAAATCTGTCCCGAGGAAAAGATCAAGGTGTTTGAAGAGAGCGGAGATGTCGATTTTGGCTACGAGATTCCCGGGCTGGCCAGATACCGCTGCAATTTTTTCAGGCAGAAATATGGCGTAGGAGCGGTCTTTCGTGAAATTCCCAGCGAGATCATGACCTGTGAACAGCTTGGTCTGCCCAAGGTTATTGCCAGGCTCGCCCACCTGCCCAAGGGGCTGGTGCTGGTGACGGGTCCCACAGGTTCAGGCAAGTCGACGACCCTTGCCGCAATCGTCGACGAGGCCAACAAGCACCGGAAGGATCATATCCTCACCATCGAAGACCCCATAGAATTCGTGCACACCAGCCAGAAGAGCATAATCAATCACCGCGAGGTCGGAACCCATACCAAGAGCTTCACCGCCGCACTCCGCGGCGCCCTGCGTGAAGACCCCGATGTTATACTGGTCGGTGAGATGCGGGACCTGGAAACTATCTCCCTGGCCATGGAGGCGGCCATGACCGGTCATCTGGTCTTCGGTACGCTGCATACCTTGAATGCCATGAAAACGGTGGACAGGATTATTGAAATTTTTCCAGCCAATCAACAGGGACAGGTCAGATCGACCCTGGCCGATGCTCTGAAGGCCGTGGTTTCCCAGACGCTCTTCAAACGCGTCGATATCAAGGGCCGGTGTGCCGCCCTGGAGATACTCATTGCTACCCCTGCCGTGCGCAATCTGATCCGTGAAGGGAAAACATATCAGATACTCTCCACCATGCAGACAGGGAAGAAATACGGCATGCAGACCCTCGACGACGCCATCATGATATTCCTGGAAAAGAAAATGATCAGCGCCGACGATGCCTACTCAAACTGCATCGAAAAGGCCAAGTTCGTCAAATTCCTGCGCAAGCCCCCAACCGATTTTACCGACGTCTAGGATCTTGTCGGAATGTCTTTCGAGTCTGGCAGGTTTATGTCCTCTGGAGGTCATACGCCTGCCCGGCTTTTTTCAGTCCGTCCCCTCGTGGCGTCGCTGCCTCAACATCTCACGCTGAATACCCGTTTGCCCCGAATTTTTTTCCTTTGAAGGTCCGCTGTCCCCACTACCTCCTGCTATTGTGCGGCATATCACCGAGCTGTTTTTTTTTCTTTCGAGCTGCTCGGGGCTGGCATGAATACACCGGCAAAGGCTATTTACTTGCGCTGCCCGTCGTAGATGGTGCCGGGGCGAAGCAGTGTCTCGATCCGATATCTTTGTTCATCGAGGGTAGCGGTGACCGTGCCGGTACGCGCAATCGGCAATACCTCGATGCCGTGTTCTTTACATC
>JBEPWT010000278.1:0-3493 GCA_041642275.1 Desulfopila sp. | reverse complement strand
TTTTACGCCGATAAGCGATCAGCCGCTGGCTAAATATCATAGCATCGTCATGATTGATCATATTTCTGCAATTTGTTCTGCAGAGTCTTACGGGTGATCCCCAGACGCCTGGCCGCCTCGCTTTTATTGCCCCGGGTCTCCTCGAGCGTCTGCAGAATCATCATTTTCTCAGCTTCGTGAAGCGTTGCCGGCGAGTCGGGGGGGAAAGTGGAAGCCCCCTCTTTTTCTCTTTGTTTCTGAATGGAAAGAGGCAGGCTCCTCTCGGTAAGCTGATCCCCCCGCATGAGAATTATACCACGCTCTATGGCATTTTCCAGTTCTCTGACATTGCCGGGCCAGGAATAGTTCTGCAGACAGCTGAGACATTCGGCGGTGACCGATTCGACCACTCTTCTGTTTTTGACGGCGAACTTCTCTACAAAATACTCAACCAACATTGGTATATCGTCTTTTCTCTGGCGCAGAGGAGGCACAAAAAGCGTCACCACGTTCAGCCGGTAGTAGAGGTCTTCGCGGAAAGCGCCCTCGGCCACCTCTTTTTCCAGATCCCGGTTGGTGGCGGCAATGACACGGACATCTACCTGCAGGGTTTCCTCACCGCCGACCCGCTGCAACTCCTGCTCCTGCAATACCCGGAGCAGCTTCACCTGCATGGCCTGGCTGGTCTCGCCTATCTCGTCGAGAAAGAGGGTGCCGCCATCGGCCTGCACGAACCGGCCATCCCGCCGCCTGTCGGCACCGGTGAACGAGCCTTTTTCATGGCCGAAAAGCTCCGACTCCAGAAGCGACTCCGCCAAAGCGGCACAATTCACCTTAACCAGCGGCTTCCGGCTGCGGAGACTATTGGCGTGGAGGGTCTCGGCCACCAGTTCCTTGCCGGTGCCGGACTCTCCGGTGATCAGGACCGTCGCTTCGGTGGGGGCGACATAGCCTATCATCTCCAGAAGCTCGGCCATGGAACGTGAGGAGGAAACGATATCGGTCTTCAACTCCCCCTCCACTCTGCCACTTTCCTGCCTGCTGCGGGCCACTCTCTTATGATCCAGCGCCCTCTCCAGAGCCAGCCGCAGCCTGTCGAAATCAAGCGGTTTGGTGAGATAGTCGTGAGCGCCATGACGAATTGCCTCGACGGCGTCATCAACCGAAGAATAGGCGGTCATGATGATGACCGGCAGTTCCGGGCATATGGCATGAATACGGCGGAAAGCCTCCATGCCGTCCATCTTCGCCATGCGTACATCCATGAGTACGGCATCGTAGCTGTGCGTCTCCACCGCGGCCACCGCCGTGGTGCCGTCATCGGCCTCGACGCATCTCCAGCCCCATTCCCTGAACATGGTGCAGAGCATGTACCGGTGTACCTGCTCGTCGTCGACGACGAGTATGGTCATGTATTTTTTTTGTGCGGCCAAAACATTCCTCTCCTGTGCACGGTTTCCGGCTGCTGCATCCTTCTATGCAAAATTTTTATACTGCGAAAAGATCAGCATGGCAACTGCCACACAGACCGGCAGTATGATGCAGTGGGCAATATCCCTTTTTTCCAGTTTGCGGAAAACGTCGTATCGCAGAGCCAGCAGCACCAGAAACAGCAGGACTATGGCCACCATCGCCGGTACAAAGACATTGGCCGTCCAGGCAATGACCAGGCTGGCATACAGCCCCAAAGCCGATGCCGGGAAAAAAGCCACTTCCCCGCCCCTGGATGTCCACGGCAGCAGATTGTCGCTTTTTCGCAGACGAAGAAGCGAAGCCGACAGCAGCGAAATCAGCAACCAGTCGGTCACCCCGAACAGCGGTACCGGTACGGCATAGCCCGGCATGCCCGCTTTGAGGATAATGCTGTCGACCAAAGGCGGCGGCCCCGCCATGCCACCGCTATAATAGCTGGAAATATCGGCGACCATGACACTGGTGGGCCCGAAGGAGACGCTGGTAAGATCGGCGATGGCTGCCGTGCAGCAGAGCGGCACCAGCTCCCCTATCCGCTTGACGGCCGTCGACAGCCCGGCACCGGCCACTGTGGCGCCATAAAGCAGCAGGCCACTCTGCAGGCCAGGCAGTATCGGCGGCGGCGACACCATCGCCCGGGAAAAGATGATTGCCGGCAGAAGAAGCAGAATGGCCAGCAGCAGGAATCCCAGAACCGTTTTCGAATCGCTTTTGAGGACTTCGGCGATGAGCATGCGGCTGAGCGAAGAGGCGAGAAAAATATAGCCGCCGAGACAGAAAAAAAACAGCAGCTGGTGTTGCGGTTCACTGACCGACGCCGGCAGCGGCAAACGGCTCAGCACCATGGTCAGGCCGCTCCAGACCACGATAAAGGAGATGAGGAGACCGCCGAGTTTTTTCATGGGAGTCGGGTCGGGCAATAGATGAGTGTAAAAATGGCGGCCGGTCGGCGGATCACTCGGTGGTGCTCAGTATCTTTTCCAGAGTCGCTTTTTTGATGGCCTTGTTAAACTGTACATGCATGCAATAATCGTTGTGCATATAAAAACTTACCTTGACGACCTTGCCGATTCGCTCGAAGACGAAGGTCTCGCCGTCGACCTCGAAGGAAAAGTTCAACAAAAGATGCCTGCCGAGCAGCGCCCGGGCAATCTCCTTTTTGGAGAGCTTGATCTCGAAGGCGCACCCTTCCAGTGAAATATCGCTGAGCTGTCCGCGCAGCGAGGTTTCCGTTTTCCTGCCTTCCCTGTTCAACAGTCTGCCTTTGACGGGCCCGGAAACCGCATGCCGGGGCCTATTCCGCTTTTCCAATGACTTCCAGCGGGAGATCTCCTCCAGACTGCCGTGCTTGAGGCAGTAATCGATGATTTTGTCATAGAGACCGGGCAGTTTCTCCGGCCAATCATCGGTTGCCGAATTTTCCAGATAGTAGAGGCCCACTTCCGTGTGACTGACGGCCGTTGCCGAGCACAGCGATATGGACGTAAAACTGTATTCACCGAGGAGACTGCCTTTGCCCAGCTGGGCAAGGACCGTATTTTTCCCCTTTCGCGGAAAGATTATGGTCACCTTGCCCGAATCGATGAAAAACAGTCTGGTATTGTAGGCTCCGTGGGAGAGAATGATTTTCTTCGGCGGCACCACCACCCGTTTCAGTGCGTAGAACAGACCGTTTTTCTCTTCCTGGGTCAGCATCGAGTACAGCTCATCCCAGATGGCAAGATGCTCGGGATCGATACCGGCGGCTTTTTCTTCCTCGATTATTTCGGCCGACTTGATAATCTCCGACAGTGCCGAGGGCGATTGTTCCAAGAGTCTTTCCCGCAGGGCCTCTGCCCGCTGAAAATCCTTGTTGCCAGCAGCTTCTTTGATTTCGTCAAAGATCTTTTTGACACTCTCTGCGCTCTTATCTCTATCGGATGACCGGCCCGGGGAAGGATCCATTGTTTTTTTGCCTCCTCCATTGAAATATATGGCGAACATCACCTTGGAATATCAAACGATCGGCAGCCGCGGCGGCGGGTGGGGGGTTTTTTTTTAA
>JBEPWT010000277.1:0-3531 GCA_041642275.1 Desulfopila sp. | reverse complement strand
GGGGGGTTGTCAATGATCTTTCAGAGCATGCAGTCTCTTTTGCAAACACTGCGACGGCTTCTGCCATTGCCGCGAGCCGGTCAGGCTCTCGGCAAGAGAACATCCCGGGAAAATAAGGTGAATATTCTTTGGAATAAAAAAAGCGATACAACCGAGCTAGACGGCCGGATCACCTTGCCTGAACTTTCTTCTGCCAAAACTCAGCAGCCTTTTATGCCTCAAGAGCTTTTTTTAGCCTCCGACGCCGTTTCGGCCTTGACGGCGCTGCCGCCGATGGCGTCCCTGGATACCTTGACGCGGATATCCTTGGCAATTTCCATGGTGACGACGGTATCGGTCAAGCCGGTGATGGTGCCGTGAATACCGCCACGGGTAACGACTTTGTCACCGCTTTTGAGATCGGCAAGAAACTGCTGATGCTTTTTCGCCTGTTTCTGCTGGGGTCTGATAAGCAGGAAATAGAAAACCACGAAAATAAGAATAAGTGGTAAGAATGATGCGAATCCTCCTGCCGCACCTCCGCCCGCCGGAGCGGCCGCGTAGGCAATACCTGTCATAACTCTTCCTCCAATAGGATTGTTTTGCCGGCCTCAGGCCTGGTCGATGCCGGTTGCCGGTATAATAGACGTAACACCTCATTTTTTCTATCGTAATAGTGCTCAAGCATAATCATTCGCTCTCAAGCCTGCCATAAAAATCTTTGCGAAAGCGGCCGAAAGTGTCGTTTTCGACCGCCGTTCGTATTTCCTCCATGAGCGCCAGATAAAAATGAAGATTGTGAATGGTGTTGAGATGATAGCTCAGTATCTCTCGACTGACGAAAAGGTGCCGCAAATAGGCCCGCGAGTAATTTCTGCAGGTATAGCAGCTGCACCGCTCATCCACCGGTTTCGCATCCTCCCGGTACCTTGCATTTTTTATAACCACTTTTCCCGTCGACGTAAACAGGGTGCCGTTACGGGCGTTTCTCGTGGGCATGACGCAGTCGAACATGTCCACCCCGCGCCAGACGCCTTCGACCAGGTCTTCGGGAGTCCCCACGCCCATAAGATAAATGGCATGATCCTTGGGGAGATGCTTGACCGTTGCCTCGGTCATGTCGTGCATCTGCTTCTTGGATTCACCGACGCTGAGCCCGCCGATGGCGTAGCCGTCAAAGCCGACGGCCACCATTTCCTCAGCCGATCTGCGGCGAAGATCCTCATACATTCCCCCCTGGACGATGCCGAAAAGCAGCTGTTCCCTGTTGCTGTGGGCCGTCCTGCATCTCCTGGCCCACCTGGCCGTAAGGGCTGTGGAATCTTCGGTGGTCTGTCGGTCGACCGGATAGGGGATGCAGGTATCGAGGCACATCATCACATCCGAGCCCAGTACCTGCTGCACCTCGATGGCATCTTCCGGGCCGAGAAAGAGTTTGGCGCCGTCGAGATGGGACCTGAAAAAGGCCCCTTCTTCGGTGATTTTGGCCAGTTCCTGCAAGCTGAAGATCTGAAATCCGCCGCTGTCGGTGAGGATTGGCCGGTCCCAGTGCATAAATCCATGCAGACCGCCGAATTTTTCTATCAACCTGTGCCCGGGGCGGATATAAAGATGATAGGTGTTGCCGAGAATGATCTGGGCCCCCATTTCCTTGAGGTTTTCCGGGGTCACCGACTTCACCGTCGCCTGCGTCCCCACCGGCATGAATATGGGGGTCTGTACCGTACCGTGCCTGGTCTGCAACTCTCCCCTCCTGGCCCCACTTTCGGAAGAGGTGCAGTGAAGGGTATAGGGGGATTCGCTCATTCTGGTTCTCTTTTCTCGTCTTTGATTTTTTTTGCTCATTACCTGGAAGCTCAGCCTATCACATAGTGGTGGCCTTCAGGCCAATCAAATAGGAAGCTGAGCTTTATGGGTAATCACGTTATCTTTGAGCCACCGATTCTTCAATGGCCTGTTTCCGTGCCTCGATGCTGGCCGCCAGTCTGAACTGCACCACCGCCCTGCGCAGATTGTCATCGGCCGTGTTCACTCTGAAATAGCGGTTGCCCTGAAGATAGTCGGTAAGAAAACGCACTCCCAGTTCAAAGGTTATCAACAACAGAGCCGAATGCACATGACGGCGTTCAAAAGGCGACAGTGGCCGCCGGTCGAGATAGCCCTGCATCACCGCCGCCACCACTGCCGGGTCGCAGGCAGCATGCTGGGTACCATCATCCTCGCCAACGGAAGAGCAGCAGGAGCGGAGGCAGTCGCCGATATCCTGAAGAACAAGGCCGGCACCGACGGTATCGAGGTCGATCATGGCAGCCGCCGCGCCAGTGTCAGCGTCGAAGAGGATATTGGACACCTTGGGGTCTCCATGGACAATGCATTGGGTCACATCGCCCCGGCGCTGCGCACGGGCAAAAAAACTGGCCCGCTGCCGCAGCCTGGCGACACTCTCCCTGCAGAATCCCAGACTTTCAGCCGTTGCGGCGTTGATCGCAGGTGCCGCCGCCTCTGCCCGGTCATAACCGCGCAGATAGGCGGGGAGATCATGAAAACCGGGGAGAACGACATGCATGCGAGAGACTCTGAGATCCTCCACAGCCCCGTGGAAAGCGGCGAGGCAGCCGCCAATCTCCCGGGCCTGCTCCCTGTTCTCCACTCTTCCCACCACCCGGCTGTTGGCTATGTAGCGCTGAGCCCGCCAGACTTCGCCCCCCTTATCTCTATACCAGCACCTCTCTTTTCCGGTTTTGAGCACCTCGGCGACAGAAACTCCGCCGGCTTTTGCTTTGGCGGCGATATGGGCGGCTACCAGGGCCGAATTCAAAGCAACCTTGACGGGATCGGCAAAAACGTCGGCATTGATGCGCTGGAGAACGAAGCGCACTCCGCCGCCGGCAACAAGAAAGGTATCGTTAATATTTCCTTGACCCAGCGCGGTGTAGCGGCAGTTTTGGCCACCGCCGAAGGCGGCTGCCGCTTCTTTGAGATACGAGCAGCGTTTGGGCAGAACATCTCGTGAGGAGGACATCGGCTGCCGATCACCTGCCGCCGGCAGCGGCGCCTTTGATGGAGTAGCGTCCCAGTCCCAGTCTGGCGGCGGCATAATGGAGAGCTCCGTAGAGATGGGCATCTTCTTTTGTGATGATAAAGACGGGAATCGACGCCAGCAGCTCGGCCATTTTCTCATTGCGGCCGAAGGCCGCCACAAAAGGCTCCAGCGACACCGCCGGCAGGAGATGGAGGATTACGCCGCCGCCTATATAGACACCGCCGCGGGCATAAAGCTTGAGGGCCAGATTCGCCGCCTCCGTTCCCAGCATGGCCAGGTAGCTGTCGATAACCTTCTTGCACACCGGACAGGGAGGGTCCGACGACGCACCCTCGACGACGAGGGGGGCGAGGTCTTCGATCTCGGAGGCCTTTTGCCGCAACCACTCCGCCGGCTCCAGTCCCTCTTTTTCGGTGAAAAACCGGTACAGCAGAGTGATGCCGGGTCCGGCACACACCTGCTCGGCGCTGACGGCCCCTGAGCGCTCGATCATCCAGGCGGCAAAACGC
>JBEPWT010000276.1:0-3536 GCA_041642275.1 Desulfopila sp. | reverse complement strand
CCTGCGTCGGCAGACTGAAGCAAGAGAGAAGATGAGAGAGTAATTGCTGCAAGGGACAGCGAACGGATGTGGTCGGGCTCTTAGGAATTGGATGAGCTGAGTTTCAGGGGAAATCAGATAAAACTCAATAGAGCATTTCTCTCACCACCCTTCGAAATTCAGCCATCTTCATGGGCTTGGCCAGAGTTCGAACGTTTTCCAGCGTACTGGCGACGGCGAGATAGCGCTCCTTGGCAATGGCCCCACCGCCGGATATGGCGATAACAGGCACAGTCTCATCTATCTGTCGCAGTTCCAAAATCGTCGACAGACCGTCTTTAACGGGCATTACCATATCGGTGATAACCAGATCCACGGGATTTTCGCGGAATTTGGCCAGGCCGCTTTCACCATCCGAGGCGACTACGACATCATAGCCCTCTTCGAGCAGCACCTTTTGCAGAAAAATCAGTGTCAGTTCTTCATCATCTATGAGTAGAATCCGTTTCACGCCTGCCTCTTCAAGGTAATAATTGTCACACCGCCCCCATGTTAGCCTGTTTTGTCTTTTTTCGGTACAAAAACTCGCATTTTATTATACTTTCTCAAGGGCGGCGAGCCGATCGACGGTCAGAGTGGGGGCGCCGTGATCCGTTTCCACCAGGCCATGCAGGACATAGGGCTTGCCTGAAGAGAGAAGATGGGCATAGCGCCGATATATGCGGGGAAAGAAGGTGGCCTCCACCAGCCCATATTCGTCTTCGAAGGTAAGAAACTCCATGGCTTCCCCGGTTTTGGTCGAAACCAGCTTCCCCGTCAGCAGCCAGCCGAGAAAGCAGATGCGTCTGCCGCTCATTTGCACCAGCTGCACCGAGGTGATGCGGGCCGGCACCCGATTTTTGAAGAGGATCACCGGGTGGGTGGCACAGATGAAACCGAGTACCTCATATTCCCTGCGCAGCATATCCATCCGCTTCGGCGGCTGCAGACGGGGCACCGGCGGCAGGCTTACCTGAAACAGCGGCATGTTCAGCGCCGCCGCTCTGGTTCTTTTGAACCGGGCCAGCTCCCACAGCAGAGCCGTACGGTTGGCCTGCGGCTCCAGGGCGTCGAGAGCACCGCAGTGTATAAGATTCCGTGCCTCGTCTTCAGCCGTTTCCGCCCGGCGGAAAAAATCGATCGCCGAGCGGAAAGGACCGTTGCGGCCGCGCTCGAGGCAGATGCGCTGCAGAGACTTCTGCGAGAGGCCGGAGACGGCCTGCAGGCCTACGCGAAGGGCTCCGCTCTCGCTCTTCCAGCTGGGAGTGCTGGAGTTGACATCGGGCGGCAGAATGGCAACGCCGCAACGTTTGGCTTCGGAAACATAGGCAAAGGTCGAGTAATATCCTCCCTGGTTGGAGATGACCGCCGCCATGAATTCGGCCGGGTAGTGGGTCTTGAGATAGGCCGCCTGAAAGGAAACCCTGGCATAGGAGGCCGAATGCGGCTTGCAGAAAGAATAGCCGTCAAAGCTCATCATCATCGACCATATGGCCTCGATCCGCGATGCATCGATGTTTTTAGCGCTGCAGCCCCGGAAGAATTCCTGGCGGTAATCGGCCAGCCGATGCTCCTTGTCCTTTTTCGACATAACCTTGCGCAGGCCATCGGCGCGGACATGGCTGAACCCGGCCAGATGCACCGCCACCCGGGAAACATCCTCCTGGTAGACCATCAGTCCGAAGGTTTCATCGAGGACATCGTCCAGTTCATGGTGAAGCGGCTGCCAGCTGCCGCCATGCAGACGGCGCACATATTCGCGGACAAACTCGTTTGCCGCCGGCCGGATGATGGAGGACTGGATAACCAGCTGTTCATAGTCGCCGCTGCCGGCCTTTTTCTGCAGCAGGCGCATGGCCGGGCTTTCAATATAAAAGCAGCCCATGGTTGCGCCGCGGGCGACGGTTGCCCGGGTTGCTCGATCATCTTCGGGCTGCCAGCCCTCTTCGGCGAACCCCCCGCCCCCTTGGCGTACACTCTTTATGCAGTCGCGGATGACGCCGAGACTGCGGTTGCCCAGAAGGTCTATTTTCACCAGTCCCGCCTCCTCGGCGCCGTCCTTTTCCCACTGGATGATCGGAACACCCTTGGGGGCCATCTCCACCGGCACATAGGTGGAGAGAGGCTCCGGCGTGATGACGACGCCGCCGGGATGGACGGAGATATAGCGGGGAAGACCGATGAGCCGTTGAGCCAGAGCGATAATCATCGGCCAGGGACCGTCGAGATCGACGTTTTTCAAGGTCGGCACACCTTTGAGCTGTTCCGTCAGCGTCGAGCCGCGGCGAGCCATCCACGGGATCTTGCCGGTTAGCCGTGATATTTCACGCCCCGGTATGCCGCAGGCCTTGGCGGTTTCGCGGATGGCCATGCGCGGCTTGAAAAATATATGATTGCTGACCATGGCCGCGTGCCCTTTGTGTTCGCCAAGAACTTCCGCCAGAACCTGATCGCGTTCATCCCAGGCGAAATCGACATCGATATCCGGCGGATCGCTGCGGCCCGGATTGAGAAATCGTTCGAAATAGAGATTGTACTTCAGCGGACAGACATTGGTTATCTCCAGGCAGTAGGCCACCAGCGAGGCGGCGCCCGAGCCCCTGCCGCAGATCCGGCGTTTTTTTCGCCTGCCGTCTTTGCCCCGGCGGTGGACTATATCGCCGACAATGAGAAAGTATGAAGAAAATCCCATGCTGTCGATGATGTCGAGTTCATGTTCGAGTCGTTCGACAACCGTCTCACCGAGATCGCGGCCATACCTTCTCTGGGCGCCCCGATACGCCTTCTTCCTCAGGGCCTGTGCCGGGTCGCCGCCGCTCCATGGCGGCATGACCAGACCGAAATCGGGGCCGCGAAAACGACATTCCGCCGCCAGCCGATAACTCTGCCGAACCACCTCCGGCCAGACGGCGAAGCGCCGGCGGTAGACATGATCCGGCTCGAAGGCCGATATCCTGCGGCACTCTTCCAGATCCTCCGCCTCCGAGAGCCGCAGGTTCCCATCTATGGCCCGCAGCAGCACATAGAGATCGGCTTCGTGGTGTTCGCCGATGGCGGCATCATGACTGGCGACGCAGCCCAGGCCTTTGCTCTGGGCCCAGCGGCGCAGAGCCGCCGCCCCTTGTGTCGGCTGCGGCCCCACATCGGCCACCGGCTCCAGCCCCAGGGCCGAAAGCGACTCCAGGAGCTCGATATCGCCGCAGAGAAAAACCAGCCCCTGCCCGTAGCGGGCGAGGCCGGCAATGAGACCGAAGTCGTCCTGGCAGCGGCGTCTGCTGATAAGCGTGCACAGGTTGGCATATCCTTGCCGGTCTTTGACCAGGCAGGAGATCTGTTTCAGGGTTTTCGGCTCGGTAAGCTCGCAGCCAATTATCGGTTTGAGCTTTTCCCGCCTGCAGGCGGCAAGAAAGGGCCAGAGGCCGTAGAGATTGTCCCGGTCGCAGAGGGCGACGCCGTCATGGCCGAGCTGTCTGGCCCGGGCACAGATATCCGCAGGAGACATGGTCCCCCGCATCAGG
>JBEPWT010000275.1:0-3576 GCA_041642275.1 Desulfopila sp. | reverse complement strand
CAATGGCCGAATGGATATCTTCCAGGCTTATCAGCTCCAGTACCGGCACATAGTTGCGCCTCTCCTGCAGCGGTGATTGAAAGACCCGGTTATTGCTCAAATGCCAGATCATCTGGCGGGCGATTGCGGTAGACTCGCGGCCGGCGGTCTTTTGCGCCGAGGAAGTATAATAGTTCCTGACTTCATTTTTGACGACATCGAGTTCAGCACCGGTGACGCCGTATTTGACGGCTTCGCGCATGGTTCTCTCCAGCACGGCCAGACTGTCCCTCCAGGTGTCGGCGGTGGTGGAGGCGGAAAAGGAGGAGTAGCCTATTCTATCGAAAAAATCGCCGGAATAGACCTGAGGGTCGGCCAGCAGGCCGCTGCCTTTTTCAGTAAACCGTTCCAGCCTTTTCTGCAGTATCCTGCCGGCAATGTATTCCTTCAGCGACTCGACCTGAAGGGTGAAGCTGTCGTTTTGCCAGTCGGTATTCCAGTAAGATTCGAGAGATACCTGTACGTCACCCGCTTCCTTTTCCGGATAGTAAAATGAGTGCAGTCCGCGCTTGGCGACATTGCCGATTGCGGGACACTCGGGAGCCGGTCCCTCGCCCCGCATGGCGGCGAACCGTTCCTGGATAAGTTTTTCAACCGTTTCGACGTCAATATCGCCGACGACAACCAGGGTCATATTTTCCGGCCTGTACCATTTGTCGTAGAAGTTCCGCAACAGCTCGCCGTTGGCGGCGATAATGGTCTCCTCGGTGCCGATGGGCTGGCGCTCGGCAAGCCGCGTACCCTCCAGCGCGTTTTTCTGGGTGACCACATGGGTGCGGTAGGCCACGGAATCCCTGGCGGTCTTTTCAGCCAGAATGACACCTCGTTCCTGATCCACCTCCTCATCGAGTATAAGCGCCCTGCGGGCCCAGTCGGAGATGACAAACAGGCCTTCCTGCAAATCTTCGCGCGTATTTTTGGGCAGGATTATGCTATAGACCGTACGGTCGTAGGTGGTATAGGCGTTTGTGTCTGCTCCGAAATTCATCCCCAGGGACTGGAAATACTCCACCAGTTTCCCAGGGGGAAAATTCTCGGTGCCGTTGAACAGCATATGTTCGAGAAAATGGGCATATCCCCTTTCGAAAGCCTCTTCGTGCAACGAACCGACGCCGATGTAAAAGTTGATAGCCACTCTGTCCTCGGGCTGGTCGTTTTCCATGACGGCATAGCGAAAGCCGTTATCGAGCCTGCCGTAGACAACGGCCGGGTCGGGTACCAGACCACTTTTTTCATGGGGCCAGAGCCGGGAAAAGCACTCCAGGCCTGATGACTGCTGTGCGAAGCCAGATGGAACGAAGGTGGCCCAACCCAAACTGACGGCGGTCATCAAAATAACAACACCTTGCAAAATAATAGAAAGCATAAGACGTCTTATCCTCGTTCTGTGATTACAGTGATTTTTGAATTTCTTGTATGTCATGGCATACAGTATATACGAAGCGATCTTTTTCAATTCTGATGGACTCGCAAAAAGCTCGATCTACGTCGTTGTAGATCTGAAACGGCGATTTGCCGTACCGCATGTACTGCCAAATCACCGTTTCAGATACTACGCCTAGTATATCGAGCTTTTTCCAGAGTCCATCCCGGCGACTTCGATGACTTTTTACGAGATTATCAATTCTGATGGACCGGAGTGCTGCCGCAGCATCATCGTTTGTCATTATGGCACAGGCCGCAATCCAGCGTGTTGGCGGTGTTGGCGTGTTAACCTGGCTGATTTTTGTGGAAAGGGTGATGATTATCGCCGGGGAATAACGGTGTAGATGACTGGTTTGGAGTACGCTTTAGAGGATGACCCTCTTTTTTACGAAGGCCGAAGAAGTTCGCCCAGGGACAATGTTGGCTATGCTGTCTATTCGGTGTAAAGTAGATAACGAGGTGATTATGCAGACACGAGAAGATACATACGGCACAATAGCCGGGTACTACGAAAAGGCTCTAGGCAAACGTCTTGCGCCGCTGCGCGGCAATATCCGCACCTTTATCAACTACAAGGGCCATACACGGATATTGGATCTCTGCTGCGGTACCGGCCAACAGCTGCAGATGCTTGCAGCTCCTGGCATGAAGCTTTGGGGCATCGACTCCTCCCCGGCAATGCTCAATCAGGCCGACCGGAGCAGGGGCGTTTCCTACATTCTTGGCGACGCGGCCAGTATCCCCTGCAGAAAGCAGAGCTTCGATGCGGTCATACTCACCTTGGCGCTGCATGAAAAATCAGTCGGACAGCGGCAGGAAATCCTCCGTCAAGGCTGGGATTGCCTGCGGCCGGAAGGACATCTCATTCTGGCTGACTTCTGTCGGCCTCAATCAACCGTCAGCGGCTGGATAACGTCCAGGATCATGCTGCCGATTATAGAGCGCCTGGCCGGCCGGCAGCACTTCGCCCACTATCGCTCGTGGATGGAGTCCGGCGCTCTGGAGTCGGTTATTGCCGGCTTTTCCGGTCGCAAAAACCTCATCTCGTCGCATTTTTCCGGAACCGTGGCCGTCTGTTCCCTGGAAAAAGAAGCCTATGACAAAAACGTCTTTCTTTCACTCAACAAGCCTATTGGCTGAAGACAGGTGCCGCCATGAAACTTCGAGGCAAAACGGCCCTCATCCCGGGGGCATCGAGACCGGTGGGCAGGGCAATCGCCCGCAAGCTTGCCGATGAAGGGGCGTGCCTGGTTCTGCCCTATCATGACTGGCCCGAGTCAACCTCGGAAATGATAGAGGAGTTCAATCTCCGGGGAGCCACCTTTCTCTCCTTTGCCGCCGATCTGACCAGGGAAGAGGAGATTGAGGCGCTGATGGCCAAGGTCGAAAGCCGTTTCGGCCAACTTCACTACCTGGTCAACAATATCGAGCGCGGCGGCATGCCCATTGTCCACGGCGCCTATACCCACGCCCACAACCAGGGGCAGTGGGACCTCGAGGTCAACACCACCCTCAAGGCCAAGTGGCTGCTTTTTCACCATAGCCTGCCCCTGTTGAAAAAGGCCGATTCAGCGGCCGTGGTCAATATTTCCTCCATTGCCGCCGTGGTCGGCAGGAGCGGTCCGGCCCAACTGCTTTTCAACGACGGCTACAGCGCCGCCAACAGGGGAGTATCGGCCTTCACCGAGACCTGGGCCAGAGAGGCGGGCCCGGATATCCGGGTAAATGAATTGATGCTTGGACTCATTCGCCACCGGCACGGGGAAAACACCCGCGGCTGGTCTACCCTTGCCGAGACCGATAAAAACAGCATATACGATCACATCCTGCTCAAGCGGACCGGCCTGCCGAACGAGGTGGCGGATGCGGTCTTTTTCCTCCTGCACCAGGCAACCTATATGACCGGCTCCATCCTCCGCCTGGACGGCGGCTATGTGCTGGGCGGCGAGAAAACAGGCAGTCTGCCGGACGGGATCCTCTAAGGTGTGACCATCACTGGGAGGCTGCCCCCGAGAGCCTGATCAGGGACAGGGCTCTTTCGGCCATGATGCCGACGCTTATCTGCTCGAATTCATTGTGCCAGTAGAAGACGAAGGTTGCGGGATTGCCACC
>JBEPWT010000274.1:0-3577 GCA_041642275.1 Desulfopila sp. | reverse complement strand
TGGCCATTGCCGAAGACTATATTGGGCCGCTGTCCCCCTATGTCGCTTTTCAGGACAGTTTTACGCCGATGACCATCCGTAAATTCACCTCCAAGAAACAGGGGGCGATATATGGTTGTCCCACCAAGGTCAAAGATGGTACCATAGGCCTCTCCAATGTCTTCATAGCCGGTACCGACCAGGGGTTTCTCGGGATAGTCGGTTCCATGCTCAGCGGGGTTTCCATCGTCAATCAGCATATACTGCCGCGCCTGTAAAGGATAATACGTAAAACATCTTGATCATTAATCATGCCGATACCATTTGATTCTTTAGAAAGTCACTATGATGTCATCGTCATCGGCTCCGGACTCGGGGGCCTGACGGCGGCGAACCGCATGGCCTATTGCGGTTATAAAGTCCTCATTCTCGAACACCATCACCAGCTCGGCGGTCTTGCCACCTGGTTCAGGCGCAAGGGACATATCTTCGATATCTCTCTTCACGGTTTTCCACACGGCATGATCAAAACCTGCAAGAAATACTGGAATAAAGAGATCAGGGACTCCATTGTCCAACTCAAGAACATTGTCTTCGACAACCCGCAGTTTTCTCTGAAAACCACCTTTGATAAAAACGACTTCACCCGCCTGCTCGAAGAGATATTCAAGGTGCCGCGCCGCACCATAGACGATTTTTTTGTCACGGTCTCTAAAATGAATTTTTATGACGACCAGTCCATGACTACCCGAGAGCTGTTTGAAAAATTCTTTCCCGGTCGAAGCGACGTCCACCGTCTCCTCATGGAACCGATCACCTATGCCAACGGCTCCTCTCTGGATGATCCGGCGATCACCTACGGCATAGTCTTCTCCAACTTCATGAACAAAGGGGTCTTCACCTTCGAGGGCGGAACGGACAAACTCATCACGATGATGGTCAAGGAACTTGAAAAGAATGGTGTTTCCATCGTCACTCGTGCCAAGGTTGACAACATCCTCGTCGAAAACGGCAGAGTTCGCGGGGTCTACGTCAATGGAACCACCATTGCCGCACAATCGGTTATATCCAACAGCGGCATCACCAACACGGTGGAGAATCTCACCGACAGCGATCACTTTTCCGATGAATATCTGCAAAAGGTCAGGGCTATACGGGTCAACAACTCGAGCTGCCAGGTATACTTCGGTCTGCGTCGGGACAGCGCCATAGAGGACATCGGTGATCTCCTCTTTACCTCCACGGCCGAAGAGTTCGATTCCGAAGAGCTGCTCGACCGGGATACCAGGTCGAAAACCTTCTCCATCTATTACCCCAAAACACGGCCGGGACATGACCGTTACACCATAGTCGCCAGCATGAATGCCCGTTATGACGACTGGGCCCACCTCGACGACCGGCAATATGCCGAGGGCAAGGCCGAGCTCATTCGCAAAACGACGCTTGATTTGCAAAGATACGTCGCCGACATTGACGAAAAGATAGACTGGGTCGAAGCGGCTACGCCCAAAACCTTCAACAGATATACCCTGCACACTGCCGGCACTTCCTTTGGTACAAAATTTGAAGGCCTCGATATCTCAAGGACAATATTCAAGGAGGTTTCAGGCCTTTTTCATGTAGGCTCCGTGGGAATAATCATGTCAGGCTGGCTCGGAGCCATAAACTACGGTGTCATTGTCGCCAATGACGCCGACGGCTATCTACGGGGCAGAGAATCCAGATGATTTTTGATTTTAGCGAGCAGCATGTCATAGTCACAGGAGCGACCAGAGGCATTGGCAAGGCCATCAGCACCGCCTTTTTGCAGAAAAACGCCAGGGTCATAGGCGTATACGGCGGCAACAGCCAGGCAGCCGAGGAACTGCTAAAAGAGGCGCGCTCCCTGCCCGGCTCCCTCTCCCTCCACCAGTGTGATGTCTCCAGAGAGGCCGAGGTGCGGCAACTTTTCCAGGATATCGAAGACAGATTCAAAACCCTCGATATCCTGGTTAATAATGCCGGCATACGTCGTGACAGCGTTCTCGCTCTTATGGACGCAGATGACTGGCGGCGGGTCCTTGATGTCAACCTGACCGGCTCCTTTCTCATGGCAAAGGAGGCCGTTTTGATGATGATGCAGAAGAAATACGGAAGGATCGTCAATATAACCTCTCCTGTATCTCATCTCGGATTTGCCGGCCAGGCCAATTATGCCGCCTCCAAAGCCGGCCAGGTTGCCATGACCAGGAGCCTCGCCAAAGAAACTGCCCGCAAGAAAATCACCGTCAATTGTGTTTCGCCAGGATTCATCGCCACGGATTTTCTCGATGATCTTAGCAAGGAACAGCTTGCCGAGTACAAAAAAATGGTCCCCATGCGGCGTTTCGGCAAAGTCGAAGAGGTGGCCGACACCGTTCTATTTCTGTCATCCCAAGCCGCATCCTACATAACCGGGGCGGTAATCGATGTCAACGGCGGCCTGTAGAGAGATGCAAACAGACTCCACCGGCACATTCCTTGACAGAGCAGAAGGGCTGCCCGCATCCCCGGCAGCGACAGTACGCGCCCCAGACTCTACGCCCAGAAATTATTTACCGACAGGGAAACAGCTATATTGAACTTTTAGGCAAAAGGATTAGAATGGATGGGCATTGATCCGGAGATGAAAAAACCACTAAATATACCTTCACATATCAACATCTTACAGGAAAAAACCACGTGCAACTCTCGATAACCGACATGATACTCAATGCTGGCCCAATCGGCCAGCTGGTAATGCTCATTCTCCTTACTTTTTCGGTGGTCTCCTGGTCGATCGTCATCATGAAGGCCAGACTCTTTCACAGAGTTTCCCGTCAATCGAGGGAATTTCTCGAACAGTTCTGGTCCTCCAACAACCTCTCCGAAGCCAACGGCCTCGTCGACGACTACCCCTATTGTCCCGAAGCCGGCGTTTTCTCCGCAGGTTTCAGCGAACTGCAAAAAATCAACCGCATGCGCTCGCGGAAGGAGCCCACCAATGTCAGAGAAACTCTGGACATGCAGCTTGCCACCATGGAAAATCTCAAGCGTGCCATCCGCAAGGCCGAGGCCCAGCAAATTACACGGCTAGGCACTTCTCTGCCCTTTCTTGCCACCACCGGCAATGCCGCCCCCTTTATCGGTCTTTTCGGCACAGTCTGGGGAATAATGGCCTCCTTTCACGAGATCGGCGTGCGCGGTTCCGCTTCTCTTGCAGTTGTCGCACCGGGCATATCCGAGGCGCTGGTGGCAACCGCCGCCGGACTTGCGGTTGCCATTCCCGCTGTAGTTTTTTATAATCATTACTCGAACAAGCTGGCGGATATAGACACCAGTATTCAAAACTTTTCCACGGACCTGCTCAATCTGGTGGAAAGAGATCTTCTCGGGAGGCTTTCCTAGATGATCCATGCAGCCGATTGGCGGGAATCGATATGAGATCCATACGAAGTAACGGCCAGAAGAAACTGGTTTCAGACATTAATGTGACGCCACTGGTTGATGTCATGCTGGTGCTGCTTATTATCTTCATGATTACCGCACCGATGATGAACCAGGGGCTCGATGTCGATCTTCCGGAAACGACGACCAAATC
>JBEPWT010000273.1:0-3602 GCA_041642275.1 Desulfopila sp. | reverse complement strand
AGGACGATCACCCAGCTGGGGGTGGGCGAGACCAGCAGCTCTTCTATATTGCGCTGGAACTTGGTACTGAAAAAGCTCGACACCGTATTGGAATAGGAGTTTGTGATAATCGCCATCATGATCAGGCCTGGAGCGATAAAGGCCATGTAGTCATAGCCGCCGATATCCCTGAGCTGGGAGCCGATGAAATTGCCGAATATGATAAAATACAGGGTCATGGTGATCACCGGCGGCACCAGGGTCTGCACCCATATACGGAAGATCCTGGTCATCTCCTTTCTGGCGATGCTGCCCAGTGATATCAAATTGCTGTTCATTTTTGTAATAGCCCCATAAAGAGTTCTTCCAGCCTGTTTGATTTGTTGCGCATGGACTCGATGACAACGCCACGCTCACCGAGATGAGCGAAAACCCGGGTAAGCGACTGCTTGCGGTGCTTGGCCACCTCCAGCGTCGTGTCGTCTATGCGTTTGAAGAGTACGTTGTCGAGTTCGTCAAGTTCGGGCAGAGGGTCCCTGGTCTCCAGCAGAAAGGTTTCGGTGTCGAGTTTGCGCAGCAGCTCCTTTTTACTGGTATTTTCAATCAACTCTCCATGATTGATGATACCGATTCTATTGCAGAGCTGTTCGGCCTCCTCGAGATAATGGGTGGTGAGGATAATGGTTTTGCCTTCACTACTGAGTTCCTCGAGAAAGGACCACATGCCGCGGCGCAGTTCTACATCGACGCCGGCGGTCGGTTCGTCGAGAATCAGCAGCTTCGGTTCATGGACCAGACCGCGGGCGATCATCAACCGCCGCTTCATGCCTCCGGAAAGCTCCCGGGCGGATGCGTGACGCTTGGACCACAGGCCGAGTTTGCTCAGATACTTTTCGGCCCGCTCCAGCGCCTGCCTGCGGGGCATGCCGTAATAGCCGGCCTGCAGGGTAACGATATCCTCCACTTTTTCAAAGATGGAGAAATTAAACTCCTGCGGCACCACGCCGATGAGCCGCTTGGCCGCCGGAAAATCCTCATCGATATCGACCCCGAACACCTCGACGGTACCGGAGCTTTTGGTCACCAGCGAGGTGACAATGCCGATGATGGTGGTCTTGCCGGCGCCGTTGGGGCCGAGCAGCCCATAGAACTCGCCTTCGGCCACCTCGAGGCTGATGTTCTCCAGCGCTCTGACGCCGCTCTGGTAGGTCTTGCAAAGATTGGATAAGCTCAAGGCATTCATGGCATCAGATTGCAAGTGTAATGAAGTAGTCGACGATCTCTTCGGCCAGCGGCCGGCCGTCGAGCTCGGATATCTGGACGATGCCGGTGGGACAGGTGGTATTGATCTCGGTGAGCTTCTCTCCGATGAGATCAAGGCCGACAAAATGTATGCCCTGTTTCACCAGCCAGGGTCCGAGGGTATCGACAATTTCCTGTTCCCGAGATGTGAGCTCGGTCTTGAGGGCGTCGCTGTTGGCAAAATTGGCGTGATAGCCCTGCTTTGGCCGGCGCATGGCCGCCCCCAGGAATCGGTTTCCGGCCATGATCACCCGTTTGTCCCCCTCATAGACCCTTTCCTCGAATTTCTGGATCATGACCGGCATCCTGCCGCCGTCGGTGGCGGCCAGCAGGGTCTGTTCGTCGGCCGTGTCGAGTTTGCGCACGGACTTGCCCTGGAAACTGTCCAGGGCCTTGACAACGCACACCCTGTGCTGCTCGATGAAGCGGCTCAGCAAACCCGGATCAGAGCTCACCAGGGTCGGCGGCATGAACCGTTTGAAGGGCAGAACTATCAGTTTCTCATTGAAGTCGCGCAAAGCCGCCGGACTGTTGACCACCAGGACGCCCGACAGCGACAGCAGCTGCGTGGCGTAATGAAAGGCCATATCATAGGGGGGCTCCTTACGCATGAGAATAAGAGAGTAATCGCCCAGCGGCCGCAGCTGCTCGCCGCCGCTCTCTCCGGTTGCCAGAACGGCGGCATACTCTTCGAAAAACAGCTTTTCTATGGTTGCCACCTCAACCTCTATGCCCTTTTTCCGGGCTGTATTGATCAGGGCGATCGAAGTATCGGTCTTGGCGATCAGCGCTTCAATGGGGTCGAGCACCACGAGCCATTTCATCTAAGCCTCCATTGTCGTTGGCCCTTTCCAGACGTAGTCGCACTGACAAAAGCGACGAGTAATGCAGAGGGAAAAGTGGTCGCTGTCCGGAGAAGAGGAGTTTCTGCTGCGCCGGCCGCCTGCGCTATACAGGATCCGCTGTCGCCTGGCCGGCAAAAGGTTCACCAGCGATTGTATGCACGGCGGCGAAAGAGGTCAAGGCAAATGCCCCCGGCATCCGCGAAGTTCTGCCGGATAATGTTCGCCGGATATGCGGAAAAAGCTTGCCTGCTGAAAAAATCGCGCTACAATGCACCCCTTTCGAGGCAATCTCTCAAGAGAAAGTTCTTTTCAGAAGCCTTCAGCGAGTGAGATTCAGAGAAAACCTCGGGTTCCCTCACCCCGACAACCAAAAAGGGTCATCATGCTCCAGCTCAGCAAGACACAGATTCGACGTGCGCTCTTTCTGCTCGTCTCCTTCCATATCTTCATAATTGCCATCAGCAACTATCTGGTGCAGCTCCCCTTCCAGATATTCGGACTGCACACCACCTGGGGAACCTTCAGTTTTCCGTGTATTTTTCTGGCCACCGATCTGACGGTGCGCATCTTCGGCGCCGCCGAAGCACGCAGGATCATCTTCGGCGCCATGCTGCCGGCACTGCTGTTATCCTACCTGGTCTCGGTACTCTTCCATGAAGGGCTCTTCCAGGGCGCAGGCGCCCTCGAAGGACTCAACATCTTCGTCTTCCGCATCGCCCTGGCCAGTTTCACCGCCTATGTTTTCGGACAGCTGCTGGACATCAAGGTCTTTTCCAGGCTGCGGCGCAACAGGCGCTGGTGGGTCGCCCCTTCGGCGTCCACTGTTCTTGGCAACCTGCTCGACACCCTGGTCTTCTACGCCATGGCGTTCTGGGCCAGCTCCGATCCCTTCATGGCCCTTCACTGGCCGGAAATTGCCGCTCTCGACTACGCCTTCAAACTCTGTATCAGCATACTGTTCTTTCTGCCGCTCTACGGTATTCTTCTGCACTGGCTGAGCGAGAAAATCCTCAGCGCCAGAGCGCAGCGCACAGCCGTCTGCTGAAATCCCGGCCCCAGGCCGCCATAAAAATTCCCTTGCTTCATCGTCCCAGGAGTCCTAAGGTGGTCGGCAGCACCTACTTTTTCCTCCACCCACAGATGAAAACATGCGCACCCCCCCGGATCCACCCTCGTCCACCGAAGCCTTCAGCCATGAATTCGTGGTCGATGAGACGACAATCGATGAAAACGGCCACGTCAACAATGTCGTCTACGTCCAGTGGATGCAGGATGTGGCCATTCTTCACTCCGCCGGCTGCGGCGGTACAGCCGCCACCCAGGCTCAGGGCTGCAGCTGGATCGTCCGCAGCCACCAGATCGATTACCTCGCCCCGGCCTTTGCCGGCGAAGCGATCATCGCCACCACCTGGGTTGTCGACTTCCGCAAGGTGCGGTCGTTACGCCAATACGCCTTCCATCGAAAAAGCGACGCCA
>JBEPWT010000272.1:0-3638 GCA_041642275.1 Desulfopila sp. | reverse complement strand
CTCTTCCGATCTCCGGTTTCGTGCCGGAAATTCTCAACCGGGACATAATCGATGAGGTGGCAACGGTCAGCAACGAAGAGGCCTTTGCCGCAGCCCGACAGCTGGCCCGTCTCGAAGGTGTTTTCTGCGGCATTTCCTCCGGCGCGGCCCTGCATGCCGCCCTGCAGGCGGCTAAGCGGCCGGAAAACAGCGGCAAAACCATTGTCGTCATCCTGCCGGATACCGGCGAGCGCTATCTGAGCACCGAGCTGCTGGAAAAAGAATAAGGCTGTATGGCCCGCCCGCCGCTGGATTTCGGCACCGGCTTCTTCAAAAGGAAGCCGGTGACCTCTTCGTGCTGTTTCCGCCTTTTGAGGCGGCGATAACCTCTTCGGCCAGAGCAATGGCGACCCGGTTGGTGGGCAGCTTGTCTCTGGTCGATATGTCGATGATCCGTTTGATGCAGCCGGCAATGGCCGCCGTTTTTTCCCTGGCCTTCCGCGGGTCGTAGACCTGCCCAATCTCACAGCTTATATTGATGACGCCGCCGGCATTCGCTGCAAAGTCTGGAACATAGAGAATATTTCTGCGCAGCAGCTCTTCGCCGTCCCGCTCCTGCAGAAGCTGGTTGTTGGCGCTGCCGGCGACAATTCTGCACCGCAGCCGCGGAATAGTTTCGGCATTGAGGATGCCGCCCAGGGCGCAGGGCGAGAAGATATCGCAGTCGGCATCAACAATGTCTTCCGGTTCGATCCTTGTAAATTCAATCTTTTGCCGCAGGCGATTGATATTGTCCTCGTTGATATCGGCCGCGGCGATGTGGCACCCATCTGCGGCGAGCAGTTCGGCCAGACGGCTGCCGGTCTCGCCGACCCCCTGCACAGCCACCTTCAGACCTCTCAGATCGTCACTGCCAAAAACCCTGGCAGCGGCGGCCTGCAGGGCGCAATAGACGCCGAAGGCGGTGAAGGGACTGGGATTGCCGCTGGCGCCGACGGTGGCGACATGCGCTGTCTGCCTGGCGACCAACTCCATGTCCGCCAGAGTGACATTGACATCTTCAGCCGTTATGTAGATGCCGCCGAGATAGTCGACGAAACGCCCGAGATTTTCGAAAAGGGCTCTGCGGTCAATCCGTTGCGGATCAGCACGCACCACACTCTTGCCGCCACCCAGGGCAAGGCCGGCCAGAGCATTCTTATAGGTCATGCCCCTGCTCAGACGCAGAACATCGGTGAGAGCCTGTTTTTCATCTGCGTAGTTCCACAGCCGGCAGCCCCCCAGGGCCGGGCCAAGCGTGGTATCGTCGACCGCAATCCAGGCGGTGAATCCGACGGCGTCATTGTCACAGCGCACCACCCGTTCATATCCCTCGACATCCAACTCAGTGTAGGTATTCATTGATATTCCCGCTTTCATAGTATCGCAGTCCCAGCCCACCGGCCCGCTGGGTATCGGGACGGCTGCTCCTTCTGCAAATATAGTAAACACCCGATCCATTACAGCTCTATTTTTCTTCTGCAGAAAGCAGAGAAGCTCCCACCGGGCAATTTTCGGCCATTCAGCCGGAACTCAAAAACCGGAGGAAGAAGAACTAGCGGGGCCGGTAGATGACAACCAGGGTTTTTACGGTGCCGCTGATGCCACGGTAACCATGGGGAATGGAGGAATCGAAGTAGAGACTGTCACCTTCCTTGAGGATGACCGGCCTGTCGCCGTACCTGAACTCCAGATCCCCCTCGAGAACCAGCAGAAACTCCTCGCCTTTGTGATTGTTGAAAACAATGTCGTCTGCCCGGCGCTGCTCCATATGGACGATGAAGGGCTCCATATTCTTCTCGGCCATGGGATAGGCCAGCGGTTCATACTGATAGCCGATATGGGAGATATGCGGACCCTTGGCAATGCCGCAGCGATCTTCCCTGCGGACCACCACCATACTGGTCTGCTGATCGTCTTTTTGAAAGAAGGTGCCGATCTGCACCCCCAAGGCACTGGAAATTTTCAATAAGGTGGAGATGGGAGGGGTGACGATATTGTTTTCTATCTGCGACAGATTCGGCTTGGATAAACCGGTGAGATCGGAAAGTTCCTGCAGCGTCAACCCCCGCTGATTCCGCAGACTGCGGACCTGGCTGCCAATATCGAGCGAAGCCAGTTCGTTTTTTATATTCTGAACCATATCTCCAGACTCTCAATACTTGTTCTTCACTCACCCCGCCGGCAAGGACGGTTCCGGGCCACGGACAGATTTAAAGAGTAGCCTTTTCTTCAAGAAAAGTACATGACTAATGTATACCGCTGGCCGGCATCCTTTTTCGTCCATCTCGCCGGCGCCCTCGCCTTCGGCGTCGTCTTTTTTTCAATATCAGAACCTCTGGGCTCGGCCGGACCAGTGCCTCCGCCGCCGACTGAGCGGGGATAACCTCAAAGTCGGCCTTTTTTGCCAAGACAGTGTAATTCAGGGCTCGTTTTTCACCACGGTATCGTGGTAGAATTGCCCAGCGATACTATCAACTCAGACGTCAACAACGGGCTATATGCCCGAAAGGGACCTCCATGGCCAAAAAGAAACTGAAAGACCTGGTGATCAACAGGGACTGGTGCAAGGGCTGCGGCATCTGCGTTACCTTCTGTCCGACCCAGGTACTCGAACTCGACCGCATGGACATCGCCACGGTGGCCCGACCGGAAGACTGCATCTGCTGCAAAATGTGCGAACTGCGCTGTCCCGATCTCGCCGTCGAGGTCGTTTTTGAGAAGGGGGGAGACGATGAACAGTAATATCCGATTTGTCCAGGGCAACGAAGCCTGTGTCCAGGGGGCGCTGTACGCCGGCCTCAACTTCTATGCCGGCTACCCCATCACCCCGTCGACGGAAATCGCCGAGAGTCTCTCCGGCCACCTGCCCCGGCGCGGCGGCAAATTCATCCAGATGGAGGACGAGATCGCCTCCATGTGCGCCATCGTCGGTGCCTCGCTCACCGGCCACAAGGTGATGACCGCCACCTCCGGCCCCGGCTTCTCGCTCAAGCAGGAGGCCATCGGCTACGCCTGCATGGCCGAGATCCCCTGCGTCATCGTCAACGTCCAGCGCGGCGGGCCCTCCACCGGCAACCCCACCCACGTCAGCCAGGGCGACGTCAACCAGGCCCGCTGGGGCACCCACGGCGACCACGGCATCATCGCTTTGACCGCCTCCAATCACCAGGACGTCTTTGCCATCACCGTCGACGCCTTCAACATGGCCGAGACCTACCGCACACCGGTGATTCTGCTCTTAGACGAGGTCATAGGCCATATGCGCGAGAAACTGGAGATTCCGGAGACAGGCGAGCTGCCCATCGTCGACCGGCTGCGCACCTCGGTGGGCAAGGGGGTCGACTACCACCCCTATCTGCCCAGAGAAGACGGACGGTTGCCGATGTCCGATTTCGGCGACGTCCACCGCTTCAACGTCACCGGCCTGTTCCACGACATGTGGGGCTTTCCCTCCAACAATCCGCGGGTGGTCAACGAGCTGCTGCACCATCTGGTGGACAAGATCGAGAACAACGTCCATGCCATCACCCGCTTCAAGGAGCATTTCGTCGACGACGCCGACTATCTGCTGATCTCCTACGGCTCCTCGGCCAGATCCGCCATCCATCTGGCCAAGA
>JBEPWT010000271.1:0-3685 GCA_041642275.1 Desulfopila sp. | reverse complement strand
GACCATGCCCATTATGCACTCGTTCACCTGGGGTCCGTCAATTCCAGCGCGCAACAGGGCTTCTTTGATCACATGGGCTCCAAGGTCGGTGGCGCCGACCCCGCTCAGCGTTCCGCCAAAACTCCCCAGCGGACTCCTCACAGAACTGACAATCACGGCAGTTTTCATACTCTCCCTCCCGGATAGAATAACGGTGTGTTTCTCGGCAGCAAACTCGGCAGCGCCAGAGGAGCAAGGTCACAGCGTGCCGACCAAGCGCTCGATCGTTTTTTTGATCATTGCCTGTCGTCATCGATTTGTCAATTCTTTTTTTCGTCAGAGAAAAAGGATCCATTGCCGGGTCGAGGTTGCCGCGCCTCGACGGCACCGGAACAGGATAACCTGCTGATTGATCAACGCCAAAATCGCCGCCTCCTCTTGTTCTTGACCATATGTCCAGGCGTAATCTGATATTTCCAATGACTTGGCCGGTATCTCATATTAACAAAACTTATGTTTTCCATGATCATCTTTGAAAACAAAAAAAATACTTTGACAAAATTATCAATATATCTTTAAGTTCAATTGGGAACCGACCGAGCGCTCGGTAGCATCTGCCGGGGAGAAGAGGACGGAGAGGATCGCGAAGGTATTCTTACTAAATCCGAACAGCAAGGAGTCTCATATGAGTATGCAAAGTCTGTACAAGGAAGTTATGGATATCAACATGATGGAAGATGACGCCCGCAAAGACGACGTGGCGAAGGCTTTTTTTGCCAGGCTCAACTTCATGGAACTCCCGGAATACTTCAACTGGGCGGAGGAGGTTTTCGAAGGCCTGCATCTCGCCGAGCGCCCGGACAAGCCGGCATTTATTTGGGCGGACATCCTCACCGAGGAAAGCAAAACCTTCTCCTACCGCCAGTTTGCCGAAAAGGGCAACCAGTGCCTCAACCACCTGCGCGGCAAAGGCATCGACAAAGGCGACAATATGTACCTAATGGTGCCCATCGTCCCCGAAACCTGGTTTGCCAGCTACGCCTGCATCAAGGGCGGGCTGGTGGCCGTTCCCACCGCCACGACCATGACCGAGCGGGAGATGGAATTTAGGTTTGAGACCTACCCTCCCGACGCCATTATCGCCGCCGAAGTCTATACCGATATTATCGATGCCGCCCTGAAGATGCAGGGCAAAAAACCCAAGGTCAAGATCGTCCTGGGCAGCAAGGAAGGCTGGACCAGCTATAGCCACCTCGACGACGAGGCCAAAGAAGCCGAGGCCGCCAGGACCAAATCCGACGATCTGCTCTTCTGCTTCTTCACCTCGGGCACCACCGGCCTGCCCAAAAGAGTCGGCCACTCGGCGATCTCCTATCCCCTGGGCCATCTCTCCACCTCGGTCATCACCGGCGTCCGCACCGACGATATTCATCACAACCTCGGTGCCCCCGGCTGGGCCAAGTGGGCCTGGAGTTCCTTTTTCGCCCCGCTCAACGTCGGCGCCACGGCCACCGGCTTCAACTTCACTGCCCTCGACGGGGAAAAATACCTCAAGGCCATCTCCACCCACAAGATTTCCACCTTCTGCGCTCCGCCGACGGCCTGGAGAATGTTCATCAATCTCGATGTCTCCAAATTCGACCTCTCAAACCTGCGCCAGTCCGTGGGTGCCGGCGAACCGCTCAACCCCGAGGTCATCTCCAGATGGAAAAAGCTCACCGGTACGGAAATACGCGATTTCTACGGCCAGACGGAATCGACGGCCATGATCGGCAACCCTCCCTGGATGCAGGGCAAGATGCGTTCAGGCTCCTTCGGCTATCCCTCCTATATGTACGATGTCGTTTTGGTGGATGAGGAAGGCTTTGAGATATCCGAGCCGGATCAGGTGGGCCACATCGTCGTCAAACTCGACAACTGGCGGGCCATAGGCCTGTTCACCGAATACATCGGCAACCCCGAGAAAATGGCCGATGTCTTCGTCGACAATTATTACTATACCGGCGACCGCGCCTCCTTCGACCAGGACGGCTACTGGTGGTTTGTCGGCAGAAGCGACGATGTCATCAAGTCCTCGGACTTCCGCATCGGCCCCTTCGAGGTGGAAAGTGCCTTGATGGAACACCAGGCCGTTGCCGAAACAGCGGTGGTGGGGGTTCCGGACCCAAAGAGACATCAGCTGGTGAAAGCCTATGTCATCCTCAAGCAGGGAGTCGAGCCGACCGAGGAACTGGCGCTGGATCTTTTCAAGCACACCATTCGCGTTCTCGCCAAATTCAAGATTCCGCGCATCATCGAATTCGTGCCCGAGGTGCCCAAAACCCTCAGCGGCAAGATTCGCCGGGTCGAACTGCGCCAGAACGAGGAGAAACGGCAGGAGCAGAAAGCGGAAAAAGCGGCCACCGAATTCTTCTACTGGGATTTTCCGGAACTGAGCTCCAAGAACTAGCCGACGTAACCGTACCATAAAGAAGCTGGCGGCCGCCCGGAGTGCAGCGCCGGACAGCCGCCAGCGAAATCTGAAGAAGGGGTTCGCCGCCAGGCCGCAGGCATCGCCGGGACAGCCGGTGCACTGCCCGGGAAGATGCTCCGCCGGCCAGACGGCATACTCCGATCACAGAATCTCAAACTCAGCTAACAGCTCCCTGGAGCCGCAGGGATGCGCATGCAGGAGATGCGGCGATGAAATTTGAACTGACAGAAGAACAGAATCTTATCCGCGACATGGTCCGCAGCTTCGCCGAAAGCGAGGTTGCCCCTTCAGCCAGGGAACGCGACGAAGAGGAACGTTTCGACCGCCATTTGATGTTTACCCGCCTGGCAGAGCTCGGCCTCACCGGCATTGTTTTTCCCGAAGAATACGGCGGCGCCGGCGCCGACTATATCAGCTACGCCATCGCCGTGGAAGAGCTTTCCAGGGTCTGTGCCTCCACGGGCGTCACCCTCTCCGCCCACCTCTCCCTCTGTGCCAATCCCATTTATCTCTTCGGCACCGAGGAGCAGAAGCAAAAATATCTCCTGCCCCTGGCGACGGGAGAGAAGATGGGCGCCTTCGGACTCACCGAAAACTCCGCCGGCTCCGATGCCGGCGGCACCAAAACCGTGGCCGTAAAAGAAAAAGACCAGTGGATTGTCAACGGCAGCAAGATCTTTATCACCAACGGCGGCGAAGCCGAAGTCTATGTGGTCCTGGCGCGAACGGACAGGGAGGCCAAGAAACATAGGGGCATCAGCGCCTTCATCGTTGAAAAAGATACGCCGGGCTTTTCCTTCGGCAAAAAAGAAGAAAAGATGGGAATTCGCAGTTCGCCGACCATGGAGCTGGTCTTCGAGAACTGCCGGATCCCCGGCGACAATCTTCTCGGCGAGGAAGGCAGCGGCTTCAAGGTGGCGATGAAAACCCTCGACGGCGGCAGAATCGGCATCGCCGCCCAGGCTCTGGGCATCGCTCAGGGCGCACTCGACGAGGCCGTATCCTACGCCAGGGAGCGCAAGCAGTTCGAATCCCCCATCTCCCAGTTCCAGGGGGTGCAGTTTCAACTCGCCGACATGGCCACCCAGATCAGTGCCGCCAGATTTCTGGTCTACAATGCCGCCTACCGGGCCAGCGCCGGGCTCTCCTATTCGCAGGAATCGGCCATGGCCAAACTGATGGCCAGCGAGACGGCCATGCGGGTAACCACCCAGGCCGTACAGATTCTCGGAG
>JBEPWT010000270.1:0-3697 GCA_041642275.1 Desulfopila sp. | reverse complement strand
GGGCCGGTGTACCAGGGCATATTGACGTCAGCTGCAAGCTCCAAGCTGCAAGCTGCAAGATTTTCTTTTGGCTTAACGCTTGAAGCTTGCGGCTTGCAGCTTGCATTTATGATGTTGTCCCCTTTCAGGGCTGAAATGGGGATGTAGGCGATTTCGTCGAAACCGAGATCACTGGCAAAGGCTTCATAATCCCGGCAGATCTCGTTGAAACGCTGCTGGCTGTAGTCGGCCAGGTCCATCTTGTTGATGGCCACCAGCACTTTGCGAATACCCAGCAGGGAGACGATGTAGCTGTGCCGCCGGGTCTGGGTCAGCACTCCTTTGCGGGCATCGATCAGGATGATCGCCACCTGAGCTGTCGAGGCACCGGTCGCCATGTTGCGGGTGTACTGCTCGTGGCCCGGTGTATCGGCGACGATGAACTTGCGCTTGTCGGTCGAGAAGAAGCGGTAGGCCACGTCGATGGTGATGCCCTGCTCACGCTCGGCCTGCAAGCCGTCCATCAGCAGGGCATAGTCGATGTCTTCACCCTGGGTGCCGATCTTTTTGCTGTCAGCCTCCAAGGATGCCAGCTGATCCTCGAAGATCATCTTCGAATCCCAGAGAAGGCGCCCGATCAGGGTGCTTTTGCCGTCATCGACGCTGCCGCAGGTGATAAATCGAAGAAGCGATTTTTCTTCCTGCTGCTTTAAATATTCGTGGATGTCAGATGCAATCAGTTCTGATTGATGGGACATTCGAAAACTCCGTTTTCGATAGCTGCAAGCGGCAAGCTGCAAGCTATAAGCTGTAAGCTGCAAGCTGTAAGCTGTAAGCTGTAAGCTGCAAGCGGCAAGCTGCAAGCTATAAGCTATAGGCTGCGAGCTATAGGCTGCGAGCTATAGGCTGTTAGCTTCAAGTTGAAATCTTAATCTTTTCGGATCGTAGCTTTGATCGAGTTCATTAAGCCAGTCAACATACAGGAGATCTCCCGGGTCTCTTTCAACCACTTCTCTCCTGTAGTTTCTTGAATATAGCCGATATCTATTCCAATATATACTTGTGTCCTCAGCTCCCCGCAGGAGGCCTTGGCAAAGTTGAGAAATTGGAGCTTTTCTTTATCTGAAGACCTCTCCATTCCCTCGGCAATATTGCTGGGAACTGATAGTCCTGAGCGGGTGATTTGGTCTCGGAACCCGAAATCTCGCATTTTCGAGAGCTGTCGATAAATGTCTGCAGATAGCTGACGAGATCTATTCCATACAGCGAGCTTTTCGAAATCCATTTCCCCTCCTTAAGCAGCTTCAAGCTTCAAGCTGCAAGCTATAAGCTTCAAGCCTCAAGTTGAGTCAGTTGCAATCTATTCAGTTGTTGATTTTAGCTTGCCGCTTTCCGCTTTCCGCTTGCAGCTTGCAGCTTGCAGCTTGCAGCTGATTTTAAAAATATCCTTCTTGTTTCTTTTTTTCCATACTCCCCGCCTGGTCGTGATCAATCAACCGCCCCTGCCGCTCGCTGGTCTTGGTCAGCAGCATCTCCTGGATGATCTCCGGGAGAGTTGCGGCGGTGGACTCGACGGCGCCGGTGAGGGGGTAGCAGCCGAGGGTGCGGAAGCGGACTGATTTCATCTCGATCTTTTCACCTTCTTTCAGCTGCAGCCGGTCGTCATCGGCCAGGATCAGCATGCCGTCGCGTTCGACCACCGGCCGTTTCTTGGAGTAGTAGAGCGGGACGATGGGGATCTGCTCCAGGTAGATGTACTGCCAGATGTCGAGTTCGGTCCAGTTGGAGATCGGGAAGGCGCGAATGCTTTCTCCCGGCTTGACCCTGGCGTTGTAGATGTTCCACAGCTCGGGCCGCTGGATCTTAGGATCCCAGCGATGGGATTCGGTGCGGAAGGAGAAGATCCGCTCCTTGGCGCGGGACTTCTCTTCGTCGCGCCTGGCGCCGCCGAACGCCGCATCGAACTTGTACTTGTCCAGCGCCTGCTTGAGCCCCTCGGTTTTCATGATGTCGGTGTAGAGGGCGGAGCCGTGGGTGAAGGGAGTCACCCCCTGGCGCACGCCTTCTTCATTGGTATAGATCAGCAGATCAAAACCATGCTCGCGCGCCATCCGGTCACGAAAATCGATCATCTCCCTGAACTTCCAGGTGGTGTCGATATGCATCAGGGGGAAGGGCGGCTTGGCCGGATAAAAGGCCTTGCGCGCCAGGTGCAGCATGACCGAAGAGTCCTTGCCGATGGAATAAAGCATCACCGGGTTCTCGAACTCGGCGGCCACTTCCCGCATGATGTGGATGCTTTCCGCCTCCAGTTGGCGGAGATGGGTCATTTTCATGGAAAAACCTTTGGTTTTTTAGTTGGCAGTTGGCAGTTGGCAGTTATCAGCCTCAAGCTTCAAGCTTCAAGCTTCAAGCCTCCAGCCTCAAGCCTCCAGCCTCAAGCTTCAAGCTTCAAGCCTCCAGCCATTGTTTTGCAGTTGCTGATAGCTGCCAACTGATAGCTGATAGCTGGTTTCCCTTACTGATAACTGAAAGCTGATAACTGATAACTGGTTCCCCTTACTTATAGCTGCTTTCATTCCCTAACACCTGTTTTTTGAGATAACCAACAATCTGCTCGGCGGCTTGATCCATGGGGGTGCTTTCCGCATCAATCACAATCTCCGGGCTGTGGGGGGCTTCGTAAACGACGTCCACGCCGGGGAAATTCTGGAAAATCCCTTGCCGGGCTTGCTGGTACTGGCCGGCGGGGTCGCGTTGTTCGCAATATGCCAGGCTGGCCTTCATGTGCACTTCGACGAAGTTGCGGGAGACGTCGCGGACGAAATCGCGGCTCTCCCGGTAGGGGGAAAGGAACGAGGCGATCACGATGATGCCGTTTTTCTCCAGCATGGCCGCCAGGTGGCCGGAGCGCTTGACATGACGGTTGACCTCCTCGGGGGTGAAGCCCGTTTCGGGGAACAGCGGCCGAACGTCCCGGCTGTCAATGCGCTCTACTTTCAGGTTGTTCTTTTTCAGTTGCTGGTAAACGGCGTCGGCCAGTTCCTTTTTACCCGAGCCATGCAGCCCCGTGAACCAGACCACGAAGGCCGGGATTTCCTTCTTGCCGTATCGGATCCGCTGCCAGAATCGCTCATGGCAGAAATAGAGCGCCATCTTGGCAAACACTTCCAGCAAGCCGACGGTTATCGCCAGGGCGATCTCACCGGTGAAGACGAAAACGATGATCGCCGTGGTGAGCGTCGCCCAGGTCCGCCAGGAGACCGCCTTGAGGATGGAGCGGGTTTTGGTTTCGTATTGCATGAATTGAATGTTGAATTCAAAGCTCGATATTGTCAACTAACAAGGCATGCATTATTCGAAAATCATTCAAAACTTAAAAACGAATTGAACGCAGAGAAAGCGCCGGTAAAAGCCGGCAAGGTAGCAAAAGGTGCAAGTCCTCCACATGGTAAAGGTTAGCGACCAGCTATGGCCCCGAGTCATGCGTCGGCAAACTGCGAGGTGTTGATTCCCAGATTGGCCTCCTGCAGATGCCGGCGGGCGACGATGCGCGAGGCCAGCGGTACGGCGGTGCGATAGAGCAGGTTGTCGGCCAGGTTGTTCTGCCCGGCGAGAATCATTGGCAGATAGGGTTTGGAGTCCCCCTCGAACTGGGTCAGGGTGTGCAGTTCGGCAAAGACGTCGAGGCGCAAGAGCGATGCTTCGTCGATAATCA
>JBEPWT010000269.1:0-3716 GCA_041642275.1 Desulfopila sp. | reverse complement strand
TCTGTCTTCCGTCTTCTGTCTTCTGTCTTCTGTCTCCTGTCTTCTGTCCCCTGGATTGCGGCCGCAGTTTATGCCGGACTTGATCCGGTACCACAATGACGGCAAAAACAACCCTGCGGCAGCAACCACCCACTCCGAAACCGTCATTCCGTTACCGGCATGACGGTTCCGGAATCCAGTCTGTCTTCCGTCTTCTGTCTTCTGTCTTCTGTCCCCTGGATTGCGGCCGCAGTTTATGCCGGACTTGATCCGGTACCGCAATGACAAACGGCAACCTCCAGCCACTAAAACCCATACCAACATTACCCTGCGGCAGCAACCAGCATCCCCCTCTACCGTCATTCCGGACCCCGATCCGGAATCCAGTCTGACTTCTGTCTTCTGTCCTCTGTCCTCTGGTTTCTGATACCCTTGACGCCTGACAAAGCGGAGTTATTGAAAGAACAGGAGAAGATGATATGATCACGAAAGGTAAGGAAGGTACCGTACCGGTATGATGAGGAATCTTTACGCATAAGGAGGACATGATGAGAAAATCCCGCATCTTAACCGTCGTGATGGTTGTCGGCCTGCTGGCTGGAGGCAGCTCGATGGCTGCAGCGGCAGCGGATTGTGTCAGCTGTCATCAGAAAAACAACCCCGGCATGTATATGCAGTGGAAAAACTCCGCCCACGGGGAAAACGACGTCGGCTGTATCGACTGTCATGGCGCCGAAAAAGATGACGTCGATGCCTTCTCGCACTACGGAGCGACCGTGGCGACGCTGGTCACCCCCAAGGACTGCGGTCAGTGCCATGCCGAAATAGAGGAGGAGACGACCCAGTCGTACCATGCCCATGCCGGTGAGATTCTCAAGTCCAACGACGCCTATCTCGCCCACGCCGCCGGGGGACATCCCGTTGCCATCGTCGGCTGTGAATCCTGCCACGGGGCCAACGTGAAGATCGACCCCGACGCCAAAAACAAGCTCTCCCCGGAGACCTGGCCGAATTCAGGGGTGGGAAGATTGAATCCCGACGGCTCGAAGGGCGCCTGCAATGCCTGCCATGTGCGCCATTCCTTTTCCAAATACCAGGCCCGGCAGCCGGGCAACTGCGGCAAATGCCATCTGGGACCGGATCATCCCCAGAAAGAGATCTATGACGAATCCAAGCACGGCATCGCCTACAATGCCCACCGCGAAGACCTCAATCTCCGCAAGGATGAATGGGTGGTCGGCGTCGATTATTATGAGGCGCCCACCTGTACCACCTGCCACATGTCGGCGACGCCGGACCAGGTCCTCACCCATGATGTCGGCGACCGTATTTCCTGGACGCTGCGACCGGCGGTATCGACGCATAAGGAGAACTGGCAGGAGAAGCGCGAGGCCATGAAGGACGTCTGCAGCAACTGTCACCAGGCGAGCTTTGTCGACGGTCACTATTACCAGTATGACGCCCTGGTGCACCTCTATAACGAGAAATTCGCCAAACCAGCCGGCAAAATCTATTCCATGGCCAAGGACAAAGGCCTGCTGGAAAGAGAAGCCGCCTTCACCAACGAGCTCGACTGGCAGTACTGGGAACTCTGGCATCACGAGGGGCGTCGGGCCAGGATGGGCGCCGCCATGATGGGGCCGGATTATGCCTGGTGGCATGGCATCTATGATGTGGCCCATAACTTCTATTTCGAGTTCATCCCCGAGGCGCAGCATCTCGGCGATAGCGAGATCAATGCCTATATAGATGAACTGCTCACCGAGGATCCCATGCACAAGTGGATCAACTCCAGTACCTCGGACATCAAGAAGTCCATCAGTTCCGGTGAACTGCAGAAAGTCTATTCCAAGTTTTTCGAAAAAGAGTAGACAGCCGAGAAATAGCGAGGAGGGCGCGGGCCCTCTTCGCTGCCTTCTACAGCAAACAATCTGGATTGCGGCCGCAGTTTATGCCGGACTTGATCCGGTACCGCAATGACAAACAGCAGCCCCCAGCCACTAACACCCAGGCAGCCAGGGGAATGATTGTATTTTTCTTTTTGAATACGGGAGACAGATTTATTTTCACAAAACACCGTGAAAAAAAATCAGTCCCCTCAGTCTCTGGCTTCCCTCTACCGTCATGCCGGACCCCGATCCGGAATCCAGTCTGTCTTCTGTCTTCTGACTTCTCACTTCTGTCACCTGGATTGCGGCCTTCGCCGCAATGACAAACAGCAACCCCCCTTCACTGACACCAATACCAACATTACCCTGCGGCAGCCTCCATCATCCCCCTCTACCGTCATTCCGGACCCCGATCCGGAATCCAGTCTGTCTTCTGTCTTCTGACTTCTCACTTCTTCTAACTAACAAAAACATAACACATTGTATATGTGTCGTTTTGTTAGTGCTGAAATTTGGCCCGGCATCGCCCGGGTGGGACGCTGATTACGTAGAAAATTTAGCCAAATCACATGTGCTGCCAATAGCTAGGCAGCCAGGAGACTGATTGTATTTTTCTTCTTGAATACGGGAGACAGATTTATTTTCACAAAACACCGTGAAAAAAAATCAGTCCCCTCAGTCTCTGGCTTCCCTCTACCGTCATTCCGGACCCCGATCCGGAATCCAGTCTGTCTTCTGACTTCTGGCTTCTGACTTCAGTCACCTGGATTGCGGCCGCAGTTTATGCCGGACTTGATCCGGTACCGCAATGACAAACAGCAACCCCCCGTCACTGACACCAATACCAACATTACCCTGCGGCAGCCTCCATCATCCCCCTCTACCGTCATTCCGGACCCCGATCCGGAATCCAGTCTGTCTTCTGTCTTCTGACTTCTCACTTCTGTCACCTGGATTGCGGCCTTCGCCACAATGACAAACGGCGGCCTCCAGCCACTAACACCCATATCAATATCACCCTGAGACAGCCTCCAGCATCCCCCTCTACCGTCATGCCGCCTGTCTTCTGTCTTCTGTCCTCTGATTTCTGATATGCCGACGGCTTCATCTGTGGCCGTTTTTTATCTTTGTTCATGGTAGTGAATATACTATACTCTCTTGTCAGATACGCTGGCCCCGTTGGTGTAAGTGTCAGCAGAAATTATCGGCAATCGTTCTTCCAGGTCAAAAAGGAACAGTTGGCTCACTGCAGATGGAGAAAACCATGAACACTTTTACAGGCGGCATCTTTCTTGAAAACATAGAGTGGTTCGATGAGACCGGCAGGGAACTGGTGCACAGGTTGCCGGAGAGCGGCTCGGGGGAGATTAAATACGGAGCCCAGCTGACGGTGCGGGAGAGCCAGGCGGGGGTTCTTTTCTACAAAGGGCGGGCCTGTGACGGTTTCGGCGCCGGCCGCCATACTTTGAAAACCGGCAACGTGCCGATACTGACGAAAATTCTCTCCATGCCCTGGCGCGGCGACAGCCCGTTGCGGGCCGAGGTCTATATCGTCAACATGAAGTATTTCACCAATCTCAAATGGGGGACGAGAAACCCCATCGCCTTCAGGGATTCGGAGCTTGGTCTGGTGCGCCTTCGGGCTCATGGCATATTCAATATCCAGATTGTCCAGCCGGTGCTGTTCATCAATTCCATGGTCGGCACCATGGGCAAGATAACCACCGAGGATATCTCCACCTACCTCAAGAGGGTCATCGTTTCCCGGCTCAATGATTATCTGGGCCAGCAGCTCGACACTATTCTCAATCTGCCGGGCAAGTTTGACGAACTTTCGGTGGAGCTGCA
>JBEPWT010000268.1:0-3739 GCA_041642275.1 Desulfopila sp. | reverse complement strand
CCGGCAGCCAGAAGACTGCTTGTGTCTCCCGGACATCGAGATCACAGCTGAGGAGTATGCGTAATCACATACAACAGTATAAGCATTTATGGCGTCCCGTGAAATGAGCAATCCGGTCCCTCAGGAGACGTAGCTGAGTTAATTGGTAATCAGCTTTTGAAAAGCGAGCTAAAATAGCGGCTTGAGAGAGGGTGTTGTCATTGCAAACAGGTGGTGTGGTTTGCTTTTCAAAAACTTGTGAAAAAAAGACAAAAGGTGGTATCGTATGGCCACTGGATTTTCTCTGCCTGCCAGCCCATTTTTTTTGGTTTTTTAAGGTATTGAAATCCTGCTCTTCTTGTGATTTTTCTACCATATATTGTAGATACCCCTTGAGAGTGCCATAAATGTGGTGTATAAGCTTCTTCTATGAGAGAGGAGCCCGGCAGCTGCGGTGAAGTGGCGCCAGCAGGCGTGTCCGCTCTCGGATGCCGCCGTATCTTTTCAGAAGAAAAGTAATCCATAGACAATCGATTCCACCGCAAGAGGGAGCTCATGGCACCTGATTTGACCAAGCAGGTATTGACCAATACCGCTGAGACAGTACTGGCCCGTCGTTACTATTTGAAAGATTCCGAAGGGGTTCCCCTGGAGACCTGGGAAACACTGTGTCGCCGGGTGGCCAATGCCGTCGCTGAAGTCGACAGGGAGAGTGAGCACTTCGAAAAGCTCAAGGATGATTTTTTCGCCATGATATATTCCATGGACTTTCTTCCCAATTCCCCATGCCTGATGAACGCCGGCACCGATCTCGGTCAGTTGTCGGCATGCTTCGTTTTGCCGGTGGAAGATTCCATGGACGGTATTTTTTCGGCCATTCGCAACGGTGCCCTGGTACACAAGACCGGCGGCGGCACCGGCTACTCCTTCTCCCGCCTGCGCTCGAAAAACGCCTCGGTGAGATCGACCCAGGGAGTGGCCTCCGGGCCCCTCTCCTTTGCAGCGGTATTCGATGCCGCCACCGAAACCATCAAACAGGGCGGCAAACGCCGCGGCGCCAATATGGGAGTTCTGCGTATAGATCATCCCGACATTCTTGACTTCATCGCCGCCAAGGAGGACCAGGGCAAATTCAACAACTTCAATTTCAGCGTCGCCATCACCGATGCCTTTATGGAGGCGGTGGAAAGCGATATCGGCTACCAGCTGATCGAGCCTTCCACCGGTGCCGTGGTCCAAGAGCTCAATGCCCGCGAGGTCTTTGAGCGGATTATTGATCTCGCCTGGCACAATGGCGAGCCGGGAGTGCTTTTCATAGATGCGGCCAACAGGGGGAACATGACCCCCCAACTCGGCGACTTCGAGGCCACCAACCCCTGCGGCGAACAATGGCTCCTCCCCTATGAGAGCTGCAACCTCGGTTCCGTCAATCTGGCAAACTTCATTAAAGACGGCGATGTCGACTACGACAGACTGAAGACCACCGTCCATGTCGCCACCACCTTCCTCGACAACGTCATAGACTGTAACCGCTTTCCCATCAAGGAAATCGAGGAAATGACCCTGAAGACCAGAAAAATCGGTCTGGGCATCATGGGGATGCATGATATGCTCATCCAGCTCGGCGTAGGCTACGGCAGTGAAGAGGGCAGGGAGCTCTGCGCCAAGGTCATGCGTTTCATCAGGCAGAGCTCCGAGGAAAGATCCCGGCAGCTCGCCGAGCTCAAAGGCCCTTTTCCCGCCTACGATCCTGCCATAAACGATTTTCCGCCCAGGCGCAATGCCGCCCTGACTTCGATTCAACCCACAGGCACCGTCTCCATGATTGCAGATTGCGCCTCCGGTTGCGAGCCCTACTATTCCATCGTCATGGTCAAAAATGTCATGGATGGCGACCGCCTTATCCTGGTCAACAAATATTTCGAGTCCATTGCCCGTACTGAGGGCTTTTATTCCGAAAAGCTCATGACCAAGGTCGCCGACAGCGGCACGGTCGTGGGCCATGAGGAAATTCCCGAGAAATGGCAGAAGGTCTTCTGCACGGCGCAGGATATCAAGCCCGAGGACCATATCAGGATGCAGGGGATTCTCCAGCAGAACGGTGTTGACAGTTCCATTTCCAAAACCATCAATCTGCCGAACAGGGCCACCCGGGAGGAGGTCAAGCTTGCCTATATCATGGGGTATCGTAGCGGCTGCAAAGGCTTGACGGTCTACCGCGACGGCTCCAGAGATTCGCAGGTGCTCAACGCCAAGGAGCGAGGTGGTGAAGACAGAACCATGATGGTCTCAACCGAGGGGCAGTGCAAACGGATTCTGCCCGATACCCTTGATGCCAAGCGCTACCGGCTCAAGGATCAGGATCAGAAATCCGTCTACATCATCGTCTGTTTTGATGAGAACGAACAGCCCATGGAGGTTTTCGCTAAATTTCCCTTTGACAACAGGCTTGACCTCAAAGACAAGTCAACCATGTGGACCACCACCTGCCGTCTGGTTTCGCTGGCGCTGCGTTTCAACGTGCCGGCGGACGAGATTATCAAGCAGCTCGACCGCTCCAGCGGTCACATGCTCGATCTGCCGGCCCAGCTCTCCAAACTTTTCAAGTCCTTCATGGCCGGAACCCAGCACGGCTTCGCCTCCGCCTGTCCCGAGTGCTCCGGTCCGCTGGTTTTTGAGGAGGGATGTGAGACCTGCCACGACTGCGGCTACAGTAAGTGCTCATAACCCGAACATTTCATGAAAAAAGGACGCAGATAATAGAAGGATCGATGGTATGAAAACAGGACGAAACGATGCCTGCCCCTGTGGCAGCGGTAAAAAATATAAACGATGCTGTGCCGGCAAAAAGGAGATAACGGTACCCGAGGCAAAGGCAGAGGAGACAATTACCCTTGGACGCGTCATTGAACTCATGCAGAAATTCGCCAGGCAGAAGCGGCCGATGCTGCAGCAGGTGGGGGTCTTTCTGCTCTATGCCGATGCCGCAGGCGATGCCTGGGTGCTTGAAGTCACCGAGTCGGATTGTATTCAGATTGCCGCCGCCGGCGAGTCTCTGGCGGTCCCGCTGGAGGAAGATGAGCAGCGCATAGTCGTCGACTGGAGCCACAGCTTCTCTTTTATCGACAAAAAGCTCCAGGTCCGATCCTACACCGACACAAAGACGGAAACCCTTGACAGGGCTCCGGTGCAGCAGCTGTTTGCCGCCCGTCGAAAAACGCTCAAGAAGATGTCCCCGGAGCTGCTCGAGCAGTTACACATCAACCGCTGAGGCCGCTTGTGCAGAACAGGGAAAAACGCCTTCGCTCGCTGCTGCGTCTGCTGCCCATGCTGCTGATGATGGCTGTTATATTCCGGCTCTCCCACCAGCCGGCGGAACAGGTGGATCTGCCTGATTTTTTCCTGGCTGATAAACTCGCTCATGCCATTCTCTACGGCATCCTCGCCCTGACCATTGTCTTCGTTCCCTCCCCCGGCAGAAGATCCGAGGCCGCAGGCCTCATTGCCGTAGTTGCTGTAGTAGTCAGCATCATCTACGGCGCCGGCGACGAGTTTCACCAATCCTTCGTTCCCGGCAGACACCCCAGCGCCGCCGACCTCCTGGCCGACGGCTGCGGAGCGGCGCTTGCCGCTTTGCTCTGGTGGCGGCGATACAGACACTGACTAATAGTGGCTGCTGCGGCGAAGCAATTCGGCCATCTCCTTGGCAAAATAGGTGATGATTATATCGGCTCCCGCCCGCCTGAGCGAAACAAGGGTC
>JBEPWT010000267.1:705-3744 GCA_041642275.1 Desulfopila sp. | reverse complement strand
GCGGCAAGACCGTGCGCACCGACAATCTCTCCGCCTCGCTTACCACCCAGGTGGTGGGCAGATACGCCAACGGCAATCTGAAAATACGGGGGGGCAAGGAGGTGACGGTCAACAACGAGGTGCAGATAATCTACATAACCGGCATCATCCGGCCGGTTGACATAACGTCGGCCAATACCGTTGATTCGGAAAAAATCCTCAATGCCAGAATTTCCTACACCGGCAAAGGGGTTATTGCCGATAAACAGGAAGCAGGCTGGCTCGGCAGAGCCGTCGACTATGTCTGGCCCTTTTAATAAAGATCGCAGACCACCGGTGAGAACCATGAATCCCCGCAATTTCCTCAGCGTACTTGTATTTCTTGTCATCGCCGGCTTCGCCGCCGAAAGCGCCTGTTCCGCCCGCATCAAGGATATCGCCAGTCTCTACGGCGTGCGGCCCAACCAGCTGATAGGCTATGGACTGGTAACCGGTCTCGGCGGCACCGGCGACGACATGAACAGCACCGCCTTTACCCGGCAGGCCATCTACAACATGATGGTCAGAAGCGGTATATCGATCAACCCCAACGACCTCGATGATATCCGCATAGAAAACACCGCCGCTGTCATGGTCACGGCCTCGTTGCCGGCCTTTGCCCGACCCGGCAGTCAAATAGACGTGCTGGTCTCCTCCATGGGCGACGCCGAAAGTCTTGCCGGCGGCACGCTGCTCATGACGCCGCTGAAAGGCGCCGACAACAATGTCTATGCGGTGGCCCAGGGCCCTCTGACCGTGGGAGCCTTCAGTTTCGGCGGCAAGGCCGCCAAGGCCCAGAAAAACCATCCGACCGTGGGCAGGGTCTCCAACGGCGCCATCGTCGAACAGAACGTGCCGGTTGATCTCGGCGGCAACGGCAAGCTCGCCTACCAGCTCAATTTTGCCGATTTCACCACCGCCTCGAGAATGAGCAAATCGATAAACGCCATCTATGGCGAAGGCACTGCCTTCCCGCATGATTCCGGCACGGTGCTCATCGATATTCCGCCTGGAAACAAAGACAATGTCGTCGGCTTTGTCGCCAATATCGAAATGATCGAAGTAGACTCCGATGCCGTGGCCCGGGTGGTGGTCAATGAGCGCACCGGAACCATCGTCATCGGCAAGGATGTCAAACTTTCGACGGTGGCGGTTTCCCACGGCAATCTCAGCCTGGTCATCAGCGAGGAGCAGGGGGTGGTCCAGCCCAACCCCCTGGCCGAAGGCGAGACCGTGGTGGTCGAGGAGACCTCACTTGAGGTGGTCGAAGAAGAAGGCCGGCTGACGGTCCTCGATATGCCGGCGGATGTCAGCATCGGCGACATAGCCAACGCCTTGAACGCCATCGGCGCCACGCCGCGCGATCTTATCGCCATCTTCCAGGCCATCAAGGCCTCCGGCTCGATGCACGGCGAACTTGTTATTCTTTAGGAGCGAACCATGAGTGTACATATAGACCCACAGGCAGCACTTGCCATCAGCCAGCCGGTGGCCGAACAGCCCTCACCGGCGAAATCGAAAAACCTCAAGCAGCTGCGCCAATCCACCCGCGACTTCGAGGCCTTGTATATCAACGAGGCATATAAGTCGATGCGCAAGAACGTCCCCGACGGCGGCCTCCTGAAAAAGTCCCACTCCGAGAAAATGTTTCAGGAAATGCTCGACATGGAGATGGCCAGAGAGGCGGCGGCCGGCGACGGCATGGGCATCGGAGAGGCCATGTACGACCAGCTCAAGGGTTCCGTGCGCTGATACTCTCACCTCCAGCTGTGTTGCGCCGCCGCCTCGGTGGCGGAATTTGGCGGCAAAAATACGCTCAGTCCGGAAGAACCCCATTTTTTTCTCCGACCAGCCCTCTTTTTTTTCTCCTCGTGCAGGCATATATTCTTTCAAGGTACCCCTGAAACCAGGCGTATCCACTTGCCAAGAGAGAGAGTGGGGAATTCTTTCTAAAGTTTCCGGCGCGAACCGTCGATAGAAACAGCAGAAGAAAAAAATTCAACGGCTTGCAGATGCACGGAAGCATGCAAGAACCACGGCAGCACCGCACGGAGGCGGCATTATGATAACTTCAGCGATGAACCAGATACCCCAGACGACAAACACAGCAGCTATGTCCACCCTGCCCCATGTGCAGCAATTTTCGCCTGCAGAAACCGCATCCCTGTCCATGGACAGGGTCAGTTTCCGGCAGGAATCAACAACGCATGCCACCTATTCGAGCTCGCTCTCTGTTGCTGAAACAGCTGATAAAAGCTATGAAATGCTGCGCAAACTTGTTACCAGTATGCTCAAGGAACAGGGTATCGATGCCGTCATAGCCACCGGCGACAGCAGCATGGATATTGGCGAAATCAGCCAGCAGGAAGCGCAGGAACTGGTAGCGGAAGACGGCTATTTCGGTGTCGCCCAAACCTCCGATCGCATAGTTGACTTTGCCATAGCCATGGCCGGCGGCGATCCCGCCAGGCTCGAAGCCATCAAGGAAGGTGTTGAAAAAGGCTTTAACGAAGCCCTGGAAGCATTCGGCGGGGCACTGCCCGACATTTCCCACGATACCTATGATGCGGTAATGGAAAAACTGGATGTCTGGGCTGCCGAAGCCCAGAACAAAGCATAACAATCGGGTGATGATATGAGTATTGATTTTTTTGGAGTAGGCGGACCCGGCCAGATAGGTGATTTGAAAAAAGCACAGAAGTCGCAGCCGGCAAACAAAGCGGAATCGAACCAGAAAGCCGACCAGGTGCAGTTTTCGGCGGTACTGCAGGACGTGCACAAGGCCAAACAGGGAGAAGCCGCCATGGGAGCCGAACGGGCCGCCAGGGTCGAAGCGCTCAAGGCACAGGTAGCCGAAGGTTCCTACCAGCCGGACCTGAAGAAAGTGGCCGCCTCGCTGCTGCAGTTCATCGTCGAGGAGAAATAGCCATGCCCGCCGGAACGACCCGCGACCACCTTCTGGCCTTGAGAGATGCCATCGTCCGCGAAAGGCATGAGGCCATAAACCTTAACATCGACGGC
>JBEPWT010000267.1:0-695 GCA_041642275.1 Desulfopila sp. | reverse complement strand
GGCGCACGTCAAAAATCTCGACCGGAACGATGAGGATATCGCCTTGCAGATACGCCACGAGAACAGAAGAAACGCCTTTCTCTTCAAATCCACCCTCGGCTGGATACGGGAGACCATGGAATTTTTCGGCAAAAATACTTCTTCATCAACCTATTCCGCAAATGCCGGCACCGTAAGCTCCAATGCCAACGGCAGATTGCTCTCGGGAAGGATCTGATATGGGCGGAGGATTGTCTTCAGCGTTGAACGCTGCCAGGACCTCGCTTGAGGTCAACCAGAAGTCGATTGAAATCGTCGGCAACAATATCTCCAACGTCAACACCGAGGGCTACTCCCGCCAGAGCGCTCAGCTCTCCACCTACCCCGCCGTCAACTTCGGCGACTTTTTCATCGGCCAGGGCGTCAAGGTCAGCGATGTCCGGCGCGACCACGATGTCTTCGTCACCAACCAGCTGCGCGACAAGGTGGTCGATTACGGCCTGTTCGACGGCCAGACCCGGTCCTTGAGCGAGCTCGAACGGGTATTCAACATCACCGAGGAAAATATCGCCACCGATGTCGACCGCTTTTTCGATTCCTGGCAGGAGCTCTCGGCCAGTCCCTCCGATCTGGTTCTGCGCGACATCGTCATCCAGCGCGGCGAGCTGCTGTCCACAAATTTCAACAACACCGCCAACGATCTGCTCACCGTTCAG
>JBEPWT010000266.1:0-3773 GCA_041642275.1 Desulfopila sp. | reverse complement strand
CGAGAAACGAGATCGGCATAAAAACGAGCAGCCCGATCTTTTGCAGCCACTTGCGCAGGGAAACGATATGCATCGGCAGCGATATCCACTGCCGCCCGTGCAGTTTCTGCATCAGATAGCCCAGTATGAGACCACCGAGTATGAGGACCAGCGAAAAGATGAGATTTTCCATAACATTTTATTCCCGGATACGGCTTGCCGGCAATCGCCGGATGCTTTTCAATTCGTGGTATCCATTATCCTGAGCTCACCTATCGGTCGGAGAAAAAAGTGACGCCTGCCCTGATTCTGCTGAACTCCAGGACTACCCCCAACATTTCATGAAAACGAGACGGAGCGTTACATATAACGCTACATAGCTGTTTGTTAAAGCCAATCTCAAGGCGATTGCGGATGTAAGCGTAATTATCCGGGCTGATCAGGAGAAAACTACAGCTGCAAAAATGATTTTTTCCATCATGTGGCTGGGGCGGTGAGGTGCAGCAAAGGGTGCTCCCTGAAAGATCGGCTTATGGTTTGCCTGACCTTTTCTTTTTGATATTATAGCGTTTCTTTGCCTCTGCGGTGATTTTTCCGACATTGAGCCCCAGATCCTCCCTGGGAGAGATGGTATAGAGGCTGTACTTGAGAGAGCGTCTGCCGGGGTTGGTCCGGCTGTAAATGCGAAGTATCGCCAGAACCGTCAGGCCGGCGAAGACGGCGAAAGTATCCTCTTCCAGTTTGAACTTAGCCTTGCGCCGCTTCATTTCCTTGAGCAGAAAGGGGGTGAGAGCTTCGAAAGTGATGGTGGCAAATTCACCGAACTTGCCTATGCCCAGAATCCGGGTGAGGCCCGTAAAGTTGTTTTCCTTGTATCTGGTGTCATGACAGACGACGATGTAGGGCGGATAGAGGTTTTTACCTTCCGAGGAAAGAACCTGCTCCCGGGCCCCATCGAGGTCGTGGATAAAATTAGCGGATTGTTTCTGGGAAAAATTGAGTTCGGTTTTATTATAGGCGAAAAACAGGGGCGGATTCATCAGCCCGGCGGCAAGACAGGAACTGATGCGCGTACGCGCCCCATAGGGCGGTTTCATATAGGTCGGACAATGGCTCTTGATGATATCGTCGGCACTTATTTCAATAGAAGCGGTATTGCCGATTTTCATCTTGCGGCGGTATGCCGCCCGTTTGTAGGTATGAATTCTTCTCGCCGCCTTGGAGAAAAAACCACCGTCGAGATTGATGCCCTTGGCGATGCCGTCAGGGTAGAGCAGGGAAGCATTGTCATAACGCATCGCCTCCCGTATCTTCTCGCCAAAGGCGGCCGCGCTTATCGTGCCGTAGGGCTCGTAGCGGATGAATTTTTCATCGACATCCTGATAGACAAGGCCGCCGGGGACGAAGATGGCGCCTTTGTTGTCAAACTTGCCCGTGGCCCCCTCGTCATTGATATCGGGGAAAAATCCAGCGTCATACTGACCAAGCATCTTCCAGAGGGTATCGAGGCGAATGGCTATGATTTCTCTGATCAGCTCATTGTCGATAATCGCTTTTTTCGTGGCCATGGAGGGTCTTTGTGAAATATGAGGCACCCTTCTTCGCCAATAAACAAGAGGCGAAAGGTGCCAGACCGCCATCGGCGGTCCTGTTCTGTTGTTAATTATCTCTATGTTATTGCAAATTTATACACTTTTCAACCACTCTGTCGAATATTGGCCAGTACGCCCGCCGGTCTCATTCGGCCTTTTCCGACTGCCAGCTCAATTTCAGCAGGAAAAAGCCCACCGGAATATACGCCGACATGGCCAGAGCGGCGATTAACGGATAGATGATTCGTGTCTCCGGCGAATAGATAAGAAGAAAAGCGACGAAGGCCGGTATCTTATCAAAATGCACCACCGAGAACAGGGTCAGCACGATTCTTCTCATCAGATCAGGATAGTTCGGGGCAACCCCCTTGGATGCCTTATAAAAAAGATAAAGGGCGGCCATTGTGCCGAGAAGATAGAGGCATGTTCCTGCAAAGACGTGCATGCCCATGGTCGCCGTATCCAGGCTCAGCCTTTTGTCATCGGAGGGGAACCAGAGCAGAGCCGGCAGAAACACAGAGAGCAGCTGGGTGAAAAAGCCGCCGATGAAATATTGAACATGCAGGGTGGTAAAGGTCTCCTGCGGCGGCCGCTCCTCCTTTTTGGTAAAGAGCAGTCCGACAATGCCTGCCAGAAGAAGGGCCAGCAGGAAAAAGGGCCAGCCGGCGCCCTCGCCGTAGATCGGAAACCATAGCTCCCTGCTTTCTTCCGGGACGACGAAAAGAATGCCGAAAAAGAGGGAAATCAAAGAACCGAAGCCGATGAGCAGTCCGCTCATAAGACGCGCATAGCCGGCCAGATAGCATATGGCCGACGCCGCTGAGATGAAAACCACAAGCAAAATTCGAATAATCATACTCTCACACCATCGAAACTGGTAAATAGAACAGTTCTCTCTTCAACCGTGTTCCCGCTCTTTCTTGGCGAGTTGACGGACATCGGCTGCCCATGCCGGGAAGCGGCAGGAAATCCGAGCCGACAAAATTTCTTTTCATTGCTCATTACTAATGTAATAATGGTTTGCCCGCGTCACATGGAAATATTTCTTCTTCCGCCAGTTCGGTCGGCGGCGAAAAGATCCTCGCATGGCCTGAAGGGGCGAATTTACTCATGCTCACTGCAATATTAGCCGATATTCACGCAAACCTCGAAGCATTTCAGGCCGTCATCGCCGATCTGGAAACACGGTCCATTGATTCCGTCATAGGTCTCGGCGACCTCATAGGCTACGGCCCCGACCCGGATGAGGTGGTCGCCCTCTTTCGCCGCAAAGGCTATGTTTCCGTGCAGGGCAATCACGAAGCCGCCCTCGGCGACAAAAAAATGCGGAACTGGCTCAACTTTCAGGCTCGAGAGAATTCCATCATCACCGAACAACTGCTCTCCCCGGAGAATCTGGTATTTTGCCGAACCCTGCCGCAGAACATGAAAACACCAGACGCCCTTTTCGTCCACGGCTTTCCACCGTCCTCGCTGCTGCGTTACCTGACCATGGCGACAAACGAGGACCTGCAGAACTATTTACAACAAGCCGACACCGCCCTCTGCTTTGTCGGCCATACCCATGTTCTCGCCGCAGTCGCCTGGGACGGGCAGGCGCTGGACCACGCCATCTTACAGGCGGGATACTATCGGCTGTCGGAGACGGCAAACTACCTGATCAATGCCGGCAGCGTCGGCCAGCCGCGCGACGGCACCAACAGCGCCAAGTATCTGCTCTGGGATTCCCGAAGGAACAGGCTCGAGGTCGTCTGCGTGGACTATGACATAGGCACAACGGTCGCCAAGATCAAAAAGCGCGGCTTTCCCGAGGCCTACGGCCTCCGACTGTGGTAGCAGCCCATGAAGAAAGTAGGCCGATATACACTTACCGGCAGACTCGGCCGCGGCGGCATGAGCACCGTTTACAAGGCCAGGGCTCCGGTAACAACACGCACCGTCGCCCTGAAAATACTCAAACCGCGGGACGATATTTTCATCGACCTGGTCGGCGAGGAGCGCTTGAAGGAAATCTTCGTCGAAGAAGCCAGAATCATGGGGGAAATAACCCATGATCATATAGCCAAGATACTCGACTGCGACGAAAGCGCCGGCGCCCCCTTCATTGTCCTCGAGTATTTCGCCCACTCCATCGGCGCCCTTATCGGCGAGGCCTACATCCTCGAGAAACCTTCGCGGATCATGAGCATAAACAAGGTCTAT
>JBEPWT010000265.1:0-3789 GCA_041642275.1 Desulfopila sp. | reverse complement strand
TTCCCTTCTTGGCAAAGTGCAACGCGCCGCACGCCGGGTACGTGATCGGCTTTCTCTGGATTCTTCAAGAATCATCAACCATCTCGAAGACCTGGCCGAATCAGGGGCCACCGACCCTCTGGAGTTTCTCGATGAGATACTCTTTGCCCTCAGCGCCTTCTCCGGCCTGGCATCGGAGAGCATGACCCGCAGTTTGGGGTGGCGCTTTATGGATATCGGCCGCCGGGTGGAAAGGGCCATGCAGCAGACCAGCGTTATCAGCACGGCGCTGCCCCTTATCTGCGGCAAAGGAAGAAATACCCTGGAAACCCTGCTGGAGATATCCGACAGTACCATGACCTACAGAGCCAGATACCGCTCCGCCTTTCAACTGGCCCCTGTTCTCGACCTTCTCCTCGCTGATGAGAGCAATCCCAAGTCCCTGGCCTTCCAGCTCAGCAGGATCGCCGACCACATAGAACATCTGCCGCGTCAGCATGAGCGGCGTTTCGCCTATCAGGAAGAGCGAATCGCCCTGAAAATGCTCACCGAAATTCGTCTTCTCGAGCTCAACAAAATCCATTACTGCCAGGATAAAAGCGGCAGCAATGAAGAGCTGACTGAATTTTTCAGCTCCATAACAGAGGACCTGAAAGATTTCTCCCGGCAGATTACCGGTCATTACCTGACCAGGGTGCCGACAACCCCTCATTTTGCCATGATCCCCGGCGACCGGAAACAATGAAATACGCCATCAGCCATACAACCGCTTACAAGTATTCGGAACCGGCTTCTCTTTCCCAGAACGAACTCTTCCTCCACCCTCGATCGACATCCCATCAACTGGTAGTGGAGAATAGTTTGTCGATTCTGCCGGAACCGCAGTACCGGCATCGCCGTACCGATTTTTTCGGCAATACCGTCGATATCTTCATGGTGCACCACCCCCACGATGAACTGGTGGTAAAGGCCGACAGCGTGGTCCAGACCTCCGTCCAGGCGATACCCGATCAAGGTGCCACCGCGCCCTGGGAAGAAGTGGCGAAACGACTGTCATCCCATGCCCATCAGTCCGACTTTGAGGCCTTTCCTTTCCTTTTTGCCAGCCCGCTGATAACCGTCGGCAGGCAAACCCTCTCCTATGCCAAAGACTCTTTTACCCCGGGAAGACCGGTGCTGGCTGCGGCCCTCGATCTGATGCAGAGAATGTATACTGAATTCTCCTATGACAAAACCGCCAGCACCATAGATACGACGGTTGCCCAGATTCTGGAAAACAGAAAGGGGGTATGTCAGGATTTCGCCCACCTGACGATAAGCTGCCTGCGATCATTAGGCTTGGCGGCACGGTACGTCAGCGGCTACCTGGAAACCCTGCCAACTCCGGGCAAACCCAAGTTGATCGGTTCAGATGCCTCTCATGCCTGGGTAGCCCTTTTCATTCCCGATTTCGGCTGGGTTGATTTCGATCCGACCAACAACCTGGTTGTCGGAGAAAGCCATATCACCCTGGCCTGGGGACGTGACTACGGCGATGTCGCCCCGGTCAAGGGGGTCGTCATGGGCGGCGGCAGTCACCGTCTCACCGTCAGTGTCAATGTCGCCGCCCAAAAACCAGCTGATCACTCTCTGCACTCCGGCGGGCTTAATAGCTAGAAGCCTGTTCGTCCATACCCGAGTCTTTTCCCATTCCGGCATGATACTTGCTTTTAATACTGTAAATCCTCTGTTTCCTGGGAGTCTGTCGAATATTAGGCATTTTTTCTCAGATCAAGGCATTTTCAGAAAATCAAGCACAGCCATAGAGTTGATATTGCGAGCATTGATTTTCTGGAAATAACGCAGGTATGGGGGAAAAGGGCATCATCCGACAGACTCCTGGACGAGAAACACCATTGCACAGAAAAGGGGATGGCCCATACGGCTACCGTAATTACACATAGGAGGTAATCATGAAAAAAGATGAAAAAACGTCAGCTATGAGTACTTCACAGGAAAAAAAAGGCGAAGACAAAATCCTCGATCGCGATCAGTCCGGACCTGTGTCGGTATCGCCTGAAGATAAGGAAAAACCAAGCTATACCCACAATGCCGACAAGAGCGATCCCGTCGATCCGCATCTCTCCGACAAAAACAAACCCGAGACGAGTGGCGGGGCCGGCAAGAAAGAGGAAGAGGATGAAGACAAGATCCTCGAACGTGATCAGTCGGGTCCGGTGTCGGTATCGCCAAAAGACAAGGATAAACCATCCTATACCTATAATGCCGACGAGACCGATCCCATCGACCCGAATCTCGCAGACCAGTCCGGCCATTCCAAGAAAAAGGATTAGGCCACCTGCCGGTCGGAAACCATCGGAGAGCTTGGCGGGACGGTTAGATGTCCTCAGCCTCGGAGCGGGTGGCAAAAACGCTCGTTCAATAAACCATACAAAGTAACACCAGGCGAGATGAGGCCATCTTCGGGTAAGATGGCCTCATCTCGCCTGACGGCGAAAACGTCCACTTCCGTTGGAATAATCCTCTTTTTCAGGACACCCCCTATACCATCATCGGCATCAGCCTGAAAGGCAGACAGGCAAATACCTGAGCACCCGGCTCAGGCCCTGAGTTTCCTGGCAATCTCTGCGACATGGGCTCCCTGAAAGCGGGCGATGGCCAATTCGTTCGCCGACGGTTGCCGGCTGCCGTCGGTGTTTGCCAGCGTGCTGGCACCGTAGGGCGTACCGCCGGTGATCTCTTCCATATTCATCAATTCCTGGCAGGAGTAAGGAACACCGACAATCACCATGCCGTGGTGCAGCAGCGTGGTGTGGAAGGAGGTGATGGTCGTTTCCTGGCCTCCATGTTGGGTAGCGGTCGAGGTAAAGACACTGGCTGCTTTACCGATGAGCTTGCCGTTTAACCAGAGGCTGCCCGTCTGGTCGAGGAAGTTGCGCATCTGTGCGCACATATTACCGAAGCGGGTAGGAGTACCGAAAATAATGGCATCATATTCGGGCAGTTCATCGACAGTGGCGACCGGGGCGGGCTGGTCGAGTTTGACACCGGCTTTTTTGGCCATTTCCTCGGGTATCAGCTCGGCAACACGTTTAATGGCCATCTCGCAGCCGTCCACTCTGCCCGCGCCTTCGGCAACCGCCTGAGCGAGAGTTTCCACATGGCCGTACATGCTGTAGTAGAGAATGAGAATTTTCGTCATCGTTACACCTCCTCTTTTGTCAGACAATTGGTCGACATGACCGCCTCCTGAGTTTCAAGGTAATCATGAACTATCCAATTGCGAAATCTTGATGGACTCGTAAAAACAGAGGAAGCAGATTTTCCCACGCTGCACGATTGAGATACGCCTGTTTTTCGTATCGGCACTCGAGAAAAAATCAGTTCTCCAGCTGCCTTCGCAGCGTTTCAGGATACGGGGGCGGTCGTTTCCTCTTTGGCGACGATATGCGGCTCGTTGGGGCAGGATTTAGCAACCCGCATCTGCTGCGGCGCCAGTTCGTCCTGATCATAGCAGTAGATGCCGCAGTTGAGACAGCGAGTCGCCTCCAGGCGGCATTGCGCTTCACTGATCGTGCCTTCGACCTCGCTGAAGGTGCCCAGGCGCTCCTCCAGGGAGATAACCGGTTTTGCGGCTCGGGTCGGTTCAGCCACGACGTTGACCAGTGAATCGATCATGGCCGGCGCCATCATCTCACGCTGCCGGTCCTCGATGGCGGGAATCTCTCCCGTGGTCATATAGTAATGAATCGACCGGGCGGCGTATCTGCCGGCGGCAATGGCCTCGACCAGCAGACGCGGACCGGTATA
>JBEPWT010000264.1:0-3802 GCA_041642275.1 Desulfopila sp. | reverse complement strand
GGGTTGGTCATGGCCGCGGCAGAAAAACCGCGTCAGCATCCGGCGTGCCGTGGGTATCTAGACGTAAATATCGATTCTGCGCTGCTTGTCGCCGCTTGCCTGCTCTACGGGACGGCTTTCCAGGGGCTTGGCGTCCTTGCGGGCGGCGTCGTTTTTTTCCAGGGCTTTCTGGGTCAGGTCCTGCTCGATATTGGCCCTGTTGGCGAAAAGATCTTTGGCGGTAAAACCGCTGGCGTTAATTTCCATATCGTACCTCGTGTGGTGTTTGGCGAAGTGTTATGGTAATCGAAGCAATATATGTGCCAGATGTGTTTCTGGCCGTTCGTCATTGCGGCGCAGGCCGCGATTCAGAAGTCAGAAATCAGAGGACAGAAGACAGACTGGTACCGGATCAAGTCCGGCATGACGTACCGGATCGGTGTCCGGAATGACGGCAGCGGGCAGGGTGGTGGCTGCCGTAGGGTAATGTGGCTGCAGGTGGCTGGTGCTTGCCGTTCGTCATTGTGGTACCGGATCAAGTCCGGCATAAACTGCGGCCGCAATCCATCCGATTTCCATAAAAAGTGCAATTTACCCGGCCTCCGGCAGATCTGACTTAAACAGTGGCCAGATAAAAAATTATGCCGGCCACGGCCAGCCAGATGTTGGTGATATTGCTGACGGTGATATTGAGGATAGCCGCCGAATGCCGGCCGCGTTTGAGCAGGGACAGCGAAGATTTGAACTCCGGCCAGCTGGTCAAGGTCGCCAGGACGATGAAACCGATAACGCCCTTGGGAGCCTGCGAGTGCTCGGCGGCAAAGCTGACCACCGGGTCGAGAAAATAGCCGGCGATAACGAGCACCAGTATCGAGGGCAGGAGCCAAAACTTTGACGTGGTCGCCGCCGAGCCGAGGACGTCGGGGAGCGGCTCGCCAGGCCGCAGGTAGAATAGTGTCGCAGAAACTGCTGCTGCGGTAATCACCCAATAGATGTAGTGTTGCGGCTGCAGAGCAAAGAATAGAACCGCCAGGGTGGCGGTGACGACAATGTTGATGATGGTAAAGAGTCGGTGTGTCCGGAAAAGCACGGCCAACTGATGGGTGACCAGGGCGGCGCAGAGCAGGAGAATCGGATTCATGAAATTCGACCCCAGCGGCGTCGACGAGGCAAAGATGATATCGCCGACGGCCAGGCCGACGATGAGGCAGACGGCTTCGGGCCCGTTGGTTATGAAGCCGGTGAGGGTGCCTATGCCCCTGGTCGTTTTCAGGGTCTCGATGATGATCTCGATGGATATGCCGATCAGCAGCATCTCAAATATTATGCCGCCGGAGCCGATGAAGGCCATTTGCATGTCGCCGTCGAAGAGCAGGGCGGAGCCGCAGAAAAAGAGAATGACCAAAAGCCAGACGGCGAGGTCGAGTTTGCTGACCGATTCGAGAATGAATTCTTTCATGATACTTTCTGGTGTTTCCGCCGCCGATGAGCGGCAGCTGATGTCAGGAGTTGTCGATGAACTGCCGGATTCGTTTTCTTTTGAGGTACAGCCCGCTGAGTACGCGGTCGTTGATCTGCAAAGCAGGTATCATGCGAATGCCACTTCGCAGGGCTACCCGCGGCCGTCTGAGCACGTCGATAGCCTCGATTTCCATATCTCCGCGTTTTTCGGCGATGTCTTCGAGGGCGCGGCGGACCAGGCGGCATCGCGGGCAAAGAGCGGTGTGATAAAAAGTAATGTGCATTTACGGATAGCGTCTTCCGGCGGCAGTGCCGTTGAGTTTTCTTTTTCAAGAAGGTGTAAGCACTCTTGCCGCTTATGCCATGATTTTGAAAATATGGCCATCCATTTTGCTTTAAAAATCGGTCTCCGTCGTTTTCAAAACTTTACAGGTTGTTCGATTCTATGATAAGAAGCGCGAAAGGCGCTGGTGTACCTGACCTCTTTGAATACACCGATGGACGGCTCACAGTAAAATTCGATATCCACCATCCCCAATGAGCCCGGCAGGTTTCCAGCAAGAGGTATTAGAGGTGCCATGAAGAACGAACAGACGGAATGCAGACGCTGCGGGACATGCTGCAGCAAAGGCGGTCCGGCTCTGCATCTGGAAGATGCGGAGCTTATACGAAACGGCAGTCTGCCGATAAAGCGGTTGATCACCATACGCAAGGGCGAACTGGTGATCAAGCCTCACAAGGATGAGCCGCAGACAGCGGCATGCGAACTCATCAAAATCAGCGGTACGGGCAGTGATTGGCAGTGTTTCTTCTACGATGAAGAGCAGAAGGGCTGCATGATATATGAAAGCAGGCCGCTCTCATGCCGGCTGCTGCAGTGCTGGGATACGGAGGCTGTGGAGGACCTGGTTGAAAAAAACACCTTGAGCAGGCTGGATCTGGTGGGGGAAAAGGAGCCGATCCGCAAGATGATCGAGACCCACGAAAAGCAGTGCCCCTGCCCCGATCTGGACGCCTTGCGCCGGGCCATCGCCGCTGGCGAGACGCTCGACCTGGAGGCGCTGCAGGCAATGGTCAACGACGATATCCGCATTCGCACGGAGGCGGTGCAGAAGCTCAAGATAAGCCTGGCCGAGGAGCTTTTTTATTTCGGCAGACCGATTTTCCAGCTGCTGCAGCAGATCGGGGTGAAGATCAAGGAGGAGGAAGGTCTGTTGAAGCTGCGGCTGTAGCACAACAGCAGAGAAAAGGCTGCCGCCGTGAAAGCGGCAGCCTTTTTGATTAGCTCGGATATTTCACGAGTTGAGATGGTCTGCTAGATATTTAAAGTTATATGTAATACTCCGTCCATTTTTCATGAAATGTTCGGGTTAGAGATGAAGCCGGCGTTTACCAGGTTTTGCGTTCCAGCTCCTGGCCGCGGGTGGAGACGGTGATCTGCTCGACGGGTACCGACTTGCCGGCCTTTTCGAAGGCCTTCTTGACGATGACGTTCATCGACGAGCAGCAGGGCACCTCGGCAATCAGGATGGTTATGGAGTTGAGACCCGCCTCGTCGATGATGTCGGCGAATTTGTCGATATAGCCTTCGGCATCGTCGAATTTGGGGCAGCCCATCATCACTACCTTGTTCTGCAGGTATTTCTCCTGAAAGCCGGGCACGGCGACGGCGGTGCAGTCGGCGGCGATAAGGACGTCGGCGTTCTTCAGAAACGGCGCTGTCGGCGGAATCAGCCGGATCTGGATGGGCCAGTGGCTCAGCGCCGATTCGCCGCCGGCGGCGGAAGTGGGGATATTGGCGCCCTGGCAGGGCGTCTGCGGCGCAAAGGTCTGCAGCCTGGCCGAGGGACAGCCGCCGGCCGGGGGGGCTGAGGGGCCGACCTGTTTGGCCTCTTCCTGCTTCTTGCCGGCCAGATATTCCTCAACGGCCTCTTCGTCGAATTCATCGGCCTCGCGTTCGATAATTTTCAAAGCATCCTGGGGGCAGGCTCCCAGGCAGGCGCCGAGGCCGTCGCAGAGCTTGTCTTCGACCAGTCTGGCCTTGCCGTCCACTATCTGCAGGGATCCTTCGGCGCAGTCGGGTACACAGAGTCCGCAGCCGTCGCATCGTTCTTCGTCTATCTCGATTATTTTCCGTATGTTTTTCATATGTGTCACCTCTTGGGGATATGTTTTCGGGCTCAATACCATCATCTTTTATGGTGAGAGTATACCATGCGGCAACGACAAGTATTTGACATGGGTCAAAGAGGGTGCTTTTTTGTCGTTTTTTTTGCGGCGTTGCGCCGGTAAAAGTTGATGTCTTCGAGGATGAAAGAATTATGGCGCTGCATGGGACCGGATAGACGAAAACGGCAAAGCG
>JBEPWT010000263.1:0-3806 GCA_041642275.1 Desulfopila sp. | reverse complement strand
AGAATATACCCGTTCTTCTGCAGCTCTTTTTCTTCTACGCCCTTTTTTACGAGGCCTTTCCCGGCCCCCGGCAGGCCCTGACACCGCTCCCGGGGTTCTTTCTCTCCAACCGGGGCATCGACTTCGGGGTTCCGGCGGCGCACTATGCCTGGACGGCAATAGGCATCGCCTTTCTGCTCGCCTGTGTCGCCTCCGTTATTACGGCCCGGTGGGCCAGGCGGCGCCAGGAAAAGACCGGCCGGCAGTTTCCCGTGGCCTCGGCCAGCCTGGCCCTGGTTATCATTTTACCCTTTCTCACCTGGCTTGGCTGCGGGGCACCGATAGCCATGGACGTGCCGGTTCTCCAAGGCTTCAATTTCAAGGGCGGCATCAATGTCAGTCCTGAGTTTTCGGCCCTGCTGGTGGGGCTGGTACTCTACACCGCCGCCTTCGTCGCCCAGATCGTCCGGGCAGGCATACAGTCCATCAGCAGCGGCCAGACCGAGGCGGCCATGTCCATTGGGCTCAGGCCCAAGCACGTGATGTCGCTGGTCATCTTCCCTCAGGCCCTGCGGGTGATTGTGCCGCCGCTTACCAGTCAGCTTCTCAATCTCACCAAAAACAGTTCTCTGGCCGTGGCCATCGGCTATCCCGATTTCGTCCAGGTAGCCGGAACGACGATCAACCAGACCGGCCAGGCGGTCGAGGGCGTGGCTTTGATGATGATGGTCTACCTCACCCTCAGTCTTTTGACCTCGGCTTTTATGAACTGGTACAACAAGAAAATAGCCATTATCGAGCGGTGATTATGAGTACGTCGCAGCCCCAAACCGAAAGCATCAGGCCGCCTCTGACCAAGGTCGGCGCCCTTGGCTGGATCAGGAACAATCTGTTCAACGGCTATTTCAACTCCCTGGCAACCATCCTCATTCTCGTCGCCTGCTGGCAGCTGGTGCCCGATTTCATCCGCTGGGCCTTCATCGACAGCGTCTGGTTCACTTCCGGCAAGGAATGCCACCAGGTCCAGGGGGCCTGCTGGTCGGTGGTCACCCAGAATATCAGGTTCAACATTTTCGGCTACTACCCCTATCAGGAGCAGTGGCGGCCGCTGCTGGCGATGATCATTCTCGTTGCCATGTTGTTCTACAGCAGGGACTGGCAGAGGTGGAGCCGCCGGCTCGGCTATCTCTGGCTTGCGGCGCTCTTTGTCATGGGTGTGCTCATGAAGGGCGGTCTTTTTGGGCTGGTACCCGTGGAGTCGACCAAATGGAGCGGCCTGCCGCTCACCCTGCTGCTGTCGTTTTTCGGCATTCTCGCTTCCTATCCGCTGGGGGTGGTTCTGGCTCTGGGCAGACAGTCGAGCCTGCCTATCATCAAGGCCTTCTGCGTGGTCTATATCGAACTCATCCGCGGGGTGCCGCTCATTACCCTGCTGTTCATGTCCTCGGTGATGTTTCCGCTGTTTCTGCCCGAGGGGGTGACCATCGACAAGGTCCTGCGGGCGCAGATGGCCATAATCTTATTCACCGCGGCCTATGTCGCCGAGGTCGTCCGCGGCGGTCTGCAGGCCCTGCCCCAGGGGCAGTATGAGGCGGCGGAGTCGCTGGGACTCAACTACTGGCAGAAAATGCGTCTGATCATTTTGCCCCAGGCCCTGAAAATCGTCATTCCGCCCACCGTCGGCATTTTGATATCGGCCTTCAAGGATACATCTCTCGTGGTTATTATCGCCCTCTATGATATACTCAACACCACCAAATCGATACTCAACGTCCCGGAATGGACGGGATTCAGCACCGAGGCCTATATTTTCGTGGCGCTGATCTACTTTTTCTGCTGCTATGCCATGTCCACGTACAGCAGGAGCATCGAAAAGCAGCTTGAATACAAATCCAACCTCAGATAAAGACGGGCCAGACAATCAGGGAAGACGATCCATGGAAATACAGGCAGAACAGGGCGCAGGCAGACCGGTCATTGAAATAATCGAGATGCATAAATGGTTCGATGATTTTCATGTCCTCAAGGATATCAATCTTCAGGTGCAGCCCCAGGAGAGAATCGTCGTCTGCGGGCCGTCGGGTTCGGGCAAGTCGACCATGATCCGCTGCATCAATCGCCTGGAGGAACACCAGCGGGGCAAGATCATCGTCAACGGCACCGAACTGACCAGGGATCTGAAAAACATTGAAAAGGTGCGGGCAGAAGTGGGCATGGTCTTCCAGCATTTCAATCTCTTTCCCCACCTGACCATCCTCGAAAACCTGACGCTCGGGCCGATCTGGGTGCGGAAGACGCCGAAAAAAGAGGCGGAAGAGCTGGCCATGCATTATCTCGAGATCGTCCATATACCCGAGCAGGCCAAAAAATATCCCGGTCAGGTGTCAGGAGGCCAGCAGCAGCGTGTGGCCATTGCCAGAAGCCTCTGCATGCGGCCCAAGATCATGCTTTTTGACGAGCCCACCTCCGCCCTCGACCCGGAGATGATCAAAGAGGTGCTCGATGTCATGGTCGATCTGGCCAAGGAGGGTATGACCATGATCGTCGTCACCCATGAGATGGGCTTTGCCAAAACGGTGGCCGACCGGGTCATATTCATGGATTTCGGTGAGATCGTCGAGGAAAACGAGCCCAATGCCTTTTTCGACAATCCCCAGCATGAACGGACCCAGCTCTTTCTCAGCCAGATTCTTTAGGATGGGAGATTGCCCCGCTACATTTTCATGGCCGGCCAAGGGGCGAGACCAGGATGGAGGAGAAAGCAGGGCAGCGGCCCAGCCCATATCGGACTGGGAAAGGCAAGGGGATTCTGCTATAGTGGCGTGAGGTTCCCAGATTAACGTTCTGCACAGGAACGACAGCGATGAAGTGCCCCAAATGCAACCATGTTCAGGCCGAGACTGCCGAATGCCGCAACTGCGGATTGATTTTCGCCAGGTACGAGGCCGCACAAAAGCGCCGACAGGAAAAAAAAGCCCGGCAGGAGGAGGCATCGGCCTCCGGTTCCGGCGGAGCCAGATACCTGCAGCTGGCCCTGGTGATACTCGTCGTCGCCGGCGCAACCTATTATTTCACCCGCAACGCTGTACAGCATAACGGTGCCCCGGCCGAAGCCCCGCCTGACCAGATGGTCTCGACAACGACCGCCGGGCCTTCCGCCGCCCCCCAAAAGGGCGAGGTGACAGCTGCACCATCTTCAGCCGATGCTTCGGCCTCTACCGCATCACTTGCCGGCTCCAGTCCGGTGGAGAGGGCGCGCCGGGCCACGGTCTCCATTGAAACACCCTGGGGAACCGGCTCGGGATTCTTCATCGATAAAAACTATATCGTCACCAACAGACATGTGGTGGAATTCGACCTGGATAAATTCGAGGAAATTCGTCGAAAGATTGCGACCAATCGCCGGCTTATCGATCTCGAAGAGCAAAAAATCGCCGAAATGCGCCGGGATCTGCGAAAAATGCCCAGGGGGCCGGCAAGGAGCCAGCTGGAAATACTGATCCGCCAGCGGCAGGAATATCTGGCCAAGGTCACGGTCAAACAACAAGAGAGCGAAAAGCGCCTGGCCCGGCTGGAAAAGGACAGCGCCGCTCCCCAGATAAAGATCATCCTCGATGACGGTTCCGAACATAGCGCCGGCTATATGGTCACTTCGTCCACCTACGATCTTGCTCTGCTGGCGCTGTTCTCCCACGAAGGCATCTCCCTTGAGAAGGCGCCGCCGAACAGGCCCATCCGCCAGGGCGACAAGGTTTACACCGTCGGCAGCCCGGTGGGTCTTCGCCATACGGTGACCTCGGGGATATTTTCCGGCTACCGCCAAAGAG
>JBEPWT010000262.1:0-3841 GCA_041642275.1 Desulfopila sp. | reverse complement strand
CGCCGCTGCTTACCGAGGCCGGCTCCGCCTTGGCCGAATGGTCCATGAGCGTAGCAAAAGAGGTAAAGGCACCGCTGCCGCCCCTGAGATTATACCAGCCTATGACCGTCGGCATCTCCGCCCGCCTTTCTTTCAGGGCCTCCTGAAACTCCTCGTCGGCAAAGACGATCTTGGCGCCGCAGTCGGCGATATTGAAGCGGAGCTCGTCGGCCGACAATCTCCAGTTTACCGGCAAAACGACGGCCCCCAGACAGGCAGCGGCGCCGTAGAGGAGAAAAAATTCAAGGCTGTTCTTACCGACTATGCCTATGCGGTCTCCTTTGAGAATGCCTACCTGGGTCAATCCCGCCGCCAGACGCTCCACCTCCGCTTTGTAGCCGGCAAAGGTCAGGCTGCGCCCGTCATCCGCCTCGTACCAGCACACCTCTTGGCCAAAGGCGATGGCGTTTTTGTTTATGATGTCATAAAACGAGAGATCATACAGTCCCATGGTATCCTCCTGGTGCCTGGATGCCGGCGGGGGATTGCAGGGACAATCCCCCCCGGCAATAGTTCAACCGCTCCACCGGCGAAGCCGGATTTCACAACGCCACCCTCAGGCGGCGTTGACGCTGACAACCGGACAGGGGGCCTTAAGAATGACAAACTGGGCATTCGAGCCGAGAATAATTTTCTGGGTTCGCGATTTTTTTTCTATACCCACGAAAATCTGGTCGATATTGTTTTCTTCGGCGAATTTGACCATATCCTCGCCGGGAGTGAGCCCCCGCGCCAGCTGGTACGTCTCGCAGGGTATCTCTTTCTCCTTGAAAAATTCTTCGGCATATTTGAGATCGCTTCTGGCCTTGCCTATCTCGTCGGGTTTTTCACCGCTTCCGCCAACCATGGAAGTGATCACCAGCACCTGGGCCCCGAAAAGGTCGGCATAGGTTCTGGCCAATGAAAGTGCCGCCTTCGACACATCGGAGCCATTATACCCCACTAAGAATTTCATCGCTCTCTCCTGTCGTCAACCGCGTGAAAAAATCTACATCCAGCGTTTCCTTCGTTTGTAGGACTTAACCTCCTTGAAGGATTTTCTGACGCCGCCCCTGGTAATGCCCATATAGAATTCCTTGACATCGGGATTTTGCTGCAGTTCCTTCGAGCTTCCCTCAAGAACAATCCTGCCCGACTCCATGATATAGGCGTAATCGGCTATGGCCAGAGCGATCTTGGCGTTTTGCTCGACTACCAGTATGGTGGTGTTCATCTCTTTATTGATCAGCTGGATATTCTCAAAGATCTCCTTGACCAGCAGCGGCGCCAGTCCCAGCGACGGTTCATCGAGCATCAGCATTTTCGGCGCCGCCATCAAGGCCCTGGCTATGGCTATCATCTGCTGTTCGCCGCCGGAGCAGTAGCCGGCCATGCGGTTGGTGATATTGGCCAGCCGGGGGAAGTGGGCATACATCAGTTCATGATCTTCCCTGATCTTCTGAGCACCGTCCTTACGGGTTATGGAACCGACCCGGATGTTCTCATCGACGGTCAGATGCTTAAAGACCCTTCTGCCCTCGGGCACCATCACCGCCCCCAGTTTCACCACATGGGTTCCGAGAAGATTGGTGATATTCTCGCCGCCGAACCTGATATAGCCCTCGCGCACATAGCCGTTTTCCGGCTTGAGCAGGCCGCTGACCGCCCGCAGAGTCGTGGTTTTGCCGGCACCGTTGGTTCCAAGCAGCGCCACTATGCCACCTTCGGCAACGCTGAGGCTGACTCCCCTGAGCACCTGGACTATGTCGTTGTAGACCACTTCTATATTATTTACTTCCAGCTGTTTCACTGTCGCCATCATCTTTTTTTTCCTGATTACCCCTAATGTTCAGCAACATATTTTGAGACAGGGTGCCCTTTTCCCGGGACGCCGTAAACCCATCCCTGGGGGCTTAACTGCAGCCGTCCTGGCTGCAGATACCCGTGAAAAGGGCACCCTGTCTCTCCGTAATTGGTCAAGCTGAGTTTCAGGGGTAATCAGATTTTTTTTAAAATCGGCGGCTGCCGCCACTACCGGAAAAGGCAGCCGCCTCGTTGCCGTACCGAATGCGAAAAATCGCTTTGCGCCCGCAGTTATTGCGCTATTTTGGCCGTGTATTCCGGGATGAACGGCTCGCCGGCCGACTTGAACTCCCCGTTGTCAACGACATAGAGCTGCAGGGTGTCGACCCCCATTTGATCGGTTTTGGAAAAGGTCACCGGCCCGACGGTGGTCTTGGGATCAAAGGCCTTGTCGCCGTTCATGGCCAGGAGTTCCTGGTAGAGCGACTCCGGACTGATTTCCGCGCCCTTATCCTTGGCCCTTTTGATGAGTTCGGCAACCACCTGGGCCACCATCATGCCATTTGCATAATTGTGGGAATTTGCGGCCTTTTCATCGCGGCCGTATCTCTCGGCCAGGGCCAGCTGCATCTCGGTTCCTTCCCCGGGTTCGCTGGTGACGATATAGGAGGTGGTCCAATAAAAATTTTCCGCCGATGGCCCGGCCAGGTCCACGAGATCGTTACCACCGGTATAATGGGCGCCGAGAAAGGTGAATTTTCCCTCTTCTCCGAAGGAGTCGGCGATCAGGCCGAGGCTTGCCGCATCCTTGAGCATGGTCGCCACCGGCGACTGAACGGTATGGCTTATGATATACTCAACCCCTTTGTTCTTCAGACGCTTAAGCATGGCGGTGTTGTCAAGATTCTTGCCGTGTTCGACCACTTCGATGATATCTAGGGCCAGTCCCGCCTCCACCGCTTTTTTGACATCGTCCACCGGTCCGCGGCCAAAGGCGGAGGGGTGGATGAACATCGCCACCTTCGGTTTGCCGTCGCCTTCGTGATGCGAATCAATATATTCGGCAAGACCTATGGTCTGGGCGGAATAGGAGGCGATGGGCAGAAAGATGTAGTCGGAGTTTTCCAGGTTGCCGGCATGGAAGGAGGCCGGAATGACCGGCATCTGCTCCTCTTCGAAATCGCGCTTCAAAGCCAGGGTCGAACCGGTGGAATAATTGAGGTAGAAGACGATGCCCATGTCGAGAAATTCTTCGAAATTCCGCTTGGTGACATCGTTTTTGTACTGGTCGTCGCGAATAGTGCAGTCGATTTTGTCCTCGCCCAGCATATTGGTGTCGTTGACATAGTTGAAATAATCCTCCACCCCTTTCGAATAAGGATTGCCGGCATCGGATGTCGGCCCGGTAATCGCCAGGGAAAGCCCGATCTTGTATACCTCCCCGGCCGCAGCCTGGACGGGTGCGAGCATGAGCGCCATCGCCAACATCATTATCCATAGTAAGCCTTTGTTCGTTTTCATGTCTCCTCCTTTACAGTGGTTTCCTCAAACAACGCGTACCCCCAGCCTGCCTGCGGCACGGCCGCCGCCTCAATGAATATCCCCTCTCCCCTTCTCCCCTCACTCCCTCCGGTTTGCCGACCGGGCGCCGTTTTTCGCCCGGATTTTTCCCTCTTGCGCCACCTCAGTATCTGAACGGCCACAGCTTGACATAGGAGCGGAGGATGCGCCACCAGTTGGCAATACCCCGCGGCTCGAACATCAGAAACAGGACGATCACCAGGCCGAAACTCAAAGGCCTCAGGGCCGTGGTCAGGTTGGTGGCGGCGGTCAAGTGGGTGCCGGCCCATTCCGACAACCTCTCCACCTGCAGATCGAGCACCTTGATGGCCAGCGGCCCCCAGAAGGAGCCGTTGAGAGTGCCGAGACCGCCGACGATGGCCATGGCCAGGTAGTTGATGGAATGGTGCAGGGTAAAGGAATCGATGCCGGCGCCACGGTAGAGATAGGCGTGCAGCGC
>JBEPWT010000261.1:0-3854 GCA_041642275.1 Desulfopila sp. | reverse complement strand
TCAGTTAGTGGCTATATCATGAAGGGTCTGCCAGGTTCCAGACGAAACGGTGCGCACTCTTGTCACACGTGTTGCAACCCCCTTCATGTGCCATTAATGCAGCTGCTTTTTTTACTGTTGATTATAACGTTGATCCTGCACCGGAAAACGTGCTTCAGTTCCACGGGAAATTCTTCTCTGGAATTCGCCGGCAACACGGTCAACGGTTATCAGCACAGGTGAAATATGGCACATACCATTTCTCTGCGTATGTCATTCCTCGGGGAATGTCGAAACCACAATTCGAGCCATCATCATTACACCACATCAACAAAAGGAGGTTCACATGTTCAGCAGAAAAATTTTCCCCATCATTTCCGCTACACTGTTTGTCACCGCACTCTTTTTTTCCGGCAATGTCGCCCAGTCAGAAACAGCCCGTCTGGCATTCTCCGGTGGTCCCGACGGCGGCACTTTCCAGTATTTCTCCAATGCTATCTCATCGCGACTGTCGCGAACGGAAAAAGATCTCGAGGTCTCCAACATCTCATCAGCCGGTTCTGTCGAAAATCTACGCCGGGTCAACTCCGGTGATGCAGATTTCGGCATCACCTACTCAGGCGATCTCTTTCTCGGCAGGAATGGCAAACTGACCAACGACACCAAAGAGTACACCGACACCTACGCCGTGGCCTATCTTTATGGCGCTCCCGCACATCTGGTTGTTCTTGCCGACAGCGGTATCGACAAGGTTATGGATCTTGAAGGCAAGCGCGTAGCCGTCGGCCCTGCCGGTTCAGGAGCGGCTGCTTCTGCCCAGCGCTTTTTCACCAGCCTCGGCCTGTGGGATAATTTCACCCCCGAATTCATCGGCTACACCCAGGGAGCTTCCGCTCTTGGTGACGGGCTTGTCGATGCCGTATGGGTCTTCGCCGGATTTCCCAACTCCTCGGTAATTCAGGCTGCTGCCAGCAACGACATTAAACTGCTCGATCTCGTTGAAATTGGTGAAGAAAAAGGATTCTTCAAGGAAAACCCCTATTACGCCGAAGTCTCCATCCCCACGGGAACCTACCAGGGAGTCGATAAAGACACCGCCACCTTCCAGGATTCCGCCCTGTGGATAGCCGGAAAACATGTATCCGCAGACAATGTTTCCGCCGCTCTGGACAACATCTTTTCCGACGAAGGTCTGGCGTTCATGGTCAGTGTCACCAAAACAGCCAGAGCAATGGCCGTCGACGATGGCCTTCGCGGAATCGTCACCCCCGTGCATAAAGGCGCTGCGGATTTCTGGAAAGAGAAAGGCTTAAGCCTGACCGAAGATCAAAAACCGCAATGATCCTGACAAAGAGGAATAAATCTCAGTAACTTTTCTGTATGTTGCGGGCTTTTTAACATTTTCTGTTTTTCTGTTTTTATAAACAGATTCTCTGGAAGAGGTCATTAATGCCTGCAGATGTATTGCCGGTACCGGAAGCGGGGACAAATTCGCCGGCTTCCGGTGCCGGTTTAAGTACTAACTCTTGTTCATGTTTTTGGTGGAGTTGCAATGTCTGAACGGCCTGAGAATGATTTCGATGATATTGATCCTAAAAACCAGGAAAAACTTAAAAAGATCATTGCCAAGGATTCAAAATCTCTTCGGGATCCGAAAGGCCTGTGGGGCCTTGTGGTCTCTTTGCTTGGCGCCACTCTGGTATTATTCTATTTTTATGCCGCCGGCATTGCCTCCGTCGGCACCCAGTACCATCTTGGCATCTATGTCCTGATCACCTATGTGCTGGTCTTCTTGCTGTACCCGGTCCCCGAGGCGGGCGTCCGTCTTGGATTGAACCTGCTGCTTGCCTGGATTCTAGTCAGTGTGGTGACCATTCTGTTCGTCTACGATTCTCACCTTACCTACTATCAGCAGATAATGAGCATTGCCGAGCTGGCTGAAAAAGAAGGCTGGGCTGCGGGTCTGCGACAGGCTCTTTCCCTGTGGCCGCTGGTTCTTGCCTCCATCCTGCTGGCGGCAGTGCTCCAATATGCCGACAGCATCTCACTGAAATACTGGAAAAACATTCCAGCGCCGTCAGATATTCTCCTTGCCCTCGTTGCTGCCGGCGTTATCTATTACTGGCTAAGCCAGTTTGAGGCCCTCAACTGGCGTGCCGGGGCGGAAAATGAACTTGATTCGCTGATCAGCATTACCGGTATTCTCATCTCCTTTGAAGTCTGCCGCCGGGTCCTCGGCTGGTCCATGACCATCATTGGGATACTGATGATTGCCTTTGCCTATTTCGGTCCATATCTGCCGGACATTCTTGCCCATCGCGGCTTCGACTTCGAGCGAATATGCACCGCCTTGTTCCTGACCACCAACGGAGTCTTCGGGGTCATGGCCAATGTTCTGGCAACATATGTTATCCTGTTCATCTTTTTTGGCGCATTCCTCCATAAGTCGGGGGCCGGCCGTTTTTTTATCGACTTACCCCTGGCTCTTGCCGGCCGCAGTACCGGCGGACCAGCCAAGGTGGCGGTTATCGCCTCGGCCCTGTTCGGTTCAGTTTCCGGAAGCGCCATCGCCAACACCGTCTCCACCGGGGCCTTTACCATACCCTTGATGAAGCGGGCCGGATTTCGTCCTCATGTCGCCGGCGCCATAGAACCTGCCGCCTCTATAGGCGGGATGTTCCTGCCGCCGATAATGGGCGCGGGGGGGTTTTTGATGGCTGAGCTCACTGGTATGCCGTATTCCTATATCATGCTTATCTCCGTCGGGCCGGCTCTGCTCTATTTTTTCTCGGTTTTCTGCATGATTCATTTTGAGGCGAAGAAGCTCAAGATCGTCGGCATCCAGGACGACGAATTTCCGCACTGGAAAGTCGTCCTCAAGAAAGGCTGGTACTACGCATTGCCGCTGGTTATCATCACCGTGCTGATGCTGATGGGACGTTCACCGGGATACGCCGCCTTCTGGGCTACCATCTCCTGTATCGTCGTCAGCTGGCTGCACCGGGAAACCCGCATGGGTCCGGTAGAGATCTGGGAAGCCATCCAGACTGGCGCCCGCAACACTCTGATCATCGGCGCAACGGTCGGCGTTATCGGCGTCATTGTCGGTGTTATCTCCCTGACCGGCATGGGCTTGAAATTCTCCGACCTGATCATCGCCCTGGCCGGCAACAGCCTCCTGCTCGCCATCATCCTTATCGCTCTGGCCTCGCTGGTCCTCGGCATGGGGGTTCCCGTTACCGCCTCCTACCTTATCGTCGCCGTTCTCGCCGTCCCGGCACTCGGTGCGTTCGGTGTTGCCGCCATCGTCGCTCACCAGATCGTTTACTGGCTCAGCCAGGACTCGAACATAACTCCACCTGTCTGCGTGGCCGCCTACGCCGGCGCCGCAATTGCCGGATCCGATCCCTGGAAAACCGGCTGGACGGCGTTCAAATTCGCCAAAATGCTCTATGTCGTGCCGCTGCTTTTCGCCTTCACACCCTCAATTCTTTTTCAGGGAAAAGTTCTCGAGACCAAGGTGCCGGAATTCGACCTTCCCTTCGCCACTGTTCTCCAGGTCAATGTCAGCGAAAACGATGATTTCGTCAGAGGCGACGTGGTGGCCATTCTCAATGCAGGCGGTGAGAGCATAGAGGTCAAAGCCAAAAAAGGCGCCACGGTGATCCAGGTCTATTCGCCCCCGGGAAGCATGGTCAGCCCAGGGGACGTCATTCTGCGCAATGAAATCAAACCGACACCGTTTCGGATATTCTCCTCATTCTTTTCCGCCTTTCTCGGGACCATTGCCTTTTCCAGTCTGATGATGGGGTTCTGGTTCTGCCGGACCACCATTTTTGAATGGTTGATGATGGCTCCCGCGACCCTGTTGCTCT
>JBEPWT010000260.1:0-3867 GCA_041642275.1 Desulfopila sp. | reverse complement strand
TCAGCGGTCCATCGCTGTTCCTGCTCGAGGCCTTTGTCCAGAACACCGGCTATTACCTCTCCGAGGTCATCAACAAGACCTTTACCATGTACGCCTATGAGCCCAACACATGGCTCGGCGGCTGGACACTTTTCTACTGGGCCTGGTGGATCGCCTGGTCGCCCTTCGTCGGCATGTTCATCGCCCGGATTTCGCGGGGACGGACAATTCGCGAGTTTATCGTCGGCGTTCTCTTCGTTCCCTGTGGCTTTACCTTTCTTTGGCTGACCGTCTTCGGCAATACGGCGATCTTCCTCGATATGGGCGAGGCAGACGGTGCCATTTCGGCCACGGTGAGCGAAAACGTCCCCCTGGCCCTTTTCCGCTTTTTCGAATATCTGCCGGCCACCGGCTTCATCTCGGTTTTGGCCACACTTCTCGTTGTCACCTTCTTCGTCACCTCCTCGGATTCCGGCTCCCTGGTGGTTGACAGTCTCACCAACGGCGGGCGCGGCGAGGGCCCCGTCTGGCAACGGTCTTTCTGGGCAGTGAGCGAAGGGGCCATAGCAGCAGTGCTGCTGCTCACTGGCGGCCTGCAGGCCCTGCAGACCGCCTCGATCATCACCGCTCTGCCTTTTACCTTTATCATGCTCTTCGTCTGCTACGGCATGCTGCAGAGCCTGCGCCAGGAGACATACCGCCGCACCAGCCAGGGGTTGACGAGCCCTCTTTCCTTTCGCGGCACCGATCTCGGCTGGCAGACCCGGTTGCGCACGGTACTGACCTACCCGAGCAGATCCGCGGCAATCCGCTTCCTGCACAATACCGTCCAGCCGGCCTTGGAGGAGGTTGCGGCGGAACTGCGCAAATCAGAGCTGGACGTAGCCGTCGACATCGAGGAGCAGAGCGCTTCTCTGACCGTACTGCACCAGGACGCCCGACGGTTTTTGTATGCGGTTCATCTGCGCGAGTACGAGAGACCTTCCTTCGCCCTCTTCAAGGAGGGCAGCACGAAGGCCAAAGAAGAGCACTACTACCGGGCCGAGGTCTTTCTCCTTGAAGGCGGTCAAAACTATGACATCATCGGCTACACCCGCTCTCAGGTCATTGCCGATGTTGTCTCCCAGTACGAAAAACACATCCATTACCTGCACATTTCGCGCTGAAGAGAGGCGGCCGGCGGGCAACCGCTCACCGGCGAAGAGGATGTCTTGATCGCAGTACTGAAACCTTATCGCCCCGGATATCGCCGCTGAAGACCTCCATACCTTTTTTCATGGCGCAGAAATCTCCGCACATGGTACAGGTTTCCTCTGCCTGCGGGGCTCTTTCCTCCCGGACCCGACGAGCCTGTTGAGGAAACATCAGATATTTCTCCAGATCCTGCCAGCGCATGTCGCGGCGGGCCATGGCCGCCTCTTTCTCGTTGTGGCGCCGGTCCGGGTATTTGGCCATATCGCCTATGCGCACCGCCAGCCTCGTCACCCTTACCCCCTCGCGCACGTCCTGTTCGTTGGGCAGGGCCAGGTGTTCCGCCGGCGTAATGTAGCAGACCAGGTCGGCGCCGTATCGTGCCGCATTGGCCGCGCCGATGGCCGAGACGATATGGTCGTAGCCGGCGCCGCTGTCCAGAGGAAGGGGTCCGAGGACATAATAGGGGGCGTTGCCGCTCATCCGTTTTTCAAGCATGATGTTGCCGTCTATTTCGTCCAGGGGCACATGCCCGGGGCCTTCCACCATCATCTGACAACCCATGTCCCTGCCCAGTTCCGCCAGCTCGCAGTTGATGATCATCTCGGCCATCTGCGCCCGGTCATGGCTGTCGTGAATGGCGCCCGCCCTGATGCCGTTGCCCAGCGACAGGACGGCATCGTATTTTTTCAGCACCGAACACACCCTGTCGAATTGTTCGTAGAGAGGATTCTCCCTGCCGGTGGCGTCCATCCAGGCAACCATGAAGGTTCCGCCCTTCGAGGCCAGTCCGCCGTAACGGAACCCCTGTTTGCGCAGCCGTTCAATGGTGTAGCGATTGATGCCGCAGTGGACGGCCATGAAACTCAGTCCATCCGCCAACTGCGCCTCGATCAGATCGAAGAGATACTCGGGATCGAGTTTTGCGGGGTTCTTGTACCTTCTGGCTGTCTCTTTAAAGGCCTGATACAGAGGGACATTGCCGACCGGCAGGTTGGAATGGGCGAGGATGGTTTTGCGGATATGATCAAGATCGCCACCGGCGGAGAGTTCCATCAAGGTATCGGCCCCCTCCTCCTCTGCGGCGAGGGCCTTAGCTATTTCCGCCTCGAGATCGCAAATATCGGAAGATGTGCCGATCGAGGCGTTTACCTTGGTCCGCAGTCCGGTCCCGATGCCGATGACTTTTTGTGTTTTCCGCATGGGGTTGTTGGGGATGACGATTTCCCCCTTTGCCACCAATGCGCGTATCTGTTGCGGATCGATCAGTTCGTCCCCGGCGACCTTTTCCATCTGCGGGGTGATGATGTTTTCTCTGGCGAGTTCGAGTTGCGTTTGCATCGGTTTATTCTCCTTCCGTGAATACAGAGTGCCCGTCGAAACGCAAAAAGGGTTCCGAAAGGCACGTGACCTTTACAGAACCCTTTACCATCGTGTTCTCACCAACTGGTGCATACGTCTTCTGACTTCCGGGCTGGCTCTGCCTCACGCCTTCCCGGCTTCTTGTAAAAAGCCAGTGGCCGCCCGTCAGGGCATGTGGGCATTCTCCGGTTACAGCGGCGGGACCGTCACGGATTTTCACCGTCTTCCGTTTATGCAACAGCTCTTTAAAAACGTTTTTCCAGATTACAGATGACGATCGAATAAACCACCAGAGGTCTCGAAGGTCAATATTTTATTTCTGATTACCCCTGAAACTCAGCTACGCATCCTGAGGGACCGGGTTGCTCATTTCGCGGGACGCCATAAACCCATCCATGGGGGCTTGGCTGCAGCCGTCCTGGCTGCAGACACCCGCGAAATGAGCAACCCGGCCCCCCTGCTAGAGGCCAGGCTGAGTTTCATACGTAATCAGTATATTTTATTTGCATCACCGACTGCAAACACCGTTCAATCACTTGAAAATCAGGATCCGCCATATTTCTTTTGGCAGATTCTCTTGCCTCCGGTGAGCCGGAAGACTACCTTTATCCTGGATAAGGGAAAAAGACGTATCTGGTTCCTCCTGGAGCATAGATTATCCCCTTCCTTAGAGCTGCTGAACATAAGGGGCAATCAGGAAGAATCATAGTTATGCTCATTTTCACTCTCGAGCAATAGCCGGGCCAGGGGGGCCGGATCGTATCGCCGATGAAAATTCTTCTGAAATTGGCCGCATTCACCTCCCTCGCCCTGGGAATGATCGGCGCCCTGCTGCCGGTGCTTCCCACCACGCCCTTTCTGATCCTGGCCGCGGCGCTGAGCTATAGGTCGTCGCCCAGGCTCAGACGCTGGTTGCTCGAACACCCGGTATTCGGCGCCACCATTCGCGACTATCTGCAGAATCGCTCCATCTCCATCTCCACCCTGCGCAGAGCCCTGCTGATGCTCTGGCTCTGTCTGTTGATCAGTATCCTGCTGGTGCAAAAGGTCTGGATAGCCGTTTTCCTGGTGGTCACAGGCCTGCTGGTTTCCCTCTATCTGCTGCGCCTGAACCGGCACTAGAAATTCTACTCTGTCCGGCTGTTGGCCAGGGGTTTTGAAACGCCCTCACGACAGGCTGAAAATAATCAAAACCGAAATAATAGCCGTTAAGACAAACCCCACCAGGGCCAGTAAACCGTCGTTGGCGATCAGTGAAAGGCCATAGAATGCCAGGACGGCACCCGCTCCGGAGGCGGAGAACGGGACGAGTTCCATCACCGGCATAAAGACGGC
>JBEPWT010000259.1:0-3877 GCA_041642275.1 Desulfopila sp. | reverse complement strand
CTGGCCATGGAAAACGGGTACTTCGCCGAAGGGTTCAACCGGGCCGAATATGTGCAGAATATGCTCCTTGCCGGCAGGTGACATCTTGTAGATTTTCACCTTTCCCGAAGCAACCAGATAGAAACCATTGCCTTCATCGCCCTCGAAAAAGACAGCCTCTCCCCTGCCATAATTTTTCTGATAACTAATATGGGCGATATCCTCTATTTGTTCCTTCGGGAGTTTGTTGAAAAGGGCACACTCCTTGAGTATTTCGTGTTTGTTCATGGTATACTCTCTTTGTCATTGGCGTACGGCGCTGCTGCCCGAAAGCTGTTTTCCGCGGCATCGTCTTCCCTGGCGGCAAGGCCGGTGCTCCTTTCCTCGCGGCCAGCACCATTTTTGCACCAGGCGTTGCACTATCTATTGCATTGCGTATTGCACTACTGGATAAGGCCATTTCGGCTGGATTCAACACTGCAGAAACTGTATCCTACGGAATCGACAAATGCAAATCCCCATATTCACGGCCGCCTAAAAATAAATGAAAGGACAGCGTAAAATTCTCCATATAGACATGGATGCTTTTTATGCCTCCGTAGAACAGCTGGACAAACCGCACCTGCGCAACAGGCCTGTCATCGTCGGCGGCAACCCGCACAAGCGGGGGGTGGTCGCCGCCTGCTCCTATGAGGCGAGAAAGTACGGCATTCACTCGGCGATGCCCTGCCGGGCGGCCGCCAGACTCTGTCCCCGGGCAGTATTCACTTCCCCGCGCATGGAGCGCTATAAAGAGATATCTGCCGAGGTGATGGCAATATTTACAGAATTTACCGATCTCATCGAGCCCTTGTCCCTCGACGAGGCTTATCTGGATGTTACCTGCAACAGAGAAAATAATCCATCGGCCACCAGAATCGCTGAAAAGATTCGACGCCGCATCCAGGCAAGCACAGGTCTTACAGCCTCTGCCGGTGTTTCCTACAACAAATTTCTGGCAAAGATCGCCTCGGATCTCAACAAGCCCGACGGTATCAGCATCATACCTCCGGAAGAGGCCGTCTCTTTCCTCGATCTTCTTCCCATCGGCAAATTTCATGGCATCGGCAAGGTAACGGAAAAAAAGATGCTGCGCCTGGGAATAGCACTCGGGCGCGATCTTCGCCGGCTGAGCAAGGAAGACCTGCTCTTTCATTTCGGCCGGAGCGGTGCGTTTTTCTACGACATTGTCCGAGGCAAAGATGACAGGCCGGTGGAACCAACCCGTGAGAGAAAATCCATCGGCAGCGAAACGACCTTGCAGGACGATACCACCGATAGAGAATTTTTGAGACAGATCCTCAGCCAACTCGCCTTCAAGGTGGAACAATCCATGCAGGCTCGGGAGTGCGGCGGCGCCTGCGTCACCCTGAAGGTGAGATATGATGATTTCACCACCATTACCCGCTCGGTGACCCTGGCTGGGCCTGTTTTTACCAGTACGGAGATACTGAGGCAGATCGACAGACTGCAGCGTGATACCGAACTTGGAGAGAGAAAAATCAGACTGCTGGGCATAACTCTTTCAAAGCTCAGTGACAGGAATGCGCAAAGACCGGTGCAGCTCTTGCTGCCCTTTGACTGAATGGGGACGATTGCGTCCCGGCAGCCTTGCCGTCACAGGTTGGCGGGGAAACCGCTGCAGCTGCAGCCTCGATGCCTTGACCTATCGCTCAGCAGCCAAGTGCAGTCTTGGCATCGAAAGCGTCAAGCGGTGGCGGAAAAACGGATATCGTCTGTTTATCCGCTCGAGAGTACCACAAATCGCGGGAAAGCCGGATTGTTCCAGCATGACTATGGGGTTTACAACATCTGAAGGGTAAGGTACCATCGATCCACGGGAAGCTGATATTATTCCTCTTTCAATCGAGAACAATCCATGAAAGATCTCATCAAATCAATCTTTACTATTCTCAAATACGGCGGCAAGACTATCACCGTATTTCGCAATATCGTTATCAACACCATATTCATCGCCATTATCATCATCCTCAGCCTCTTTCTCTTTCGCGGAGAGAAAGACGAGGTTGAGCAGGACAGCGCCCTGCTGCTGACCATTACCGGTGATATCGTCGAGGAAAAACAGATTATCGATCCCATCAGCGAACTGTTCAACGAAGCACTGGGATTCTCCCGGCTGCCCGAGGAGACACTGCTGCAGGATATACTCGACGCCATTCACACCGCCGCAGACGATGAGGCCATAACAGCCATCGTCCTCGATTTGAGCAGAATGGGAACGGGGTCGCTGAACCAGATCCGCGACATAGGCACCGCTCTGGAGTACTTCAAAATGAGCGGCAAACCCGTTGTAGCCGCGGAAGACTACTATACCCAGAACAAATACCTGCTCGCCTGCTATGCCGACAAGATATTCCTCAACCCCGTAGGCCTTGTCGATCTGCACGGATTAGCAGCCTACCGTCTCTACTTCCAGGACGCCCTGGAAAAGCTCAAAGTCAATTTTCATGTTTTCCGGGTGGGATCCTACAAATCCGCACTCGAGCCTATCACCCGCAACTCCATGTCCACAGAAGCCAGAGAGCAGAATGAGGATCTTTTGCAGTCTCTCTGGCAGGAAGTGGAAAACGAGATAGTCACCCGAAGAAAAATCAGCAGTGCGACCCTCGACCGGTACACCAACTCGGCCGCCTCGCTGCTCAAACAGTTTGGCGGCGACACCGCTCAGCTTGCACTGCAGACAGGGCTGGTCGACGGCCTGAAAAGCAGGGGACAGCTTCGCTCCTACCTGATGGAGATAAGCGGATATTCGGCGGCGGACGATTTCCGCCATGTCAGCTTCAAGAATTACTTGAAAACGGTTTCCCGCTCATACGCCGTCGATAAATCGGAGAAAAATGTCATAGGTGTCATCGTCGCCCAGGGCAACATTCTCACCGGCATCCAGCCACCGGGATCCATTGGCAGTGAAAGCATGGTTGAACTGCTCCGGCGAGCCCGCAGCGACAGCAGGGTGAAAGCCGTGGTCCTCAGGCTCAACAGCGGCGGCGGCTCGGTTTTCGCCTCTGAAATAATTCGCAAGGAGCTGCTGGAACTGAAGGCAAGCGGCAAGCCATATGTCGTTTCCATGGCCGCAGTGGCCGCCTCGGGGGGATACTGGATCTCGGCGGATGCCGATCAGATCTGGGCCTACCCCACCACCGTTACCGGCTCCATCGGCATATTCGGCGCAATTCCAACCTTTGAAAAATCCCTGGCGCATCTCGGCATTTACAGCGATGGTACGGCAACCGCCGAACTGGCCTCCGGCCTTGATCTCACCCAGCCGCTTTCGCCGGAAATCAAGGAATCCATTCAGCTCGGCATAGAGCATGGTTATGAAACCTTCCTCTCCATCGTCTCCTCAGGTCGCGGTATCGATCGAAGCGCTGTTGAAAGCCTGGCTCAGGGCCGTGTTTACGACGGTAGGACCGCTATGGAGCTGGGCCTTGTAGACAAACTCGGCAATCTCGAAGAGGCGATCGAGGCCGGTGCATCCCTGGCGGGACTGCCAAGCTATACCGCCGAGTATATCCGCAGTTCGCCCTCTTTTTCGGCAAGACTGCTCGGCCAGCTGAAAATGGAAGCTGCCGCCATATTTGGCCGAAGGCCACAGCCACAGCTGCTGGCGGACAGGGCAGGGTATTTCTCGGACTCTCTTGCCGGGCTCTTTCTCTTCAATGATCCGAAGGCAATGTATGCGCACTATATGATACATTTACGTTAAGGCATGGGCGTGGACGGTACATGGCCGTTGTCAGCCTCATGCAGTGGTGAACATCATCCCCCATGACAAATCCATCCCCTTCAGACGCTTCAGCCCGGCACCGGTTAAGCCGAATATTCCATAAAGAGCGGG
>JBEPWT010000258.1:0-3893 GCA_041642275.1 Desulfopila sp. | reverse complement strand
GGACACTTAAAAGGAACTTTTTTTAAGTCCCCAGCTCCTTGGGCGAACTTCAGGAAGAACTTTTGCTGATGACAACGGTGGGTGATGTACTGTCGAGAGCGTCAATGATCCTGTCATCTGCCAACCCTTGCTTCAGGAGGCCAATGATTCTCCCTCTTCGACTTTGTTTCATACTCAAAGATCCCGTCACCAAAAACTGGGTTCTTGAAAAAGCCCCCAAAGCGGTTAGTGTTAAATCGATCTGTATTTTTTAAGCAGGTCCTGCTGAAGCGGCCCCTGGGGATAGTCTCCAGGGGTCGTACCTGTTCGTTCTCATAAATCACTGCCCCCAGGGATTGAAAACGCGGGACCCGCAACGCTCGAAATCAACAACGTTTCTCGTGGCAAGAGTCAGTCCATTTGTTTGGGCCGTGGCGGCCAACAATGAGTCGATCACTGGGAGCTTGTTCCCGTTTCGTTCAGCCTCCCCCTGCATTTTCCCCCAAGCGACGGCCACGGACGTGTCTATCGGCAGAATCCTGCCTGCGAATCGCTCTGCAAGGTCCTGCTCAAGCCATTCGCGCAAAACGTCCTTCCGAGACACGTCCTGCAACTTGGCAATGCCCTTTTCCAATTCGCCTAAGGTCAGTACACTCAGAAAGAGCTTCCCTTCCTCGACCGAATCGATCCATCGAACAACCGCCAGGTTGGGGCGAGCCTTAACCATTTCAGAAATGACACAAGTATCAAGAAGAAAGGTCACAGATCGACCTCTCTTCCTGTGTCGCGGTCCCGTTCAAAGTCCAGTTCAATTCCGCGCAGTGGTGATGCTTTGAAAAACTGCGACAATGGTGTTTTGGCCCTGGTCAGCTCTTTGTACTGCTCAATGGACACTATGACTGCGGCCGGTGTGCCGTGGAGAGTAATTGTCTGCGGCTGCCCACGTCGCGCTTCTTCAACGACGCGGCTCAAACGGTTTTTAGCCTCTTGCATCTGCCACTCACCCGTGTGGCCGGAGGATTCTTTCCGAATTGTCATGGCGACTCCTTTCGTTCTGGCTAGACTGTCTAGATTATAGTTGAGTCTGAGCTAGAGTGCAACCAAGAGATAAAAGGATTTTTTTAGGATGCGGGGACGCTTCCGTGAAACTGTCCCCAACTCCGGGGACGCTTCCGTGAAACTGTCCCCAACTCCCCAACTCGCCTGAGCCTTTGGCGAGAGCTTTTTTTAGTGGTGAGCAGCCTCTGCGTGTAGTTTCAAGCCCAGTGCAGAAACGACCTTAACAAGGAACAGGGGTCAGACCTGCAAGGTTGCAAGATTGAGTGTTCCGGTGTTCGGGGGACACCCCACAACTCAAAGCCCTGTCAATCAAATCCCCTCAAAGACAAAGCGCCGGCAGCCGAAAAACTCCCCCTTGCTCCTTCACACGATGCCATCGTATAAACTCAGTCGAGACCAACGGCATACCCGGTTGCGGCGCCCTCAGAGGTCGCCCATGCAGACTGCGAATTTTCTCCACAGCTTCATCCGTCCCGGTGAAATCAGCAGAGACCAGAATTCTCCTGTCATCTGTGAGACTCCACGCCCCGGCATCAAAAAGCTTGTGAAGGGTCGGCTCCAGAGCCACGCCATTCTCCAACGTATCCGGACCTTGGTAGGCATGCCACTTGACATGAGCCGCTTCACAACCGAAATATGAACCACCAAGTGCTGCCTGGAAACCGGTTACCGCACAGCGATGTTCATATGCTCGCAGAACCAGCTCTCTGAACCGCGGATCGCGCTTCCTGGCCAAGCCATAAGGGGCTTGTTCTTCCGCAACCGTACTGGCAGTGAACGACGTCAGGCCGACCGCAGCGAGGATGTCCTCATGGAGCGATTCCGGAAAGTGCGAATCCAGAATCATCTGCACCACGGTAGCGACCAGGCTTTTATTTGACAGCAAGGCCTGAGCATAAGCTTCGGGAAGATGCCCGGATGTCCCCCGAAGAGCTCCCATCTGCGGAAAGCCCCCTAGTTGCAGAGGCAGCTTAGCAGCACCCGAAATCTCCCACAGTTGGTCCGAGCGCAGATACCAGTACGGCAGCTTTGGTTCGTGTTGACCACTGACGGGCGGGGCATAGGCGTTCAGCAGCGGACGCAGCAGACCCTCAACCTCCTCGAAACTCAACTCCCGCTCGCCCTGCAACAACTTTGCTATCGCAACGAGAAGCAGCAGTGGCTTATGTGGAGCCCGGCGATCACCGCTCCGGTTGACGTTGATCGATCTGAGCCGTTCCAGGAGCTGATCATTTATCGATTTGCTAATAACGCTCAAACTCTCAATGCCCAGTCTTTCCTAGCATACACCCTTGGTTTCTGGAGCAAACACACTCATTTCTGGAAATCATTGATGTACTCGGTCAGGTCAGCAAAGATGCAAATTGCTTTGCGTCACAAAGGTCATCCAACTCACCCCTTCGCCACCAAAAACACCCCCACAACCCCACAAACCGCCCCGCCAATATACCGAAACATCACGGCCTCCGGCATGGAGCCGGACACAGCCTCGGTCATCTGCGAACCGAGCGAACCCGACAACTGGTAACCCCAGAAAATCAGGCCGACGCCGATCACGATCAACGCCAGGCCGACAACTTTCAGAACCGTATTAGTAGGCATGTTTTCCCCCTGAAGGCCCGGCAAGGGCCATGGTAAGCGTGGCAGCTACAGGCGCAGCCACCAACAAAACAAAAAAGCCGCACCTCCGGTCAACCGGAACAGCGCGGCGCAAAAACCTCAGATCGTGATGTGTCCCCGACTCCTCACACCGACCCCCAGAAATCTTGTAATGACAAGGAGACCGGCACACCGCCAACCGCGGCGTATCACCCTCCCCCTTCAGCGGAGCAACCACGACGGATCGAAACCCGTCCCAATTAATTCAATGGGCATAATCTATAGGTTTCAAAGGCAAGCGTCAACGTGAAGATTGCCCGGGGCCTGGGGCAGCCGATTTTGAGTGTTTCAACGGCAGCCGTGCCATCCGGAGTTTCCGGATGGACACGAGCTGACTCATGCAGTCTGCGTGGTGTTATTCCGGCAGCTCCTCGCCGGAACCCCCCGCCGCCTGCGGCAGATCCCTGAATTTCGGCAGGCCGTCTCTCATGCGGTGGACTGTCGCCTCGTAGTGAACATGGAAACCGGGTTCAAAACTCAAACCTTCGATCAATGTCGCAGGGACATCGACCACTCCCATCGAGGGGTGATCGATGTAGACATGCCCACCGCACGTTTTGCACCATTTGCGCTGACTCGGTCCCGCTTGATTCTCAACGGCAGCGGTTTTGTCAAAGCTCGCGATATGATCTGCCCCCCTGGTAATCTCAAAGCTGCCAGGCTGCCACAGGGTAAAAGCGTTGACAGGCCCCGCCGACCAATGGCGGCAAGAGCCGCAGTGGCAATACGCCATGACTTCCGGCGCACCGCTTAAGGTGATTTCTACCGCGCCGCAAAAACATCTGCCTCTGTAAATCTGCTTTTCATTCATAGCCTTGCACCTCTTGTCTTAATGTTGCAGGAAAGGTCTGTCGCTTTAAACAACTAGTCGTCCAGCCGGATCGGTGATTGCGGCCGGGTATTCACGTGCAGGGTGAAAATATCCGGCCGGGCATAATGACCGGCGACATCCAGCACCCTCCTGGCCAGGCCGACTTGCTGCCGATCGATGTCACAGAAAAGGATCCCCGCCTCCCTGCGCATCGGTCCGGCGGTTATCTCACCGGCGGGTGAGATGACCAGGGAGTCGCCCGGATTGATCCACTCTTCATCCTCGGGATACATCAGCGCCCGGCCGGGAAAATCCGGCGGCAGAGCGCTCGCCTGCATGAGGTTGCCGCAGCCGATGACCCAGCAGCGCCCTTCGCGGGCGATGT
>JBEPWT010000257.1:0-3896 GCA_041642275.1 Desulfopila sp. | reverse complement strand
CACGCCCCCATGGACGGGTTTATGGCGTCCCGTGAAATGAGCAACCCGGTCCCTCAGGAAGCCTAGCTGAGTTTCATTGGTAATCAGCTAAAGGAAAGAGTATGAGATATCAGCAGGCTGTTTCACCTTGATTGCGCCATTTACGGCGTCTGCCGTTTCGCGGGACCCGCTCCCGCACTTTCTTCTGAAGTCGAAGAAGCGACAAGGATACAGACATGGCGTTTGAAAAAGTTACTTCCTGGGCACAACGGCTCTTTACGCCGGACAAGGTTGTACAGCGCCAGTTCGATCTGTTCCTTGGCCTGTTGCAGGAAGACAGGCGATGCCTGAAACTTATCACCCGCCTGGAAGAAATTCACCAAAGGCCCATGCCAACGGACTGGTCCCGTATCGCCCTGCTGACCCACGCCTTGTCGGCAGCTACTACACGCTTAATCTCCCGCCTCCAGGAAATGCACCCGCAGGCATATTCCCAACTGACACAGAGCCACAGCCGCATTACCTCTGAACTGGAACGGTTTTTTCCTCAACAGGAATTTACCTCCTCGTCCCCCTACGCCATTCCCTTGGAAAAATGTTTTCAGCATCCCGATTTGGTGGGAGGCAAAGCCTCGGCCCTTGCCCGTATCCTGCACGAAACCGATATTCCCGCACCGACAGGATTCGTGGTGACAACCAACGCCTTTCATGCCTTTGTTGAGGAAAACGGCCTTCGGCCTCACATCATGCGGCAATTGCGGCGACTCAATCTGCACAAACCTGAGCGTCTTGCAGAAATCGCCGCTCAGCTGCACCATACCTTCATGGCAGCAAAGGTGCCGGCAAAAGTGCAAGAGGAGATAGAGGCTGCCATTGGTTCAATCTCCCTGTCCTCAGCCTCTTTATGGGCTGTGCGGAGCAGTGCCACCGGCGAGGATGAGGGCGAAAGCTCCTTTGCCGGGCAGTACACCACTGTTCTCAATGTCGGCACCGGCGATATTGCCCAGGCCTACAAAAGTGTGCTGGCGAGCAAGTACAGTACCACGGCGCTGACCTACCGTCTTTACAGCGGCCTGGACGACAGCATGATTCCCATGGCCGCACTTGTCCTGCCGATGATCGACGCCCAGGCAAGCGGAGTAATGTACAGTCTTGACCCCCTGGATGCCTGCCGGGGCGAATGCCTCGTTATCGCAGCGATCCCCGGACCGGGAACCCGTCTGGTGGATGGCAGCGCCATACCGGATCTCTTCCTGGTGTCGCGGCAGGACCCGAACCACTTCTGGGCGAAAAGACCGGCGCGGAAGCCAAGCGCAAAAGAAGAAAACGAACCTGGCACCACGGCGGGATCATCACTCTGCCTTGATGACAGGGCGGCCTCGACTCTTGCTCGCTGGGGCCTGGAACTGGAAAACCTGGCAGGCGCCCCCCAGGACGTGGAATGGGCAAGAGACAAGGACGGCGATCTTTTCATTCTCCAGTCCAGACCTATCCAGGGCTCCAGGACTCTGTTTTCGGAAACAGAACCCCAGGAGGAAGCCGAACTGGATCCGCCGCCGGTATCTCCCTCTGCTGTCCTGCTGGAGATGGGAACCCCTGCCGGCGCCGGCATCGCCGCGGGACCGATCCATCAACTCGTCGACACCAGCGACCTTGGAAAGGTACCGCCGGACTGCATCCTGGTTACCCCTGCAATTCCTCCCTCACTGGTCCCCCTGGTGTATAAAGTCGGGGCCGTGCTGGCCGAACAGGGCAGCAAGACCTCTCACTTCGCTTCCGTGGCCCGCGAATTCGGCCTGCCGCTTGTTGTCGGTCTGGGAAATCTGTCGAAGATCGTCACAAACGGCATGGCTGTGACGGTGGATGCCTATCGCGGTGTGGTCTATGAAGGCGATGTTCCCGAGCTGCTTGCCTGGCAGGAAAAACAGCAGGCAAAACATCCCAGCCCCTTTCAGCGTAAACTTGCCCCTCTGCTGAAAAAAATCAGCCCTCTCAACCTGACGGATCCGGGATCAGCGGATTTTCATCCGGCGAACTGCCGCACTTACCATGACCTGGTCCGTTATGTTCACGAGAAAGGCACCGAGGAGATGTTCTCGCTGGTCGATGCAAGAGGAGGCGGCCTGCGCCGCGCCAAAACCCTGGAGAGCGATATTCCCATCGTCATGCAGGTACTCGATCTCGGAGGCGGTTTACAACAAAGCGGTGCCGCCCAAAAAAGCATCGTTCCGACCGAGGTCCGCAGTATTCCCTTCCAGGCCGTCTGGAATGGACTTACCGACAGAGAAATCAGCTGGGCAAAAGGTTTACTCCACCTCGACTGGCAGCGCTTCGATCAGGTCAGCGGCGGCATCTTCAGCCTGAAATCATCCTCCCTGCTGGCCAGTTACGCGCTGGTGGCCCATACCTATGCCCACCTTCTCCTTCGCTTCGGTTATCACTTCGCTGTGGTTGACACCCTCTGCGGCGAACGTCTTGAAGAAAACTATATCCAGTTCCGCTTCAAAGGCGGTGGCGGCACTCGAGAAAAAAAGACCTGGAGATTGATCATGCTTGACCAGGTACTGTGTCATTTCGACTTCCAGGTCAGCAGGGAAGATGATATGCTGGAGGCCAAGAATATGCGGATGGACCGCGACTCCACCCAGATGCGCCTGCGCCTGATCGGCTATCTCCTCGGTCGCACCCCTCTGCTGGATATGGCGCTCACGAGCAAGTCCGATGCTCTGGCGATGGCGGAGCAGTTCAAACAAAAGTGGCAATCATGAAGCGAAACGGCATGATATGGCCCGGCAGCGAAACACCAAGGATAGACCGTGAGCGATAGCGCCTACCCCCTCTATTGGGTCACCGACAACCTGGCCACGGGACCAGCGCCAATGTCGTATGATCACCTGGATCATCTCAAGGCTGCAGGAATTGACGCCATCATGAATCTCTGCGCCGAATACTGCGATCTGCATGACATCGAATCCGGCCATGGTTTCGAGGTCTACTACCTCCCCATCGAAGATGAAGAGACACCGCAGCTCCAGGCCCTGGACAAGGCTCTGGACTGGCTTGATGAATCCATTTATCTCGGCAAAAAGATCTATGTTCACTGCCGCTACGGCATCGGCCGTACCGGCACGATCATCTCCGCTTATCTGCTCCGCCGAGGACTTGGCAGCAAGCTGGTAAAGCAGAAACTGAAAAAAATGCGCTCGCGGCCGGCCAATTTTTATCAGTGGTGGCTGGTGCGCAAAATAGGCAAACGAGAGGGACGCCTCACCATCAGAGAACCATCGCTGGAATGGAAAAGCCTGGTGGATCTCAGCCCTTTCTTCAGCGAATTTGAAGCACTGCTGCTTGATATCGACACCCGCCTCAGCAAAGCAGGCGTTTCTTCTTTATGCGGCAGCGGCCATAGCTCCTGTTGTCGCCGCTATGTAGACCTTTCGTTAATCGAAGCCACCTATCTGATGCACCACATCAACAAAAAACTCCATAGCGCCGAACGACTTGCAGTCATCGAAAAATGCGGAACGCTGAACATCTCCATCCGCGAACTTCGCGGACTTGCAGCGGAGAGGCAGAGTGATTTTTGCAAGCTCTACGATGACAGAGGGCTTCTCTGCCCCCTCTCCCGGGAAAATACCTGTTTGATTTTTTCGCCCAGGCCTCTGGACTGCCGTTTTTTTGATCTTCCCCCATCGGCTGAAAACCGGGAATTCGAAACATTGTGCCGGGAAAGAGCCCGAGAGATATCCCAGGGACTCTATCTGGCCCTGGTCGGCAGTGTCTCCCGGCACGACAGTCTCAGCTTCCCTCTGGCGGACGTGGCTTCGGGCAAATTTGTCCAATCATTTTTTCACCTGCTTGCCCGCGAGAACGGCGCAAACTCGAATACGGCTCGGTAATATCATGGCAATTCTGAA
>JBEPWT010000256.1:0-3897 GCA_041642275.1 Desulfopila sp. | reverse complement strand
ACCGTGTGAAAACCCAGGCCGCCCTGCATCAGCAGGCCATCAAGGAAATTGAGAAAGCCACCGGGGATCTCTCCACCGCCCTGCTGGCCATGCGCAAGCAGGAAAAGGTCTACGATCAGGGTTTTCTCTTAAACAAAGGCAAACACATTCCTCCTGTAACCGGTACCGTCACCAGCCGCTTCAACCAGGAGCGCGTCAACCAGTTCGGCATTACATCCAGGCCCCCAGGCATAACCATTGTCGCCCCCGACGGCGCCAAAATTCAGGCGATATACGACGGCACCGTCATTCACGCCGGCTACCTGAAAGGATTCGGAAATTCTGTCATTATCGATCATGGGTACCAGTATTTCACCATCACCTCCCGCATAGAAAGAATGTTGGTGACCAACGGTGCAAATGTGAAAAGAAGTGATATAATAGGCATAACCGGGTCGACGGCCACCATCATGGACGACGGCCTCTATTTCGAGATCCGCCATAAGGATGTCCCGCAAGACCCCCTGCAGTGGCTGGACAGGGATACATTATCATTTGACTGAAAGTGGCACACCGCTTCGGAAGTACAAACGAAAGTCCTGGAAAAACATATGGTTTTTTACAAAAACACAAGGATTGTCCTGCTGGCTGTCTTCACGGCGGCCGTGCTTGCCGCCCCCACGGCCTGGAGTTCGCCTGCAGCCTCCGAGCTGGAGAGAGAACGTACCTATCGCAAGCTCGAGCAGTTCTCCAACATACTCAGCATTCTCCAGGAGAACTATGTCGAGGAGATAGATACCGATGAGGTCATCGAAGGCGCCATAAACGGCCTCCTCCATTCCCTCGATCCGCACTCATCCTATCTCACCCCTGAAAATTTCAGGGAACTGCAGAATGAGACGCAGGGCTCATTTACCGGTATAGGCATCGAAATAACCATCAAGGAAGGCAAACTCACCGTGGTCTCTCCCATCGAAGGCACACCCGCCTACGATGCCGGCCTCATGGCCAATGACATAATCGTCAAGATAGGCGACCAGTTTACCGAAGAGATGAGTCCCATGGAGGCCATCAAAAAATTGCGGGGACCGAAGGGAAGCGAGGTTACCATATCTATTCTGCGCCGGGGATGGGAGGAACTCAAGGAGGTGACCCTGACCCGGGACATCATCCCTGTCAACTCGGTACGTTCGCTGTTCATCGATCCCGGCATCGCCTATACCAGGATCACCAATTTTCAGAGCCACACGACCGACGACTACGAAAGCGCCCTCGAGGACCTCCGGCAGAAAGAGGATATCCGCGCAATCCTCCTCGATCTGCGCAACAACCCCGGCGGCCTCCTCCACCAGGCCGTCGCCGTTGCCGATCTCTTTCTCGATTCCGGGATCATCGTCTACACCAAGGGCCGCAGCGAGGAGCAGAACATGGTTTTCCAGGCCCGCCAGGGCGGAACTCCCGATGAGGTACCGCTGATCGTGCTGGTCAACGAAGGATCAGCCAGTGCCTCGGAAATTGTCGCCGGAGCCATCCAGGATCACAAACGGGGGCTGATCCTCGGGACCCAGACCTTCGGCAAGGGCTCTGTCCAGACCATCATTCCCCTGCAGGACGGGGCCGGCCTGCGCATGACCACCGCCAGGTACTACACCCCATCGGGACGATCCATCCAGGTCAAGGGCATCACCCCCGACGTCGAGGTTGTCTACTCGGCGCGGCAGCCAGACAATGATACAGCGGAGGAGGAAAACGGATTACCGCGCGAGGCCGATCTCCCCAATCATTTTCTCAATACCGAGTCCGAAGAATCGGATGCCGAGAAAAAAGAGCGTCAGCTGCAACAGGCAAAGAAAAGGGAACAGAGCCTCAAAACCAGGCTGAAAGAGGATAATCAGGTGCAGATCGCCCTGAATATCATCAAGGGAATCAGCCTGCTGACACCGCAGCCGGCAGCGGAAAAGTAGAGGGGATGGCTCATGTCCTGTCTTAGCCCGGATATTTCACGAGTTGAGATGAAATGTTCGGGTTAGAGGCCCAGTTCCCTGAGAAAAGAGGAATTGTGCGTCCAGTTTTTCTTGATTTTGACCCACAGTTTGAGGACGACCCTGGCTCCCACCAGCTTTTCAATATCTTCTCTGGCGGCAATGCCGATGTTTTTCAGCTTACGCCCGCCCTTGCCGATGACAATACCTTTCTGCGATGCTTTTTCCAAAACGATTGAGGCATGGATGGTGATGAGCTCACCCTCCTCGACAAAGGAATCGACGACCACCGCCGTCGAATAGGGAATTTCCTGCCCCGTCAGCAGAAAAACCTTTTCACGTATTATTTCTCCCACCAGAAACCTCTCGCTGGCATCCGTGGGAATGTCTTCGGCAAAATAGGGCGGCCCCACCGGCAGCAATTTGCAGATTTCGTCAACGAGGACGGAGATGTTCTCTGCTGACTTGGCCGAGACGGGAACAATCGCCTGAAAAGGGAAAATGTCGGCATACCTCTGCATTACCGGCAGCAGGCGCTGTCTGTCTATACGGTCAATTTTGTTGAGCACCAGAAATACCGGGGCATCCCGGCTGTCGAGATAACCTCGCAGCGACTCTTCCTTGCCCTTGGGGTCCTTGACCAGCAGCGAAGCATCGAGCAGAAAGAGGATGACATCCACCTCGGCCAGACTTTCAAGGGCAACACGCACCATTTCCCGGTTGAGCGGCTGGTCCGGCGTGTGCAGCCCAGGGGTGTCGACCAGCACCATCTGGTACCCCTCGCCGTTGACGACACCATGAATACGGTTGCGGGTGGTCTGGGCCTTGGGCGTGACTATGGAGATCTTCTGCCCCAGCAGCCGGTTCATCAGGGTCGACTTGCCGGCATTGGGAGGACCGACGATGGCCACCATGCCGGAGCGAAAATCTTCACGTGTTACGGGATAATCCATTAACCATTCAACTCCTTGAGCATTTCTCAGGATCGCCTGGCGGACAAGCCAGCAGAGGCCTGCCGGCCAGCCGGCCTTGCACCGCTGCAGGCTCCGCCTGCAAACAGGAACGTCACTCTTATTTATTTGAATAAAAAGTACTTAATCGTCTCATTACGACTATATTGCTTTTCTTTTACGGTGGATGTGATACTTTCTATACTACATTACAGACTATAACATCCGGAACCATTTTTGCTCCGCATATTTGATGTTTGATACCATTGCCCTCACTTTTTACATATTGCATGCTTACAGCCGGAAAAATAATAGAATACCTCGACAACGGAAAGTTCATCTGCGGTTTCATAACAGAGCTGCAACAGAAGAGGGTACACCTCTTCAATCAGAACAAAAGAGAGGTCAAACTGCCCATATCCCGAATTATTCATTGTTCACTCAGCACGCATTCCGTTGACACCGACCGCGAGCGGCTGGTCAGACTACTGCAGGAAACCAACAGCACCAGAAACTCACTGATGGAGAAAATCGATCTCGCCGAGATCTGGGAGCTGATCAGCGAGGAAAAGAGCGACAGTTTCGACCCCTCCTTTCTCGCCGAACTGGTTTTCGGCGAGGAGGCGAGCGACGATATCGTCTCCGCCTTTCTGCGTTCGGTATTCCTCAACAAAGTCTATTTCAAGTACAAGGAAGGCAAGATAAAGGTCCACTCCCCCGAGCAGGTGGAGGCGCTGCAGAAGGAGGCTGCCAGGGAGATGGAGAGACAGGAGCTCATCGCCAAGGGAGCCGAGATCCTGCGCCGGCTCAATGAAGACGACAGCGTTGAGACGCTCAATGTCAAGGATATACAGAGCTGCCTCAACATCGTCCAGGATTACTATCTTTTCGGCCCCGAGGCGCCCTTTGCGGCCATCGCCAGGCAGATGCTCAAGGACGCCGGCCTCTCGCAAGTGCATGACGGCTACCACATCCTCGTCAAGTCC
>JBEPWT010000255.1:0-3898 GCA_041642275.1 Desulfopila sp. | reverse complement strand
TAGACCGGCGATCCAATGCCTCTGATGACATCGTCTGGTTGCATTCTGCTGTAGATGGCGACGCCGGAATAGCCTTTGCGTTCGGCGCTGTGCCAGTATGAGTGATAGCCTTCAATGTTTTTAAGCGGCTCTGAGAGCTGGTCGGGCTGGGCTTTGGTTTCCTGAAGTGCCAGTATGTCGGCGTCCAGGTCCGCCACTATATCGGTGAACCCTTTTTTCTCCATGGCCCGAATGCCGTTGACATTCCAGGAGATGAAGGTTCGAAGCGCATCCTTTTCCCCGGCGGCGGCAAGAACCCGCCGTGGTATGACCCCATGTTTGGGGCAGAGCTGATCTAAAGGACAGATGTCGCATCGGGGCCCTACCGGCCGGCAGATGGACTGGCCGAAGGCCACCAGCAGGGAGTTGACGGGAATCCAGTGTTTGCGGGGAAGCTTGCGGCGCAGTTCTTTCTCGGTCTGTTCAGGCGTCTTGGTGTCGACATAGCCCCAGATATTCATGATCCGGTGCACATGGGTGTCGACACATATGGCCGGTTTGCGGAAGGCGACGCAGAGCACCAGGTTGGCGGTTTTTCGTCCCACCCCGGGAAGACTCAGCAGCTCATCCATGGTGTCAGGCACCCGGCCCTGGTATTTCTCCAGCGCCGTCGGCAGTGCTTTGAGAAATTTGGCCTTGTTGCGGTAAAAGCCCACCGGGTAGATCAGCCTCTCGATTTCCTGCAGCGGCAGCTCATCCAGCATGTCCGCGGTCGGCGCTTTCCCGAAAAGCCTGTGAGCAGCCTCCGAAGTCGTCTCGTCCTTGGTGCGGGCTGAAAGAATCGTCGCTGTCAGTACCTTGTAGGGATCTCGTGTCTGGACGGCGATGAGATCGACCACCGGCACCTTCTTGCCGGCGACCGCTTCTTCGACGGTGGTGAGAAAATACTCTATATCGATGCTCATGTGGTTTTCATCCTGCCAGGGGCGGTATTGTCTCTTCGGCTTAAAGCTCCAGGACATTGGGTTCGAACTGCAGGGTCCGGAAATAATCGTCCTCGGTTTCCGCCCGGCGGATCATCTCCACGCTGCCGTTTTCCCGCAGCAGGAGTTCCTGCGGCCGGAGTTTGCCATTGTAGTTGAAGCCCATGGCATGGCCATGAGCCCCGGTGTCCTGGATAATGAGCAGGTCTCCGTCTTCGATGACCGGCAGTTGGCGCTGAATGGCAAATTTGTCGTTATTCTCGCAGAGTGAGCCGACAACGTCAACCGTTTCCTCGGGCGTGCCGCTTTTTTTGCCGAGCACTTCGATGTGGTGGTAGGCCCCATACATTGCCGGACGCATCAGCGCCGTCATGCAGGCGTCAACGCCGATATAGGTCCGGTAGGTATCTTTTCTGTTGATGGCCCGGGTTGCGAGTATGCCGTGCGGTCCTGTCATGTATCTGCCGCTTTCCATGCACAGCGCCGGCATATAGCCGCGACGTTGTCTGTATGCACGAAACTGGGAGGTTATCTCTGCAGCCATCCTTTCCAGGTCAAAGGGAGCCTCCTCCGGCCTGTAGGGAATGCCCAGGCCGCCGCCAATGTTGATAAAGTCGAAGCGGAGGCCGAGCGTTTCCTCGATCTCCTCTGCCAGGTCGAGCAGCATTTGCGAGGTCTGGACCATGTAGGTGTAGTTGAGCTCGTTGGAAGCCAGCATGGTGTGAATGCCAAACCGTTCAACCCCCTCGTCCCTGGCACGTCGATAGGCTTCGACAATCTGTTCCCGGCTCACCCCGTATTTGGCCTCCTCCGGTGTGCCGATGATTTCATTGCCGCGACGGCTGTTGCCGGGATTATAGCGGAAGCAGATCTGCCTGGGCAACTGCGGCACCTTGTCGAGCAGCGTGATGTCGTCGAGGTTGAGGATACAGCCACCATCTTCTTCGGCGAGGAGAAGTTCACGGAGGCTGGTATTGTTGGAGGTATACATGATGTCCTGGCCTCTGGCGCCTAAACGCCTGCTCATCAGCAGTTCGGTGACCGAGCTGCAGTCGAAGCCGAACCCCTCATCCTGCATGATCCGCAGGATGCTGGGGTTGGGCAGGGCCTTGACGGCAAAATACTCTTGAAATTCTTCGATTCCGGCAAAGGCGTCTTTCAGCTGCCTGCAGGTTTGGCGGATGCCCGCTTCGTCGTAGATATGAAAAGGGGTTCCGAAGTGCGATGCTATGCTTTCGAGCTGAGGGTAAAGTGCATTTTTGAAGGCTGCTGATATCGGCATGGTGACTTCCTGCTTTGTAGTTAACGTATGGGTATTCTGGCTGTTTCTTTATAGGTTTCCAGGACGGCGAGGGTTTTCGTCGAACTGACTTCATCCAGGGACTGTATTTTATTGCGGAGCATGTCGTTCAACTCCCTGGTGTCGGCAACCCGCAGCTTGACAAGATAGCAGTCATCTCCGGCTATGTAATGAACCTCCTGAATCTCCTCTATGGCACCAAGAGAGTTGCCGAGACCATGGTTTGTGTCTTCGGCACCGGTGGAGAACACCTGGATGAAGGCGACCAGGTTTCTCGAAAATCTTTCGGGATTGAGTCGGACTTCGTAGCCGTCGATTATACCCTGTGCCTCCATTTTGCGGATACGTTCGAGTACCGCCGAAGGAGCAAGACCAACCAGCCTGGAAACCTCGGTGTTGGGAATCCTTGCTTTTTCTTGTAAGATTTTAAGTATTTTGAGACTTTTTTTATCAAGCATGACATTTCCTCCGAACTTCAATATATTCAGTTAAATCCTCTTTGTCCAGAAATATATTCTGCATTACGGAGTTGATCCAGAATATAAATCTGGTTTATCCGGCATTGTGCAGATATTTCATTTGCCGGTCGACGGGGTAATATTTCACTTGCTGGAGATGCCGCGCCAGGCTGAAGACGCAGCTCGGCATGCCGGTTTTTCCCATCGGAGGGAAGGGGACCATTGGCGGGTGCCTGCGATTGAGAAGAGAGGACAAAATGTCTCGCAGATGACACTGTCTGGCAGCCTGGAGAGGAACCGGCAACACTGCTCTTTAAAAGGGAAGTTCCCTTCCAGCATCGTCCAGCTCAGTTTTGCCAGATACATTTGGAAAGACAGAAAAAATGTTAAATCACGCTTGAGTTTTCACAAACTATTTGTTATGTGAACAAGAGGGGGAGTGTGTCGGTCGAAAGTGGCCTCTGGGCCGCAAATGCAGTGCCAGTATTGCAACGAGGCGTAATCTATGAGCAGGCTGCACGATGTCGGCAGTAGCGGGTGCACTCTTTCCGACAACCGAAACTGTTGAAAAACGCTGATATTGCTGGTAGAGGGAAAATTTTCTGCAGACCTTTCCGGGCCATATTTGAATATGTCTATACAACAGGAGTAGCTGATGGATGTGTCTGCCGGTGGAGTTGAGGGACTTGTTTTCAAACAAGCTATTCGTGGAGATCTGGGTAAACTGTCTCTGGACGGACAGATGCTGAGTGTGCTCATGAGTTTTGACGGCAAGAGAACACTCGGTCATGTTGCGCAGGGACTCGGCCTGGAGATGGCAACGATAAAACCCATCGTCGCCCGGCTTATCAAATACAAGCTTGTAGAGCGTGTCGAAACGGCAGTGGATGCCGTCGATCAGGAGTTCATGGCATTTCTCATATCACAATTGTCCGTGGCCATAGGACCGCTCGGGGGGATAGTTGTCGAAGACGGCCTCGAGGATCTTGGGTATACAAAAACAAATCTTCCCGTTCACCGTACCGCCGAACTCATCAACCTGCTTTCCCTAGAGATTCAAAGAGAGGACAAGCGTATACAATTCAAGCAGGTAATGCTCAAAAAGATCAAGGAAAAGGGCTACTGAGCATCAAAATGATATTGTCTGCAGCATTTCTTTGGCGTCGGGGGATCGCTCA
>JBEPWT010000254.1:0-3902 GCA_041642275.1 Desulfopila sp. | reverse complement strand
CGTCAACTCACTGCTCGACGACGCCTTTGCCGGCTGGGCCGCCTGCGGCGCCTTCGGCGACAATCTCGACGAGCAGGCAAACCAGCTGGCCCAAATTGCCGGGGCGACGGAAGAAGAAACCGCCCTTCTCCGGGATATCGGCGAGATGTTCAACTACAACGGCTACGGTGCCAGGATCGAGGATCTCCATTACCACCCGGCAGAGCTTTACCGTGCACTCCAGCACCAGGATTCGCCCCTGGCTTTCTACCACTCCAGCGACATCGTCCCCCGGCTCAAGGCCGGCTACGAGAAAGACATGGCGCGAGCGGCTGACCAGAAAAATCTGGCACGGCGGGGACCGAACAGAATTTACAGGCTGCCAGCCGCCTCCTGGTCACGAAGAATAGCCGGGGTCTATTCCAATCTCAAGGCCAGAGAGCAGCCGCAGGGGGCCCATGCCGTGATCGTCGAAAACGACGACGCCACTCTGCAGATCAGCGTTCGGGCACCGCTTTCTGCCAAAACCGGCGCCGACACCCTCTGCCGCAGCTTCCCCACCGGTGGAGGCCGGGCGGCCGCTGCCGGCATCAATCACCTGCCAGCAGATATGCTCGATGAATTCATCGAGGCCTTTGAAGACATATTCAGCGAAGAAGACACTCAACAGCGCACAACATAATTCGAGGTGGCATTATCAAATCTATTTTCTCCTTTCATAATTTCGTCATATTGCTCGTCGTCTGCTTTTTCTTTTTTATAGCCTACTCCTACGCCGACGCCTCGGCCCCCAAGGCCGCCGACCTGGTCGAGGACGGGCAGGCAATTAATCTCGATCAGCCGAAGTATCTCGAACTTTTCCTGGAACTGCGCCAGGAACACGGTTTCGACCAGTCAGAACTGGAGTCGATGTTCGCCGGCGTCTCCATCCACAGAAAAGCGCTCGAGCTGATGGACAGGCAGTGGGAGGCCAAACCCTATCACCAGTACAAACCGCTGTTTGTCACCGCCAAGGTCATAGAAGAAGGGCGGCAGAAGCTTAAGAAGCACAGGGCACTACTCGACAGAATCGAAAAGGAGCTGGGGGTCGACCGCGAGGTGGTGATCGCCATATGGGGCATTGAGACGCGATTTGGCACCCACCTCGGCAACCATAATGTCTTCCAGACCCTCAACACCCTTTTCGACGCCTACCCGAGACGCTCGGCCTTTTTCCGCAAGCAGCTCCTGCATTTCATTCTACTGAGCCGGGAGAACAACTTCGACATCCATTCCGTAAAAGGCTCCTATGCCGGCGCCTTTGGCCAGACCCAGTTCATCCCTTCGAGCTTTCGGGAATATGCCGTAAGCTTCGACGGCGATGACCGCCGCGACGTTTTTTCCTCCAACGCCGACATACTCGCCTCCATCGCCAATTACCTTCGCCGCCACCACTGGCAGCTCGATGCGCCGATATATTATGACATCGGCAGCCAGCTGCACTCCCAGGAACTCATCAGCGCCAACCTCAAGGGACGCAAGGGACGTGTAGCCATCGGCAAGGTCAACGCCGCCCAGGATCTCGAGCTGCCGGCCCCTGCAAACGGCAAGGAAGTCTCCATCGTCTCCCTGGAGGTGGCTCCGGAGGAGGGCGGCGGCACGCGATACGTCGCCGGCTACCCGAACTTCCATACCATCACCGCCTGGAACCATTCCAACCGCTACGCCATGGCGGTCGCCGAACTGGCGGAATCAATGCGCTGAAACCAGCGTTTACGGCATCGACGAGAAAGCCTCGTCCCATGCAACCATAATGCAACCATACAGCATATCCCGGCTCCTCTTGCTTTCAGGCATCATCGCCCTGCTGCTGAGCGGCTGCAGCCTGCCCCGTCACAATCTTTTTGCCCCCTCAAGCCCGCCTCATTTTCAAGACGACGGCGACCGGGCTTCCCTGCAGCGGGCCGTTGCCGTCCAGCGCCGCTATCTCGCAGGCCTTGACCCTGATAAAACGTTTGTTATTGGCGACCGATTCTACACCGTCGAATGGCTCGACCAGTCCCTGGCCGCTTTCCAGGAGATCATCGACCTTGCCCCCGAACCCTCAGAGCTCAACCGACTTCTCCGGCAAAACTTTAGAGTCTATCAGGCCGGCGGCCGCCTCGAGGCCGATCCGGGCGAGATGCTGGTAACCGGCTATTACGAACCCCTGCTCGAGGGAAGTCTCACACCTGCTCCTCCCTTTGTCTATCCCCTTTATGCCACCCCCCCTGATCTTGTCGCAAACATCGACGCCGAGGGGAACGAAAGTCTCGGCAGAATCGCTGAAAACGGCGAATTTCGGCCCTACTGGACCCGGGGGGAAATCGACGGCTCCGGTGTTCTCGCCGGCAGCGAGCTGGTCTATCTCAAAGACCCCTTCGACGCCTTTCTTCTGCACGTCCAGGGTTCGGGAAAAATTCGCCTGCGGGATGGCAGCATCCGGGCGCTGCGCTACAGCGCCAACAACGGCCACCCCTATACCAGCATCGGCAGAAAACTGGTGGAAGACAAGATACTCAGGCTCGAAGAGGTCGATACGCAGAAGCTCCGCGACTATGTCGCCGACAATCCGCACAGGGGCGCCGCACTGCTCAACGCCAACCGTCGTTATATTTTCTTTGCCTGGGGAAAAGGAGAACATCCCCGCGGGAGCCTGGGACTGGAACTGACCCCGGGCAGATCGATCGCCATCGACCATACGGCTCTGCCGGCCCCGGCCGTGGGCTATCTGGTAAGCCGGCGTCCTCTCTTCGACGACCGCGGAGTGCCCGAACGCTGGGCGCCTCTGCATCGTTTCGTTGTCGGCCAGGACAGCGGCGCCGCCATCCAGGGGCCGGGCAGGGTTGATCTCTTCTGGGGCAGCGGCAGGTACGCCGAGGATGCTGCCGGGACCATGAAGGAGAGCGGAAGCCTCTATTTCCTCATCAAAAAAGAACCTGAAGCCGCCGACCATGACTGACCAGCCGCCCATTATAAGCTTGCTCACCGATTTTGGCGCAGACGATGAATACGTGGGCGTCATGAAGGGCGTCATATACAAAGGCTGCCCGGCTGCGCGCATCGTCGACCTCTGCCACGCCATACCCGCCCAGAACGTTGCCAGGGCTGCTTCCATGCTGGCCGCCTCCTATGCCTATTTTCCGCCGGGAACCATTCATCTGGCGGTGGTCGATCCAGGCGTCGGCACCGGCCGGCACATCCTCGTGGTCGAAGCCGACGCCCATCTCTTCATCGCTCCGGACAATGGCCTGCTCACTCCCCTGCTGCGCTCGTCATCGCTCAGCGGCTGCCACCGTTTGCGGATACCTTCCCCTGAAGACTCCAGCGCCACCTTTCACGGCCGCGACATCATGGCTCCGGCCGCGGCACGGCTGGCCGCAGGGGCCACGCCGGCAAATCTCGGCATAGAAGTGGCGCCCGCGGACTGCCTGAAGATCGAAGCTGCCACCGCCGTGGTTACCGCCGATGGCGTCATCGGAGAGGTGACGGCCATCGACCATTTCGGCAATATTGCCACCTCCATCAACAAAGAGCAGGTTGCTGCCATGGGCGCCGAGGCGGTGGTCGCCATCGGCGACACCACCCTTCGCCGCATCCACAGAACATATGGTGAAGTGGCCGAAAAGGCGCCGCTGGCGCTGATCGACAGCAGGGGCTTTCTGGAGATAGCGGTAAATGGAGGTGATGCGGCGGCCATCCTCGACTGCCGTGTGGGTGACAGGGTGCGTCTGCTCCGGCGCGACAGGCGCCAGGCATAATGTTTGGTTAGTCCGCCTCGGACACCGCTTCCAGCAGCGCCCCGCGCATGATATCCACCGGCGCCTCCAGCGAGGTCCATAATTCGAACTGTGCCACTCCCTGGTGCAGAAGCATTTCCAGACCGCCGACGATCCGGCAGCCGG
>JBEPWT010000253.1:0-3911 GCA_041642275.1 Desulfopila sp. | reverse complement strand
TATGCGGGTCAGCTTCTGGTTGCCCTGGCAGCCCTCAGTTCGGTGCCTCTTGTTGTTTCATTGCTCTTTGGCGCTTACCAGGCAACTCTCCGCTACGCCATCGTCATCGCCGTCATGTCGGCTCTCGGCCTGGCCGCCGCCCGGCTGCGTTCGCACGGCGTTATACAGAAAAATGAAGCGATGGTCGTTACAGCCGTCATTTTTATCCTCTCGCCCCTGGCCATGACCTGGCCGGTTATGGCCTCGGGACTGGATTTCAGCGATGCCCTCTTCGAATGCATCTCGGCGGTAACCACCACCGGTCTCAGCACAGCGCCGGCTGCCGCATATGACTCGTCGACACTGCTTTTTTCACGGGCCTGGATGCAGTGGATCGGCGGACTGGGCATCGTTGTCCTCTGCATGGCGGTACTTATTCAGCCCGGTCTTACCGCCAAGCGTCTGAATATAGGAGATAACTTTGAAGACGACATTCTCGGCGGCACCCGGGCCATCGCCCGCAATACTCTGCTGGTCTATACAGCCATGACCGCCGCTGGCATCCTTATTCTGATAGTGACCGGCGTCCACTGGTATGATGCTGTTCTTTACTGTCTTGCGGCCATATCCACCGGCGGCTTTGCCCCCTCCGCCGACAGTCTCGCCGGACTTCCCAATGTCATATCACAGTTTTCGGTAATGGCCATCGCCCTATGCGGCGCCACCTCTCTCCTGCTCTTTTCCCAGACCTACAAACGAGGCTGGAAAAGGTTCGTTTTCGATTCGCAGTTCCAGGCATTCGCGGCCGCTGCTGCTGTCATCGCCCTCGCCTTGACTCTGCTTTTCTGGTTTGAACAGGAATTGCACCCAAGCGATGCCCTGCGCCACGGCGTCCTCAACGGGCTCTCGGCACTGTCGACGGCCGGATTCTCATCGACGAATATAGGCGGCATGAGCGACGGCTCGAAGCTGCTCCTTATAATGGCAATGGCCGTAGGCGGCTGCGCCGGCTCAACGGCCGGCGGCATCAAGATCATCCGCCTGCTGATACTTTTCCGCCTGCTGTACCTGCTCATCCAGAGAGCCGCCGCCCCTTCGCGGGCTGTCCTGGAGGCTCGGCTCAACGACAGGAAACTGGAAGACGAAGAGATGCTCAATGCCGCGACCTTGTTCGTGCTCTTCACCCTTGTCACCGCGCTCAGCTGGCTGCCCTTTCTTACCGCCGGCCAACCTCCGCTCGACAGTCTCTTCGAAGTGGTTTCGGCACTGGGAACAGTGGGACTGTCAAGCGGCATCACCTCGACCGATCTGCCCACCCCGCTCAAGGGCGTTCTCAGCGTCAACATGCTGCTCGGCCGCCTGGAAATCATCGCCTGGCTGGTCTTTTTCTATCCCGGAACCTGGATCGGCAAACGCAAGGAGGACTCATCATGAGGATCGTCTTTTCGGGGCTAACGCCCACCGCTGTCAAAGCCGCAGAGATGATGATCGACGAGGGACACGAGGTCATCATTATTGAAGTGAACAAGGAAAAAATCGATGATATCTCCGAAGACCTCGATTGCAGTTTTCTCCAGGGGGATGCCGGCGAACCTGCCGTACTTGAACAGGCGGCTCCGGAGAAATGCGATTTTATCTTCTGCCTCACCGACAATGATCACACCAACATCATCACTTCCCTCCTCGCCCGCTCCATGGGTTTTAAAAAATCCGTCACCTGCATCCACGACGAGGATCTGCTGCCGCTCTGCGATGAGCTCGGTCTGGAGGATGTAATCGTACCCGACCGCACCGTCAGCCAGTATCTCGATAACTGGTTGAAAGGCTCCGGTACCGTCGAACTGTCGACGCTGCTGCGCGGCGGTGCCAGGTTTTTCTCTTTTATCGCCGGGGAAGAAGAAAAAGGCAGGGTCGACGAACTTCAACTGCCGGACAGGTCAAAGGTGTTATATTGCTACCGCGACGACGAGTTCTTCTTCGCCGAAGACGATACCAAACTGAAGGAGGGAGACGAGGTGGTCATCCTCACCAGCAGCGAGCACCTCAAGGAACTACAAGAGCGCTGGCACCCCAAAGGGCCGGAAAACGGCTCCTGACTGCGGAATATGAAAAAAATTGCCGACTGATTTTTCAGTTGCCTCCCAGGGCCGGTCCTTTATCGAACTCGAGTATTCTGGCAAACGACGTATCGACGCCGGGCGTGATTTTGTGATAGAGAATGCTTTCCGGCCCGAGACGTCCCCCCATGTCATAGGTGAAAGTCGCCTCTCCGATATGCCTGAGCCAGTAACCGGTCAGAACCGAGCCCAGCGCGTCGTGACAGGAATGAAAATGGACGAATTCGTCCTGCGGCTTCGGTCTGTCCGCCAGCCAGCTCGCCGGGGCATCGGCAAACAGCACCGGATTAATCCTGTCGTCTGCCGGAACGGTAAAGTCGACATCGTCGGCAAGCGTCCGCATTACGGCGTCACCCTCGAAAATCTTGGCGTTTTCCGGAAGATCAGAGGTGTAGAAGGAGCGCTCGTTGTAGGTCAGAAATTTCAAGCGGCTGAAATCCCCCTTCTTCACGGGCTGGAAATAGTAGCCGACAAAAGGGCCGAAGGAGATTATCCTGTCGTCCTTTTCGATTTCTACGCGTTTGACATAGCCACGAGGTACATCCGGCCCCGACGCTTTCTTCTCTTCGGTGCACGACACCATCACACAGGCGGCAAGCAGTACGGCCACTGCCTGCATTTTCACTCTCCTCTGAGTTTTATGCGTCATCTCTTCTCCCCCACAGCCTGCCGATCAGCCAGATACATAAACCGAAAAGAGCTACCAGGAGCACCAGTCCCGCCAGTTGGCTGCCCAGCCAGCCGCCGAGGCTGACCTGGCCGATATTGGTGGGCCCATAGAGCAGCGGGATGAGGGTCTCATGGAAGTGGGAAAAAACAGCGGCGCCGGCCAAGCCGCCGAGCAGGGCGAAAACAGCATCGAGCCGCCCTTCCCCGACGGCGGCCCAGGTGGTCCCGGGGCAGTAGCCGCAGAAGCCCCAGCCGATTCCGAAAAGAATGCCGGCAACACCGGTGGCCACAAGAGAGGTGGGCAAAACCCGCGTGTTATCCACTCCGCCGAGCTGCAGTCCGAACAGGCCTATTGCCGAAAGAATTACGGCCATGAGCATGAAACGCGGGATATCGCCTTCCAGCATCAGGTGGGCGCGGGCCATTTTCTGGGCACTGCTCGCTCCAACCCGCTGGATGACAAATCCAAAAGCCGTGCCCGCCAGCAGTCCAAGCCATATCTCGGAATTCATTTTTGCCCTCCTGCCGAGGTCTTATAGACCAGTCGCGCCGTGAGCATGGCAAAAGCGAAGATGACCACGCCGAAGTAGAGACCGCTTACGGCGAGCTGGGTGGAACCGGATATAAACAGTCCCAGGGTACATCCGCCGGCAAGCCTGGCGGCGAAGAGTATCATGAAGCCACCGGCGAACGTCGCCGCGAACCGTTTCCATCTGCCGGGGCCGAATCGTTTCTGCCATATCGGCGGCACATCCTCGATTGGCAGCTGCGAGGTTCGGCCGGCTATGAAACCGCCGATGGCCATGCCGAGCACAAAGGCAAACAGCCAGGACCCCTGATCGGGCATCATGACGTAATGATCTTTGCCGGCGACATAGGCAGGCGCCAGCGGCTGGAGAGCGCCCTTGAGGGTGCTGACGAAACCACTGGAGGAAGCAGGCGGGCCGAAGGTGGCAAAAATGAAGACGATCACACCGGCAAGCGCGAATGCAGCCGGCAGCCAGGGCCAATATCTTGGCCGTTCTTTTTCCGGTGCCATTCTCAGCCTCCACAGGATATGTAGCCGCCGGAAGGGCCTTTGTCTTTGTCCGGGGAGGTGCCGGTATCCTGCCTTGACGGCCCCTGCTGCTGTCGCCTGCCGGCGGT
>JBEPWT010000252.1:0-3927 GCA_041642275.1 Desulfopila sp. | reverse complement strand
CGTCCGGTCTTGCGGCAACTCAGGTCGCCGTCGAACTTGACCGCGGCGCTTTTGCCTCAATGCTGCAGGGGTACGCTGCCGCTGCTGCCCATGGAAAAAGCAGGGGAATGAAAACAGGGTTGACCGTATACGGTGCACCTGCTCTTTTTACCTCGCGGCTTGGCAGCAAGCATTTTCAGTACGACCGCACCCTTGTCAGTCCGAAGGGGGAAAAGTTCGCAATTCACAAAAGAGAGGGGCTGGCAATCACTGTGCCGCAAAAACCGTTTTCACTGCTCGGCTATCTCGAAGAGCTGGCGGCAATGGGCTTTGACTTTGCCGTGGTCGATACCAGGTATCTGCGTATGGGAGAAAAAAATCTGGAGGAGTTGGCCCGGAGAATCTCCGGCGGCAAGCTCTATAAATTGCCCACCTTCAATTATCTGGGGAAACTGCAGTAAAGATTGTGTCGATGCTCAAGACATCGGAACATGGCAGGGCAACAGGCCGGCCCGAAAAGGGGGAATGGACAGGCACTAGGACTCCTAGTTGGTGTCTGTCCAGGAATGAGCAATTTTGTTCTAAATCTAGGCGCTCGATAAATTTAACCGGAGGCATATATTTGATATTCCGAGGATTAAATTTTGAGAGCAACGACGAGTTAGGGCAAAAGTGCCATTTATGGACAGACACCAGGTAGCAAACATGTGGGAGAACATACTGGTTATAATTATTCTCGTCCTGTGCCTCTTTTTTGTCGGACGGCGATTCATCAGAAATCTGCGGAATGCCGCCAACAAGAACACCAATTTCGACTGCAGCGGCGACTGCGGCAGCTGTTCTTCGGGTAAAAAACTGAAAAAAAACTCTGAGCGTCCCTGAGACGAACACCGGGGGCACTACACACGAAATACCGAGCTGAATTATGAAAAGCATTTCAATGCGGCAGATGAAAAAGGGGCAGAGCGGTACCATCGCCGCGATCAAAGCCACCGGCGAACTGGGCCGAAGGCTGAGAGAAATGGGCCTGGTCCCCGGAACGGCGATCAAAATCCAGGGCAGAGCCCCCCTCAGGGACCCGGTGGCCGTGCGCGTCATGAACTCGGTTCTCACCCTCAGAAACAACGAAGCAGACCATATCTATATCGTACCCAATGAGTAGGCAGTCCTGCTCTTTCTCACTCCACAATCCGGTACAATGACAAACGAAATCACCATGGCCCTGGCCGGCAATCCCAATGCCGGCAAGACGACCCTGTTTAATCATCTCACCGGCGCCAGGCAGCATGTCGGCAACTATCCCGGCATTACCGTCGACTATAAGATCGGCTATATGCAGCACCGCGGCAAGAAAGTGAGCATAACCGATCTGCCGGGAACCTACTCCCTGACCGCCTATTCCATGGAGGAAATCGTCGCCCGCGACCACCTCACCGAGGAAAAGCCGCAGGCGGTCATCAATATCGTCGATGCCTCGAACCTGCAGCGCAATCTCTACCTGACCTGCCAGCTGATAGAGCTCGGTGTTCCCATGGTCATCGCCCTCAATATGATCGATGTCGCCCAGGACCGCGGCATGACCGTCCAGACGGAAAAACTCCAGCAACTGCTCGGCGTTCCCGTGGTCGGCATCATCGCCCGCTCGGGCAAGGGCGTGGAGGAACTCATGGATGCCGCCCTGGAAGTGGCCGCAGGACGGATACCGCTGCCAAAGGCGAAAATTTCCTATGGCGAGGATCTCGATGCCGCCCTGCAGCAGATGATCGGGCTCATCGACGATACCTCCTTTCTGACAAGCTCCTATCCGCCGCTGTTCACCGCCATCAAATACCTGGAAGAAGACGAACAGGCTCTGGCCAAGGGCAGGCAGGCCGACGCCTCTGTGGCGGCGAAGCTTGAGGAGACCGCCGCCCAGCTCAGCCGTCACACCCAGCAGACCCTGGACGTCTATCCGGAGGCCATACTCGCCGATCATCGCTACGGTTTTATCAAGTCGCTGCTGCGCGAGGGCGTCATAAGCCACAAATTCGACACCGACCGCCTCTACACCTCCGATAAAATCGACAAGATTCTCACCAACCGGCTGCTGGGGCCGCTGATCATGCTGAGTGTCCTTTACGGGGTCTACCAGTTCACCTTTTCCTGGAGCGAAATGCCGGTGGTCTGGCTCGAACATCTCTTCGGCTGGTTCGGTTCCGTCGTCGATGCAACCCTCGATGACGGCCTGCTGAAATCAATGCTGATCTCCGGGGTAATCGACGGCGTCGGCGGCGTCCTCGGTTTCGTCCCCCTGATCATGTTCATGTTTTTCAGCATCGCCATTCTCGAAGACACCGGCTACCTGGCGCGAGTGGCCTATATGATGGACAGGCTTTTCAGGATTTTCGGCCTCCACGGCTCCTCGGTCATGCCCTTTATCGTCTCCGGCGGAATTGCCGGTGGCTGTGCGGTCCCCGGAGTGATGGCCACCAGAACCCTGCGCTCGCCCAAGGAGCGCATGGCGACGCTGCTGACCGTACCCTTCATGAACTGCGGCGCCAAACTGCCGGTGCTGGCGCTGCTTATCGGTGCCTTTTTCAGTGAGGACAAGGCCCGCTACATGTTCATCTTCACCCTCATCTCCTGGGTCGTCGCCCTTCTCGCCGCCCGATTGTTCAGGGCAACGGTACTCAAGGGCACCTCCACCCCCTTTGTCATGGAACTGCCGCCCTACCGCCTGCCGACCCTGCGCGGCCTGCTTATTCATACCTGGGAGAGGACCTGGCAATACATAAAAAAGGCCGGTACCGTCATTCTCGGCATCTCCATACTGCTGTGGGCGCTCATGACCTTTCCGGGGCTTTCGGAAGAGAGGACTGTCTATTTCGAGGAGAAAAGGGTCCAGCTGCAGGCAGCATCGGTGGAAAATCCGGCAGAGGCGGTCAATGCCCTCGATCGCCGGCAGAAAGAGGAGGAGCTTCGCCATTCCCTGGCCGGCAGATTCGGCACCTTCCTCGAACCGGTGACCTCGCTGGCCGGTTTCGACTGGAGGACCAACATCGCCCTGGTGGGAGGCTTCGCCGCCAAGGAAGTGATTGTCTCGACGCTGGGTACGGCGTATTCCCTGGGGGACATCGACGCCGAAGAGGCGGAACCGCTGGGCAAAAAGTTGCAGGAAGACGAGAACTGGAACAAAAACGTCGCCATAGCAGCGCTGCTGTTTATCATGTTCTACGCTCCCTGCTTTGTCACCGTCGTCTGCATCGCCAAGGAATCTTCGTGGAAATGGGCATCGTTTTCCATCGTCTTCAATACCGTTTTCGCCTTTATTCTGGCCGTCACCGTTTTTCAGGTGGGATCGGCCCTCGGCTGAGCCGCACCCCTGGGCCACGACATTTTACAACTCCGATTCCCCCTGAAACCCGGCTCAGCCAATTCCGGCGATGAGGGCATAGACATAGCCGCCCAGCTTCCAGAGTTGCACTGTCTGCTGGCCGTCGCTGATGCTGTACCTGGTGTCGCCCGACAGGGGAAAACCAACGTCCTCGGATTCGACGAGGTAGAGCGAAACCCTGCGGCCGCCGTCATGGAAGACCAGATGAAAGGCCTGGCACTCTCCCAGGGGACAAATGCGGGCGCCGACAAATACCAGGGATGGCGGCAGCTGCCGGCGGATGGTTTGATAGTCGACACCCAGATTAGCGAAACTGCCGAGCTTGTCGAGGTGGCGGATGGTCAGCAGATCGTCGCCGTGACCGCTATGATCGGCGATAACGTACCGCCCCATCTCATCCATGGAATGGATCACCGGAGCGCCAGGCCAGAATGGCAGCACCAGGAGCACCATCACCGCCGCCACCGCTGCCAGGGCAGCATAGAGCCCCAAAAACCCCGGAGCACGTTTTGCAGCCGTCGCCTCCAGACTCAAATCGACTTTGGCCTGCAGCCCCGGAGGCAGCGGCTCTTTTG
>JBEPWT010000251.1:0-3949 GCA_041642275.1 Desulfopila sp. | reverse complement strand
GATGCATGACGATGACGCCATCGGTATCGAGGATGAAGAAATAATCCTCCCCCTGGGGACCGAAACGCAGGTTGCCTATCTGCCGTCTGGCGTTCTGCTGGAATTGCGCTTCGGCGGTTTCCATGTAGACGCCGGTACCGATAACCCAGTTCCAGGGCTCGAACAATTTGACGAAGGACAATTTAGCCACCGGCTCGTCCTCCCCCGGTTTCGGCCAGAAATAGTCGACAAATCCTTCGCCGTTGGCGGCGCAGACCTCCGCCATCTCGACAAACAGTCTCTTGCCGTTCGGATCCTTGAAGCCGCTGAGATCCTCGCCGTTGAGCGAAGGCTTGAGCGGATGCATGACCATGACAGGCTCCAGGGTGTTGATCCAGAGATAGTTGCCGTCCTGGTAGCGCATCTCCTCGACCACCCGCAGAGCCCGCCTCTGCTTTTCCGCCTCGCCCAGGTCCGTCCGGGCATATATGCCTTCCATGGCGGAATAGGCGAGATTCACCACGGACTCGAGCTGCTGTTTATATTCCCTGGCGACAAGTTCGGGATCATTGGCGGCCCTGTACTCGCTTGCCAGTATCTCAAAGGTATTGCGGACCAGGTCTTCGAGTTTTTCCTTTTTGCCCTCGCTCATCACCGCTTCTATGGTCGCCAGACTCGAATCCCCCTGTTTATCAAGAGCCCGGAGAGACAGCCACATGGATACGAAGCCGAAGAGGAGAAACAGAGGAAGGGTGGCCAGAAGGATCTTTTTCATTATCGACACTAGAGCACCTCGCAGCAATAATTTACCAGCAGACAACACGACCGATTCCATCCCCCCCGGACGCAGCAGCTGTCCTCCGCAGAAAACAGGTGATTGTGCCTCTGACCAAAGTATACACTGCGGCGGCCCATAAAGTCAACAAACAGACCAAAATTCAACGACCTAGCATGTATTTTGCGCCTTAACAGGGTACCGCCGGCATAGCCATGCCATACCGGATTCTCGGCTGTGGTCCCTTATAATTTGTTTTTATTACAGACTGTTAAGCAAGATAGTGGAATGTGTTAATAGGCTAACGTGACTTTTTCGCCGGCAACACTTTCCATTTGCCGCAATTCTGCTATAATAAGATTATAAGACATTAATTTTAATACGAATCACCTGTCCTTTTTTTTCCTTTGGTACTCTGACTATGCCGTCCTCCTTTGTTGTCTTCCTTTGTCATCTGCCATTTTTACCGCCGCGAATTTCAAGGATTTTCATGAGACCGCCCAAGCTGATCAGCCAAAGTGCCGTTTTCCCATGGTCCGTGAAAGGACAGGGGCAAAGGGGGTAGAATTGACCAGGATCATCGTCATAGGCGCCGGTGCGGCCGGCATGATGGCCGCCGGCCAAGCGGCCTCCGTCGCCTCAGAGGTCCTGCTGCTTGAAAAAATGTCGCGCCCGGGCAACAAGATCCGTATCAGCGGCAGAGGCCGCTGCAACCTCACCAACACCAGCCCGATCCATGACTTCATCGGCCACTTCAACAGAGAGGGGCGATTCCTCCACCAGCCTTTTTCCCATTTCTTCGTCAATGAGCTTATGGAGTTTTTCACCGGGCTCGGCCTGCCTCTGGTGCGCGAGCGGGGAGGCCGCGTCTTTCCTGCCAGCGGCAGAGCCGAAGATGTTGTCGAGATACTGCGGCGATGGCTTGACTCCGCCGGGGTCGAACTCCGGTGCCAGGCCACGGTCGAGGAAATCCTCATCGACGGCGGCAGCGTCACCGGCGTGCGCTGCAACGGCGAAACACACCTTTGCCCGCGCATTATCCTGGCCACCGGCGGCGCCTCCTATCCGGCCACCGGCTCATCGGGAGACGGCTACCGGCTGGCGGCATCAGCCGGCCACACCGTTTCTGCCCTGCGGCCGGCACTGGTGCCGCTGGTGGTCGATGACCCCGTCGTAAGAGCAATGGCCGGCCTCGATCTCAAAAATGTCGGTCTGAGAATATATATCGACGGCAAACGCAGGATATCGGACTTCGGCGAAGTAGGCTTCACCCGCTTCGGCATAGGCGGCCCCGTCATTCTCACCCACAGCAGAATGGTGGTCGACGGTTTGCGAGCCGGAAAAAAAGTGACGGTATCCCTCGATCTCAAACCGGCCCTTGACGAAAACAAGCTGGATCACAGGCTGCAGCGTGATTTGCATGCCAGGCGCGAAGAGCGAATCGACTCGGTCCTCCGAGGCCTGCTGCCCAGGGAAATGGTGGCCGCCTGCCTGAACTTCTGCGCTATTGATGCGACAAAAGGCGCACGCCTCATAGACGGGCGGGAAAGAATGCGGATACGCCGCTGGCTCAAGGACTTCCGCATGGAGGTCAGCGGCCACAGACCGCTGGCCGAGGCCATCGTTACCGCCGGTGGAATCCCTCCGGCTGAAATCGCCCCCCGCACCATGGAATCCACGCGCGTCAAGGGACTGTATTTTTGCGGCGAACTCCTCGACATCGACGGCGACACCGGTGGCTATAATCTCCAGGCGGCGTTTTCCACCGGCTGGCTGGCCGGCCGCTCGGCCGCCGGCGATGACGCCGACGGCGGCGCCGATTTTTGCCGATAAACCCCTTTCATAATCCTGCCGCTGTGTGTATAGTAGTATTCATATAACGTGCAAATGCACACCACCTTGTGGTACTTTTGGCCCCCGAAACGGGCCTGCAGACAGTTTATTTTTTCATGGAAGGCGAATTATGGCAAAGAAAGTAATTATCATCGGTGCGGTGGCTCTCGGCCCGAAAGTAGCCTGCCGCCTGAGAAGGCTCGACCCCCATGCACAAATCACCCTGCTGGACAAAGACAACATCATATCCTATGGCGGCTGCGGCATTCCCTACTATGTTGGCGGCGATATAAACGACCTGGAAGATCTCTACTCCACCAGCGCCCATGTTCTTCGGGATACGGATTTTTTCACACACTGCAAGGGTATCGCCGTCAGAACCCGGGTCGAGGCTACGGCCATCGACCGCGCCGCTCAGACGGTCACCATTCGTGATCTCACCACAGGCGGCGATGAAGTTCTTGCCTATGACAAGCTCGTACTCGCCACCGGCGCCACACCTCTTCGGCCGCCCGTTCCCGGCTGCGATCTTCCCCAGGTCTTCACCCTGGACAACCTGCACGAGGCTGAGAAAATCAAATCACTGATGACCAGCGGTAAAATCGGCAAGGCCGTGGTCATCGGCGGCGGCGCTATCGGTTTGGAAATCAGCGAGGCCATGACCGATCTCTGGGGTATCGAGACGTCCCTTATAGAAATGGAGGATCAGGTCTTACCCACGCTTCTGGGAAAATGCATCGCCCGCATCATCCAATCCCACCTCGAGGAAAAGGGCGTCCGGGTATTGGTCGATGAGAAAGTCCAAGAAATTATCGCCGCCGACGGGGACAGCTGCCGTGTGCAGACATCGAGAAACACCATCGAGGCGGATATTGTCATTCTCGCCACCGGCGTGAGGCCCAACACCGGGCTCGCCGCAGAAGCCGGCCTGGCACTGGGCAGTTCCGGGGGCATTCTCGTCGACAGACGGCTGCGGACCAGTGATAAAAATATCTATGCCGGAGGCGATTGCGTCGAGCTGCGGAATCTCATCAGCGGCGAGAACATGCTCATGGCCCTGGGTTCGCTGGCCAACCGTCAGGGCCGGATCATCGCCACCAACATTCATGGCGGCAACAGCCATTTCGAGGGCACGGTGGGCACCTTCTGCATGAAGGTTTTCGACCTCGGTCTCGGCAAGGCCGGACTCACCTACCGCCAGGCCAAGGAAACAGGCTTCGACCCGGTCTATGCCGTCATCTCCCAGGCCGATCACGCCCACTTCTATCCGCAGTCCGAGCTCCTCTACATCTCCCTTATCGCCGACCGCCGCAGCCGCAAGATCCTCGGCATCGAAGCCGCCGGCAAACATGGCGAGGCGGT
>JBEPWT010000250.1:0-3989 GCA_041642275.1 Desulfopila sp. | reverse complement strand
ACCGAATTGGATAAACCTTGCGCCCGGCATGGTAATTGCTTCGTCATAATATATGCAGCAGAAAGCAGTAGAACCAACCTTGTGGTATTTTGACAGACCACAAAAAAACATCTCAACTCTCAACCATTAGGAGGAAAAAAAATGAAAAAGCTCGCGATGACAATTGTTTCAGCCTTGACCATGCTTGCACTGGCCAGCCCGATCTATGCAGCAGGTGAACAGAAAGAGAAGAAAGAATGGCAAAATGGTGCTGCTCAGTCGATGTCTGCCGAAGAAATGCAGGGAATGCAGGTCGTCTCGCAAGAGGGCGAGAAAATAGGTGAGATTTCCAAAGCCCATGCCGGCCAACAATCCGGCAACGTCCAGTTCGTCACTATTTCCAAAAGCGATGCGGACCGTGAAAATATTGCTGTACCACTGGAAGCTTTGCAGTTTGACCGGGAGAGTGGCCATGCCAAGCTAAAGGTCGCTGAGAGCAAGCTTGACAATGCTCCGCAGCAAGCGGATAAGTCCACTCAAGTATTTCTTTTCGAGTTGGAGGAACATTATGGAGTGGCACCGGGCTGGCAGGAAGAAGCGGAAGTAATCGGACCCCCGGTGCCGCCGACAGAAGTACCGGGAGAACAGATACAATCTCAGTAAATGCTCAGCCGGTAACTGCCGGATGAGCCGGCTCTGAAAATTTCCCTTGCTACCAGTTCCAGAAAATGAGCTACTCATCCGGCTGAGCAAAGATTCTTTTCCACCAGGTTTTCAAGGTGGTCACAGAGATGCCGTATTCATTTTTGGCCGTAGGGTGCCGCCAGGCACCCTTTCTTTGTCCTGCTTCTTCGGAAATATTACACAGAACAGGGGTCATGTATTTCTCCGCGACATGTGGGCGCAAGATTCCTGCTTATAGTTTTTCAGAACAGTACTGTGTGTTCCGATGCACTTGTTCCCTTATAAATAGAGATCACAAAAAGAGGGTATAAAAATTGCCCTTGTCCGACCAGCTGCAATAGTCTCTTTTCAAGACCGGAGCAAGATAGATGAATTACAGTAAGGAGGTCTTCCATGAGTCCATGGCTCAGCATTGTTGTCATTGCGCCCATGCATAAAACACTTTCACAATCATGATAAAGACAAGGTCACTTTGTTATTCAGTGTTCAAAATTCTTCCGGATTGGAAAATTGCCCGCCGCTAGTGTGAAATGATTCCAGTTGAAATTTTTTATGATCATGCTTCTGTCAGTGACTGATTCTGCATGAGGCCAAGACCTTCAGCCGAAAAGCGAGGCGATGTGGTTTTCAATGGTCCGGAGTTTTTCGCGGTGGACCTGCTCTGTGTCCAGCACATGGATCAGCACCCGATTTTCCTCGAAAGAGACACTGGCAGTGCCTGGCAGGAGGCTGACAATCCAGACGAAGAATATTTTCGCTGATTGCCGGGACAGCCTCAACGTATAGGAGATACGTCCGGTCTGAAGAGGCGGCCCGGGGCGAAATGCCCTGAGTGCAACATCCAGTCCCGCCATAAAGGTCTGCATCAGAAAGAAAAAGAAAAATTGCGGTATGGCCGACAAGCGGATATTCCACATACCGGGTCGGATGCTGAACATGCTGACACATGCCGCCATTACAACAAACAGAGCAGGAGGCAGAATATAGGGAATCCTGCCCTCGCTCAGCCCCCACCAGATAAGGGAGAACAGGATCAGGCGGAACAGCAGGGCCTTGAGCCGGAGAATGTTCAGCTTCATGGTTGTTCCTGGAAGAGAGTTAAAAGAATAAATACCACCAGCAAGGCGACAAACATCAGTCCGGCGGTGTGCCAATGCATGAAACGGTTTTCAATCCATCTGAAAACAGGATGAGAATCCTTTTCCTTGCCGAATAGCGCGGCATATTGAGACCAGAAAAACCTGGCCATTCTTCTTTTCCGGCGATTTAAACGGATCATGGCCCACAGACTGAGACGGAAGAATGGCCGCAGTAATTGTCCTGCCCTTTTACCTGGATGAAATTCCGGCAGGGCGCATCTGGCGCAGAAAACTCGAAAAGGAAGGGCCAGAAACAGGCCTGCCAGCACCGGCCATGCAGTGGACCACACATCATAATGGATCATTTCTTCGATTTTTGTTTCCATTCCCATAAAATGTGAGGCGATGATCACTACCACGGCAAGCACGGACAGCAAGACTGCCAGTGGAAACCACATGTACAAAGGCAGCCGCTGGTCTTCAGTCTCCATTTTTTCCTGCAATCTGATAAGAAAATGGCCGAGAAGCAGTGCCGTGGCCACGGCGCTTAAAGTCAAAAGCAGAGATGGTTCCACCGGCCAGGGAAGAGAGCTTGCCGCAGCGGCCTCCTTCAGTCCGTATTTTACCGCCGCTCCGGCTGTCCAGGGGGAACCCGCCAGGGCCAGAACCGGAAAAAAAGAGGCGACCGCAATGAATATTGCCGAAACCCTGTTTTTGCCAACGGATCCTGCGGCACCCGTTATCAGAAAGAGAAGCCCCTTGCTCAGGGAATGATTGAGCACCAGCATAAGCAGAATCGGCATCACAGCCGGCCAGAGTTCGGCATCATACAACCCCACTCCCAGAGTGAATGTCATCAATCCCATCTGACTGATGCTGGAGTAGGCCAGGATAGTTTTGGGGTTGAATTGCAGCAGACCTACGATCACCCCATAAAAAAGAGCGGATATGCCAAAACCGACAAAGACAATCCCCCAGAAATGAAAGTCCACGGCCCCCACCGGAAAGAAATGGAGCCAGCCGAGCAGGCCGGCCTTGATCATGCTTCCGCTCAAAACCGCACTGGCGGGGCTCGGAGCCGCCGGATGAGCGAGAGGCAGCCAGAAATGCATCAGAAAAGCACCCGCTTTTACTCCGAAGCCGATAAAGGCTGTGGTGAGGATGATACTTCTCCAGGGAGAAACCTGCAGTGCCGGAAAAATATCCTCGACTCCTATTCCGGGAGCTGAGCTAACCGCCAGGAATATACTTGTAATGATCGCGGCTTCCCCGCAGAGCGCCATGATTATATATATTTTGCCGGCGAAGAGTGATTCGGGACGGCGGTCATGTACCACAAGACCGTAGGCGGCATAAGTCATGAGCGCGAAAAAGGTGTAAAAGGAGGGTATGTCTCGTGCCAGAATGAGCCCGAAATTACCGCTCATGGTCAAACAAAAGTAAAAGACAAAGGAGGTGATTCTCGGCTTCCCCGCCATATAGCCAAGGATGAACAGCGATGAAGCCAGCCAGACCAGGGCGGCGGCAGCAAGAAAAGTTCGTCCATACATACCCGGGCCGAAGTGCAGGCCCAGAATCAATGCCGGCATTTCTACCTCGGCGGTTATGCCGGATATGGCGGTAAGAAGAGCGGGAAGAGCGGCCAGAGGAAGGAGCAGGCGCAGCACCATATTTCTGCTCGCCGGCAGGAGCACCAGAAAACCTGCGACAAGAGGCAGGAGAATGCTAAGAATGTACATCATGGCAATATCCCCATGCCCTGAGCGATTTTTTCGGCAACTCCCAAAGGACTCCATTGCCACCCGGCCCACAAACCGGCGCCCAGGCTGAAAAAGGCGGTGATCACTGTGGGCAGAAGAAGCGTCCATCTGGTTTCCAGAAAACCGTCAAAGTTTACAAGGATGCTACCGGCTTCAGGCTCCCCGAACCAGGCGATATAAATTATGGGCAGGAAATAGGCGGCGTTCAGCAGAGTGCTGATCACCAGGACTGCAACCACCCACAGGTGCCCGTCCTGCAAACCGCCCAGGGCCAGGTACCATTTGCTGATGAACCCGGCGACCGGAGGAATTCCTATCATTCCGAAGGCGGCTATGGTAAAGGCACCCATGGTCAGCGGCATCCGTCGGCCCACTCCGCTGAGCTCATCGATTCTATGCAGTCCCAGGGTTTCCGCCACATTTCCGGCGCAAAAGAAAAGGGTTATTTTCATTATCCCCTGATGAATGAGATGAACCAGTCCGCCAA
>JBEPWT010000249.1:0-4024 GCA_041642275.1 Desulfopila sp. | reverse complement strand
TGGCCATTTTCGATTTCGTCGAACGGCTCGACGGCGACCGCGTCGGCCTGATGCCCTTTGCCGGCTCGGCCTATCTCCTGTGCCCGCTGACCATCGATTACACCGCCTTTGCCGAAACGCTGCAGGCGCTCGACACCACTATCATCCCTGAGCCGGGCACCGATCTCGAAGGCGCCATCGACGAAGCCGCCAGAATTCTCGACAACGATGCCAATCACAAGCTGCTGGTCATTCTCACCGACGGTGAAAACCTCGAAGGCAACGCCTTCGCCGCCGCAGAACTGGCACGCCGGCAGGGAATGACCATTTTCACCATCGGCGTCGGCACCAGGGAGGGCGAGCTTGTCCCCGTGGCGCCGCCGGGTAATGATGAACACAGCAGCGGCTACATCAAGGACGAGCAGGGACAGTATGTCATTTCCCGGCTTGATGAGAGCGGCCTGCGCCGTATCTCGAGTGCGACCGACGGTCTTTATGCGCCGCTCGGCAGCCGCGGCCAGGGACTGGAAAGCATCTACAACCGCAAACTCGCCCTCATCCCCAAGGAAGAACTTGCCAAAAGACGCCAGAAGGTGCCTGTTGAGCGCTTTCCCTGGTTTCTGGGCATGGCGCTTTTTCTGCTGATGCTCGAATACCTGGTCACCGGCCGCAAATCCCCGCCCTCGATCTTCTCACCGCCCTGGAAGCGGCGCAAGACCCTGCCCGCCATCATGCTGCTGAGCCTGGTCGCCTCTCTGGCAACGCCTTCGCCGGCATCGACCAGCGAATCGACGGGCGAGGAGGCATTCAACAACGGCGACTATCAGGCCGCCGCCCGCTACTATGAAGAGTTGCTGGCGCAGCAACCCAATGATTTGATCCACTACAACTACGGCACCGCCGCCTACAAGAACCAGCGCTATGACGAAGCCATCGCCGCCTTTACCAGGGCCCTGCACAGCGACAATCCGGAGCTGCAGGAAAAAGCCTATTTCAATCGCGGCAACGCCCACTTTAAAAAGGGCGAGCAAAGCCTGCAGGGCGATGTGGACAGTACCGTCGACCAGTGGCTGAAGGCCTTGAAATCCTATGAAGCGGCCCTGGAACTGCAGCCCGAGGATATTCGGGCCAAAAACAACCATCAGAGGGTCAGGGAAGAACTCGAAACACTGCAGAAACAACAGCGAAACCGCCAGAAAAACGAGGAAAAAAGCGGCGACCGCCACGATTCGGAGGCCTCCCCGGAGCAACGCCGGCGGCAACAAGCAGACGGCGGAAAACCGCAACAGGGGCAGTCGCCGGAGGATGGCCGGCAAAAGGCGGCACCGGAGAAAGGTGCCGAAGGTGATGCCGGCCAAGACGGCTCGAAGGACACCGGGATTCCACCGGACGAGCTGCAGGACGGCCGACAGGACGAACGAAACAGGCCGGCGGAGCACGCCCGCCGGCAACCTCGGGAGGATGGGCTCAACAAACGCCAGGCCCTGCAGCTTCTCGAAGAGATGAAAAATGAAGAGGGAAGACTCGATTTTATTCCCCAACAACGGCAGAACATCCCGCAAAAACGAGGAAAAAACTGGTGATGACAGGAAAAGACAGGACTCTCTTCACTTCTTTACCGGCCCTGCCGCTGCTGTGCGTACTGCTGATACTGCCCTTTTCATGCAGCCTCGCTACAGCCGAGAAGGGGATGAGCCTGTCGGCGACGCTCAGCACTACCCACTTCAGTCTCGGTTCCGGCGCAACGCTGAGCATCCGCATCAACGGGGCGAGATCGGCCGATATCGACATTCCCGAAATCGACAACCTCATTTTTCACGAGCACGGCCAGAGCACGCAGATACAAATGGTCAACGGCGCCTTTTCCTCCTCCATTACCTCTACCTATGTGATCGAGGCCCTGAAGGAGGGCAGCTATTCCATCCCGCCGCTGACCATCGATGCCGGAGGCACAACCTTGACCACGGAATCCCTGCATTTTGAGGTGACCGCCGCCTCCCAGCCGGCAGCCGGCACCGATTCCCGGGAGAATGGAGGCGCTGAGGGACCTGCTTTCGTCACCATCGAGAAAATACCCGACCGGCTCTATACCGGAGAGGTCACCCCGGTGACCATCAAGGCCTATTTTCGCAGAAAGATCGGCGCCGAAATCACCGAACAACCTTCACTTGCCGGCGGCGGCTTCATTCTCTCGCCACCGACGGCCGAACCGCGACAGACAGTGGAGAAGTACCAGGGCCGGACCTATTCGGTCATTTCCTGGCAGTCGGCCATAACCCCCATCAGGGACGGCCGCCATGAGATCGCCGTCGAACTCGGGGCCATCATCGAACTGCCGCAAAGAAGCAGAACTCAGCGCAATTCACTCTTCGACGATGATTTTTTCAGCGATGATCTCTTCGACAGCTTCTTCGGCAATGTCAGGCGGCAGAAAGTACAGATGCGTACCGACCCGCAGACCGTCACCGTCATGCCCTTGCCGGAAAAGGGCCGACCGCCCGGTTTCGGCGGCGCCGTGGGGACCTTCGATTTCAGCGTTGCGGCCGAGCCGCAGAGCGTTGCCGCCGGCGAGCCGGTTAGCCTGACCATGAGTATCTCGGGCAGGGGCAATTTCGACAGGGTCAGCGCCCCGGATTTTCCTGCCGATGAAAACTGGAAGAGCTATTCCGCCAGCGGCGAGTTTTTCAGCAGCGGCAACAGCTATACCGGCAAAAAGGTGTTCGAACGGGCGGTGGTGGCCAAAAACGCCGCCCTGACGGCCATCCCTTCGCTGCGCTTCAGCTATTTCGATCCAGCGACAGCATCCTATGTCACCCTCGACACCGATCCCCTGCCGCTGCATGTCGAAGAGGATGAATCGGCCGGAGAAGACCTCTCGCCTGCCCTGCCGACGCCCACCCCTCCGGGCGATGTCGAAAAAAAGGAGCCCTCGGCTCCCAGGATGCAGCTCCGCTTGACCAGTGGTGATTTTTTCGAAGAAATAACGCCTCTTTTCGAGCGGAGCTGGTTTTGGTTTACGATTTTTCTCTGTACCGCCCTTGTGCTGGCACTGACAGCTGTCAGCCTGGCGAAAAGATATCGCCCCGGCAACCTCGAACAGCTGCGGAAGAGGAAGCTGCAGCAGGAGATTGCGGCCGGCCTGGCGACCCTGCGCCAGGCTGCCGCCGCCGGCGACGACGAGGCTTTTTGCAAAGGCTGCCGCCGCCTCATCAGCATGCGCCTGGCTGGCGTCTGGAACATGGAGGCTGCCGCCATCAGCCTCTCCGACCTTGAGCGCACACTACCCGGAGATTCGGCCCTGGTGGAAATTTTCAGTACCGCCCAGCAGCATGCCTATGGGGGCCTGCACCTCAACTCGCCGCAGATGAACTCGCTTCTGGCGCGACTCCGGCGCGCCCTGGAGGAAGAGCCATGAGAGGTCTCGTCCCTTTGCTCTGTATGCTGGCCGCAGCGCTCTTCGCCCTCCATGCTGATGCTGCATCCGGCCCTGCACCCGCCCAACTTTTACACAAAGCCAATGCCGATTACAGCGCCGGCAAATTTGCCGAGGCCGCACAAGGCTACCGCCAGATTCTGGGAAAATATGGTCTTTCCGCCGAGGTCCTCCACAATCTCGGCAACAGCTATGCGGCGCAGGAACGCAACGGCCAGGCTATTCTTCAATATCTCCGGGGGCTGAGGCTGGAACCTGGCGATGACGACCTGCGGGCCGATCTTGATCTGCTCCGTCAGGAATCGGGGCTGTTCGCAGCGCAACGGAATTTCAAAGACCGTCTATTCGGCCTGCTCGACATGAACCAGTGGCTGCTGTCGGCACTCACGGCTTATGTATTCCTGACACTGCTGCTTGTCTGCCGCTTCTTCCGCCTCCTGCGCCAGGGTTTGCTCATCATCGCCGCCCTGCTGATCACCCTGATTGCCGTCTCCTGTTTCGGAGCCCTGCAGCAATACCAGCTCTGGGACGGCTCGGTGGTGGTCGGCGGCCGGACGCGGCTGCTTCTGTCGCCTTTCGCCTCATCGGCGCCGCTGGCCGTTGTCGAAGAAG
>JBEPWT010000248.1:0-4027 GCA_041642275.1 Desulfopila sp. | reverse complement strand
CAGCAGGGGCATGTCGTCCATGCGTTCCCGCAACGGCGGCAGCCAGACATGAATGACATTGAGCCGGTAAAACAGATCTTCCCTGAAATTGCCCAGGGCGACCTCTTCTTTCAGATCCTTGTTGGAGGCGCTTATGATGCGCACATCAACCGACAATGTTTTGGTGCCGCCGACTCTCTCAAAGGTTTTTTCCTGCAGTACACGCAGCAGCTTCGACTGCAAAACAAGAGGAATCTCGCCAACTTCATCGAGGAAGATGGTGCCGGAACTGGCCAGTTCAAAACGTCCCTTGCGCATGCCGACGGCACCGGTAAAGGCCCCTTTTTCGTGACCGAAGAGTTCACTTTCAAGCAGATTATCCGACAGGGCGGCACAGTTGACGGTGATAAAGGGCTGTGATTCGCGGGGGCTGTTTATATGAATGGCCTTGGCCACCAGTTCCTTGCCCGTACCGCTTTCGCCGGAAATAAGCACCGAGGCCGGGGTCGGAGCCACTTTTTCGATAAGTTCGTAGACCTCGAGCATTTTGCTGTTCTTGCCGACCATGCCGCCGAAGTTGTTTTTTCCCCGGATTTCCTTGCGCAGACGTGTGTTTTCCCGCAGCAGTGAATAGTGCTGCGCCGCCTTGTTGATATTGACGATAAGCTCATCGTTGGAAAAAGGCTTTGCCAGGTAGCTGAAGGCCCCGGCCTGCATGGCTGCCACCGCCTTTTCCACCTCGGCATAGGCGGTGATGATGATGACGGGCAGTTCAGCATTGATTTTCTTGACTTCCTGGAGAAGCTGCAGGCCGTCGACCTCGGGCATCTGCATATCGGTTATCACCAGGTCAAGATCAACCTCCCTGACAACCTCCAGGGCTTCCCTGCCGCCAGGGGCGGTATACACTTCAAAGCCCTCTTCGCGCAGGAGTTCTGAGAGCACGATCAGATAATTAGGTTGATCATCGACTACGAGAATTGAAAACATGGCATTACCATATACCCCAGTAAAATCATTGTATCAGCGATCATCTCTGGTTTCTCTGTTTATCGGCCGCTTTTCGTCTCATGTCCTCCAGCACCTCGGCTGGAACCCGGAAATTTGTCCCGCCGGCCATATCGGTACCCGGACGTATCAGACCATGATAATCACTTCCGCCGCTGATTACCATATTATGTCTTTTGGCGATTGTTTTCAATTTCTTGCGCGTCGAAGAGGACTGGGAAGGATAATAGGCTTCCAGGCCATCCAGGCCTTTTGGGGCAAGTTCGGCGACGAGTGCCGGCAACCGGCGCAGCGTAGGGTCTATCTGGGCGGGATGGGCGAGAACGGTAATGCCGCCGCTTTCTTTTAAAAATGCAGCGGCTTCAGCGAAGCTGTAGACGAATCTCGAGACATAGGCGCAGGCCCCTTTGCCCAGATATCGCTCAAAGGCCTGGTTCATGCTGCTGACCACCCCTTTGGTCTTCAGCACCTGGGCGATATGGGGCCGGCCCGTCTGGCCCACCGGCGAAATCCTCTGAACCTCCTCCAGGCAAATATCGATGCCGCGTTCCTGCAGCCTGGTGAGTATTTTTTTGTTGCGCTCCTCCCTGGCTTCCTGGAGCAGAGCAATTTTTCCATTGAGTCTGGGATCTTCATGGTCGAAGAAGTATCCGAGCAGGTGAAAATTGAGCTCGCCGTATTCCACGCTCAATTCCACACCTGACACCAGCTCGATATTTGCCCGGGCGGCGGCGGCCGCGCCTTCGCCAATGCCGGCAATGGTATCGTGGTCGGTCAGGGAAAGGGCCTGCAATCCGCGTCTGCGGCCACGTTCGACAATTTCGGTTGGGGAGAATGTGCCGTCGGAATAGATTGAGTGTATATGAAGATCTATGGTCATGGAATATGCGATTTAACCGCCGGCGGCCAGAAAGAATAAGGTGCGGCAGTCCCGCCAATGGCCTTTTTCCGGGACTTCTCGCACCCTAAAGGTTTTTTACCGGCGACAATGGAAGAAATAAAAAACTCTTTTCGTCTATTATTTGCCGAATATCATCCGATACACTCATAACACATTTTCAACCAGGAGCATCCATGAAAATACTTGCACTCGTGGCAATCCCCCTGCTGCTGCTCTCCTGCAGCCGCATACCGGAGCCCATAGGGTATCCCCATTCGACCCAGGAAAAAATGCAGGCGGCGCATCACTGGAACGTCCTCGCCCGGGATATGGCCAACAGCATCAACAACGAATTGATCAGAGGCGACTTTCTCGACACCGCCGTTTTTGTCAAGGAAACCTGCGGATCAGACGGGGAACCATGCCCGCAGCAGGTTACCACGGAGTTCGATGAAGGCTTTCGCGATCTTCTCCTCACCGAACTGGTGAATTTTGGCATACCCACCAGCGCTTCCGCCGATAGCGAAGCAATAACCATAAACTACAAGGTCCAGGCGGTGCATCATCATTCGAAGCGTCTGCGGACGCTGCGTCCCGGTCTGTTTACGGCACTGACCACGGCGGTCGCCGTCATTCGCAACGCCCCGGCCGAACTGCTTGCCATATCGCTGGCCGCCGGAGCCGATTACGGCAATACCACCTATGCCAGAACCACGAATGTCGAGGTCATCATTTCCGCCTCCATGGTGCTCAACAATAAGTATCTTTTTCGATCATCCAATATTTATTACATCAATGGCGGCGACTACCATCAGTACCAAAAAGTCCGGCAGAGAGGAAAAGAAATCCAACTCACCGGTTCCAGGCCCTCTCCCGGCGCCATTTAACGGCAGGATACTTATCTACCATGCGCATCTTCCATTCATCCATGAAAAACATTCTCGGCGGCAATCGATCGTCTCTGCTGTTTTCTGCCGCCGCCCTCGGTTTTCTCCTCGCTTTTCTCAGCAGCTGTTCCTCCCTGCAGCCGTCCAGACTGACTCAAATGTTCGAGCCACGGCAAAATCTCATCGATGTCGCCTACGAACTCGCCGAAAAACTGGAACGGCATGCCCATCCCCCCCTTCTGCCGAGACATCCGCACCAGCCCATTCTGACAACCACCTTTGTCAACAATGACAACCTCGACGAGACATCACAGTTCAGCAGAGTGATGCAGGAACATCTCACGTCCCGTTTCGTGCAGATGGGCTACACCGTCAGAGAAGTCAAACTCCGCAACGAACTCGAGGTCGCTCCGCTGAGCGGCGAAAAGATTCTTTCGAGAAACATCGTCGATTTGCAGCCGCAACAGTCGGCTCAGGCCTTTGCCGTGGGAACATACTCGGTTGCCAACCGGACCATCTTTATTTCGGCGCGGCTGATCGATCCGGTCAACGCCAACATTCTCTCCTCCGTCGACCACCGGATGACCATGGATACGACACTTATGGCAATGTTCGGTCTCCGGCCCAATGACAGTGAAAACATGGATCTGGTAGCAGAACCCAGGCACTCCTTCATGACCAGATTGCTGTATAGATAGTGCCATTTATAATTTCCACCAAGGATCAAATACCGGGACTATCGAATCACCGGAAGAGCAGGCTTTCCCTGTCCAGCAGGGTTATCCTGCGGCCGTTTACGGCAATAAGCCCCTCGTCGCTCATTTTGGCAAATATCCGCGACAGTGTCTCGGGTATGGTTCCCAGCAGCGATGCCAGCTGGCCTTTGGAGATTTGCAGTTCCACGGTTTCTCTGCCATTCTGTTCTTCCTGAAGGTAGAGAAGATATTCCGCCAGTCTGGCCGGTACCTCTTTGAGGGACAGATTTTCAATCTGGGTGGTAAATCTTCGCAACCTCAGGGAGAGTACAGCCAGCATATTCAGGGCTATGGAGGGATTGTCGTGAATCAGGCCGACAAAGCTGTCCCGGGGAAAAAAAAGCGTTTCCGTTTTGCTCAGACATTCGGCGGAGGCGGGAAAAGGCTGGCCATGGAAAACGGGTACTTCGCCGAAGGGTTCAACCGGGCCGAATATGTGCAGAATATGCTCCTTGCCGGCAGGTGACATCTTGTAGATTTTCACCTTTCCCGAAGCAACCAGATAGAAACCGTTGCCC